>NZ_WSRS01000014.1 GCF_009767945.1 Streptococcus danieliae | reverse complement strand
TGAATGATTAGCTAGAAATGTGGTTAAATCTGTGATAAACTGGGTCATGGGAATAAATCTTTCTAGTAGTATTTTTTTGTCTAACTCTACTATAACAGGATTTATTCTTTTTTTGCGTTTACACAAGATATTGTACACTCTCTTTTTGTGCTCTGAATGACAAAAAAAGCTGTATGGAATTTGAACTTTCCACACAACTTATTATAGAACCATTTTAAGAAGGGAGTGGGACAGAACTAAATTTGAAAAAATTGGTTCTGTCCCACCTCCGCAAGGTTGATTAGGTCGGGTTCGGAGTCCTCTCAGCGAGTCAGGAATTGACTCGCTGAGCCTATGACATGGACGAACATGAAATGTTCGCTATCAAGCGAACGATTGGAGTTTGCTTCGCAAAAAAGATTAGGTACTCTCTAACAGCATACAATGCTGCTAGGCTCAATCAACTACTGCGTCATCTTATTTTGCTAATCATAAAGAGAGAGGCTAAACTTTTGTCCCGGCCTCTTTTTAAACGCAAAAAGGAAATCTCGATTGGGAGATTTCCTTTTATGATGCATGGAATTAATCCACAACGGTCAAGTCTAGATGACCAACACCACTGCCATATTCCACACGGTACTGTCCTTTTTCCAAGTGGGGTGGGATAATAAAGGTACCGCTGGAAACTTGTTGGCCTTTTTTAAAGGTTTTGCCATGACTCGCTAGCTTTTTCACCAACCAGCTGACTGACTCTAGGGGATTGCCTAAAACTTGGGAAGACAGACCTTGACCGAGAACTTCTCCATCCTTATAAAGAACACCTGGAATTTGGGCCAATTCCGCTACTGTAAAGCGCCCTTTGAGATCCTGCTCTTCTCCATACAGGATTCGACCAGCTACAGCACTATCGGATACAACCAAATATTTGCTGAGGGTTGGGAACCACTCTTTGAAGCGTGCATCAGGTACCTCAATCCCCGGCGCAAGGGTCAATTTATCCAACAAGTCTTCCAAAGAATCCTCGGGAGATAGGTCTTCTTTGGCCCGGAATACCAACTCGATTTCGATCAAGGGCTCTAACAAGTCTTGTAAAGATAGGGTGACAGGTCCTTTTACAAATTGAGAAACGGTTTCCTGACCATAAAACGGTTCTGTTGAGTCAAACATCCGTTGGGTTTCTTCACTCGTCAAACTGACCTTATAGCCTTGAACGTCTTCGCCTCTTAGAGCGACAAAGGCATCTTGAACTTGGTAAGCTGTTTCAATATCTTGTACAACTCCATCTAGTTCCTGCATGGCTAATGCTTCCTGCTGATCCAAGGCTTGGAAAAGTTTTTGGGACACCTCTACGACCACATTCTCCTGTTCTTTCATAAGCTACACCTCCTAGTTTCTGCTTTTATTATAGGAGATTTTGTCTGAAAAATCAATATATTTTTCAGAATTTTCCCTATTTTTCTGAAAATTTTGTAAGAAATTTTAAAAGTCCTTGGAGAACCACTTCCAAGGACTTGTTTCTTCTATTCAGGGTGAGTCTCTGAGGCAGCCTGGAAGGTCTGCTCTAAGAGCATGGCAATGGTCATGGGACCAACGCCACCTGGAACAGGTGTTAAAAAGGCGGCCTTATCTTTTACGGCCTCAAAATTGACATCGCCGATCAGTTTTCCTTCTGGATTGCGGTTCATACCGACATCAATAACCACCGCTCCGTCTTTGACAAAGTCTGGTCCCACAAAATGACCTCGACCAATCGCAACAACCAGAATGTCTGCCTCACGAGCCACTTGGTCCAGATTCTCTGTTTTTGAGTGAGCCATGGTTACTGTCGCATCTGCTGCTAACAACATCTCTGCCATCGGTTTGCCGACAATATTGCTGCGGCCAATGACTACCGCTTTTTTACCCACAGGGTTAATCCCATACTCTTCCAGTAAGGCCATAATCCCAGCTGGTGTCGACGGAACCCGTAAGGGATCCCCGGTCCACAAACGACCGACATTAAAGGGGTGAAAACCGTCAACATCTTTGCGAGGATCGATAGCCTCTAAAACAAGATCTTCTCGAATTTGTGGGGGCAGGGGCAATTGCACCAGGATTCCGTGAACTTCTGGATCCTGGTTGAGATCTGCTAGTAGGGACAGCAAATCTGTTTCAGCCATCGTTTCCGGATAGCGTAAGATCCGACTTTCAAAGCCGGCTTCTACCGCCGCCTTCTCTTTATTACGTACATAAACCTGGCTGGCCGGATTCTCTCCGACCAGAACAACTACTAAACAAGGCTGAATGCCCTGATCAGCTAGCAATCGAGCTGTTTTTTCAGCCAAGTTCTTTCTTTTTTTGAGAGCTAAGGCTTTTCCATCTAACAGTTGCATGTGCGACCTCCCCTAATATATCCTCTCAAGCTTGGGTTTTACAAAACCTTGCTGAGGAAATTTCTTGTCCGTTCTTCCTGGCTATTATCAAAAATAGCTTCAGGACTACCATCTTCAACAACAAAGCCACCATCCATGAAAATAACCCGATCGGCCACCTCACGTGCAAAGCCCATTTCGTGGGTAACAATCACCATGGTCATCCCAGACTCCGCCAATTCCTGCATAACTGCCAGTACCTCACCCACCATTTCTGGGTCCAAGGCTGAGGTTGGTTCGTCAAACAAGAGCAAGTCTGGATCCATGGCCAGACCACGCGCAATCGCAATCCGTTGCTGCTGACCACCAGAGAGGGATTGCGGATAGGCATTGGCCTTATCCGGTAGACCGACCTTGGCTAGCAGTTCCATTCCCTTGGCTTCCGCTGTCGCCTTGTCCATTCCCTTGGTTTTAATCGGTGAAAGGGTAATGTTTTCCAAGACCGTCATATTGGGAAAGAGATTAAATTGTTGGAAGACCATCCCCATTTTCTCCCGCATTTTAAAGAGGTCGTTTTTCGGATCGGTAATATCCACACCTTCAAAATAGACATGGCCCTTGGTCGCTTCTTCTAACAGGTTCATCGACCGAAGGAGTGTCGATTTCCCACTCCCTGAAGGACCGATGATAACAACCACTTCACCACGGTGGATTTCTAAATCAATACCTTTTAAGACTTCATTTTTCCCGAAGTACTTGTGAAGATCTTCAATTTTTAAAATGGTTTCAGTCATTATTTCTTCTCCTCTTGTTTGAGTCGATTTTCAAATGTTTTTAAGCCCAAGCCCAACAAGCTGGTTAAGGCAAGGTAGTAGGCTGCTGCCACCAAGAGAGGCGTTAGGGCCTGGTAGGTTGTTGTCGCTACCGTTTGCGCCCCATTCCAAAGTTCCATAACACCAATGGTCGCAAGCAAGGAACTATCTTTGACAATGGTCACAAATTCATTACCAAGGGCTGGCAAAATATTCTTAACGGCTTGGGGCAAAACTACATAACGCATGGCATTGGCTGGACGAATTCCCAAGGAATAAGCGGCTTCCAATTGTCCCTTAGGAACTGCATTGATCCCGGCTCGAACCGTTTCAGACACATAGGCACCAGAGTTCATGGATAAAATAATAATTCCAGGAATCAGACGTGTCAAATCGACTTGCAAAATCCCAATCTGAATCGAAGGTGCCGTCAAATGGGTAAGTGCAAAGGCAATCATAATTTGCACCAACATGGGTGTCCCACGGAAAACCCAAACATAAATATTGGCCAGCCAGCGTAGGACAGCCCAGTTGGAACGTTGGGCAAAGGCTAACAGAATTCCTAAGATGGTGCCAAAAAAGACAACAAAGACCGATACAATAACAGTAACCAGAGCCCCATAATTAAAGTAGGGCAAAAACTGTGGTAAAAATGAAAATGACATGAAAATCCCTTCCAACAAAAAATGTAAATATGCCCTTATTCTACCAAAAAGCCCGATGGCGAACAAGTTCATTCAGGCACTCGACAAAAAGAGGAGTGAAACAAAAACTGTCTCACTCCTTTCACGAAAGTTTAATACAAAAGTTCGTAAATCTCCATTGCAATCAAATCAATGCTATCAAAAGTGAAGGTTTCACGTGCTTCAACATCGCGCAAAGTAAAGATTGAACCGAGTTCTTCGTCCTGGCTATAGGAAACTTCGGCAACAACAACACCGTCTCGTTCAAAATTTCGTTTCAAATTGCCGCCATCTGTCGCCATCTTTTCAAGACGATTGATAATGCGTACCAAATGTGATTCCATTACGTTTCTCCTATTTATTAAATTCCTAATAAGTATACCATAGAATTCCTCAAAATTCTAGGAGACTTCCTCATTCACATCCCTTTTTACCTTTAAAATAGATTGTGGGGCTGCAGGAGGACTGTCAAATTCCCCCAAACTTTTCTCCATCCAAATCATATCATACCAGCGCTGAAACTTGTAACCCGCTTGGGGAAAATGAGCGACCTGCTGGTAACCACGTTTACTATGAAAAAGTTCACTGGATTTGGAACTATAGGGATCCCCTTCGACTCCTACCCCAATACAAGCCTTAATCGACAAAATTCCCATTGCCTGTAATTCCTCTTCTAACCGATCATAGAGGAGATTACCAAGTCCCTTCCCCTGCCAGTTAGGGTTCAAATAAATAGTCGACTCGACTGACCAAGCATAGGAGGCAGCTGAGCGAAAAGGGCCTGCATAGCAGTAACCTAGAAGCTGGCCATCTGCTTCCGCCACCAGATATGGGTAAAAAGACTGGATTTGTCTCATACGGCTTTGAAATTCTACCAAGCTGGGGGGTAGGTGCTCAAAGGAGATAGCCGTGTGCTCAACATAGTGGGCATAAATTGCTAGTAGTTTCTCCGCATCCTTCGCTTGGGCAAATCTTACTCGAACATCCATAAAAATCTCCTTTCCTTTATTGTAAAAAATCCCACCTCTAGGGTCAATCCCCTTCATACTTTTTACTTGCAAAGTCACAAAAAGGTGCTATAATCAATAGTAGAAGAAAATTTGACCTTTATTGACCAATAAAGAATGTCTTTAGAAATAGAAAGGATCAGTTATGCTTTGTCACAATTGTAAAATCAATGAAGCGACCATTCATCTCTACACAAGTATTAATGGTCACCAGCAACAAGTTGACCTTTGTCAAAATTGCTACCAAATTATGAAATCCGACCCTAACGCGTCCTTACTCAAGGGCTTAAATTCCAATTCTAGCGATCCACTTGGCGACTTCTTCCAAAACTTGGGTAACTTCCAACGACCTGAGCAAGAAGAAACCGGCAAGCGACCTGGCCAAGACCGGCAGGCAAGGCAAGCAAAACCACGTCCAAAAGGAATCTTGGATGAATTTGGAATCAATGTCACTGATATCGCCAAACGAGGCGACATCGATCCTGTTATTGGTCGGGACGAAGAAATTATCCGTGTTATTGAAATTCTCAACCGTCGGACCAAAAACAACCCTGTCCTCATCGGTGAACCAGGTGTTGGTAAAACAGCTGTTGTTGAAGGATTGGCTCAGAAAATTGTCGACGGCGATGTACCCCAAAAATTGCAATCCAAACAGGTCATTCGACTCGATATGGTGAGTCTGGTTCAAGGAACCGGAATCCGGGGGCAATTTGAAGAACGGATGCAAAAATTGATGGAGGAAATTCGCCAGCGGGAGGATGTCATCCTCTTTATCGATGAAATTCATGAAATTGTCGGAGCCGGCAGTGCTGGCGACGGCAATATGGATGCGGGTAATATCCTAAAACCAGCCTTGGCCCGTGGCGAATTACAACTAGTAGGGGCAACAACCCTCAATGAATACCGCATCATCGAAAAAGATGCCGCCTTGGAACGCAGGATGCAACCCGTTAAGGTCGATGAACCATCTGTAGCAGAAACACTGATTATCCTCAAAGGAATTCAGAAAAAATACGAAGACTACCACCATGTCAAGTATACCGATGAAGCCATTGAAGCGGCAGCTATCCTCTCCAACCGCTATATCCAAGATCGCTTCCTACCAGATAAGGCCATCGACCTCCTCGATGAAGCTGGTTCAAAAATGAACCTGACCTTAACCTTTGTCGATCCCCAGGAATTGGATCAACGCTTGATTGAAGCCGAGCGCCTCAAAACACAGGCAACCCGTGATGAGGACTTTGAAAAAGCAGCCTACTACCGGGATCAAATTGCCAAATACAAGGAGCTGCAAAAAACCGAAATCCATGACCAAGACATGCCCGTGATTACAGAAAAAATCATTGAGGCGATTATCGAGCAAAAAACCAACATCCCTGTTGGTGATCTCAAGGAAAAAGAGCAATCCCAACTGGTCAACCTGGCTGACGACCTCAAGGCTCATGTTATCGGACAGGATCCTGCCATCGATAAGATCGCCAAAGCCATCCGCCGCAATCGGGTTGGACTGGGTAGCCCCAACCGGCCAATTGGCAGCTTCCTCTTTGTCGGACCAACCGGTGTCGGTAAAACCGAACTGTCCAAACAGTTGGCACTAGAACTCTTTGGTTCCACAGATAGCATGATTCGCTTTGATATGAGTGAGTACATGGAAAAACACAGCGTTGCCAAATTAGTCGGAGCTCCTCCAGGCTATGTCGGTTACGATGAAGCCGGCCAACTCACCGAAAAAGTTCGTCGCAATCCTTACTCACTCATCCTCTTGGACGAGATCGAAAAAGCCCATCCAGATGTGATGCACATGTTCCTCCAGGTTCTCGACGATGGCCGTTTGACCGATGGTCAAGGACGAACTGTGAGCTTTAAGGATACCATTATCATCATGACCTCAAATGCCGGTACCGGTAAGGTAGAAGCTTCAGTCGGTTTTGGAGCTAGCCGTGAAGGACGCACCAACTCTGTCATGAACGAATTGGGCAACTTCTTTAGCCCAGAATTTATGAACCGCTTTGACGGTATCATCGAATTCCAGGCCCTCAGCAAAGAAAATCTGCTCCAGATTGTCGACTTGATGTTGCAAGATGTCCGGGACCGCCTCAGCAAAAATGGCATCCAACTCAGTGTAACCGATAAGGTTAAAGAAAAATTGGTAGACCTGGGCTATGATCCAAAAATGGGAGCCCGCCCAATTCGCCGGACCATCCAAGACCATATCGAAGATGCCATTACCGACTACTACCTTGAACATCCACAGGAGAAAAACTTAAAAGCCGTTATGCAGAATAGCCAGATTCTTATCAAATCTGCTCAAAAAGTGGAAAAGATAGAATCTTAAGATTGTTCTAAAGGTGGGAAATCAGCCCCACCTTTTTTTCAAATGATTCCTCCACTTCCTCGCTCCCCAATTTTTTTCTTTTAAAAAAGATGAATAGAAAGAAATCATGATATAATAAAGAAAAACAATTGAATCTTAGGAAGGTTTGCTTATGACAATTCCTCATTTTGGTAAAAAGGATCCTCAGACGGACTATCAAGTCCGCTATGGGGTCTATGCGGTAGTTCCAGATCCGAGTCGTGAACATGTTATCTTAGTACAAGCTCCGAATGGAGCCTGGTTCCTACCTGGTGGAGAAATTGAGGCGGGTGAGAATCATCTAGAGGCGCTTGAACGTGAACTTCTAGAAGAACTTGGTTTTACAGCTCAGGTGGGGCAGTATTATGGTCAGGCAGACGAATACTTCTACTCCAGCCATCGGGATACTCACTACCACAATCCTGCTTACATTTATGAAATAGAATCTTACACTGAAGTTGGCCAACCACTAGAAGACTTCAACAATCTAGCCTGGTTCCCAATCGACCAAGCTTTTCTCCATTTGAAACGTGGTAGCCATCGTTGGGGTCTCCAACAATGGCAACAATCCCTTGGTTCGTAAGTCTTATAGATTTGAAAGGTGTCATTATGAAACTTATCAATACAAACTCTAGTCACCAACGTTTGATTAAAAACCAACTTGAAAACACGGATGCCACCTTGGTGGAGACCTTCTCCGCCGGCAATACCGATGTCATTTTCACAAAGGCCCCCGACCATTATGAAATTGTCATCAGCAATAAGCACAGGGCTATCCGTGAAGTTGAAATTGAAAGTATCCGCGATTTCTTTCTCAAACGCCGAATCCACCCAGACTCTATTCGTAAGGAAGAAATCAAAACCCTCTATACAGATAAACTGATTGAAATCTCAATCCCAATCAAATAAAGCCCGAATCTCTAGTCCATCGCTAGAGATTCTTTTTCTATCTCCCAATCCCCTCAGACAAACAAAACCTCCCCTCAGCATTTCTAGTGAAGATAATCACTATCCACGCTAAGAGGAGATTTTTAATCATATTCAGCGGATTTCAAAATCGATTTTCCTAGTCATTTTTTGTCTTCCGCGAGTATCAATCAGTCAGATTAAAGGAGTCTGATGTTATTTTTGTGGGCTTTCAAAGCCTTCTGCGACAGCTTCTGGGAAGTTAGCTTCCAGGATGGATGCACAGTGGTCACAAACCATGTCTAGGTTTGGATTGTTGTTGGTTCCCACACTTGGGTCAACGCGGCGGCAGCGTTGGCAGACTTGTCCTTCTGCTGGTTTGACCACAAGGGCTAGATCTTCAAAGCTGAGGGCTTCTGCTGGGGCTGGCTCAGATGCTAGGCTTAGCTTAGAAACGATAAGGAGTTGAGCCAAGTTTGTCTCGAGGGCTTCCAACTCCGCTAGGAGTTCTGGGCTTGCATAGACGAGCAATTCAGCTTCTAGGGATTTTCCGATGACTTTGCCAGCGCGTGCTTCTTCCAAGGCTTTTTGAGCGTGGGAGCGGAAGCTGAAGAAGGTTTTCCATTCTTTCAGCAGTTGCTCGCCATTGGCAAAGCTTTCAACTTCTGGGAAGTCTGTTAGCTGTACAAAGTCAGCTTCTTCAAATTCCAGGTAAGACCAGATTTCTTCGGCTGTGTGTGGCAGGATTGGGGTCAAAAGTTTGGTAAGTTTGACCAAGATGTCGTAGAAGACTGTCTGCATTTGACGGCGCTCTTTGGATTGAGCTCCTTCGATGTAGACAACATCCTTGGCAAAGTCCAGGTAGAAAGCAGACAGGTCAACGGTCACGAAGTTCACAACGGTTTTATAGATGTTGAGGAAGTTGAAACCATCGTAGTCCTTCCGGATGGCTGCGACTACTTGATTGAAGCGGACCATCATGTATTGGTCAACGGAACGCAAGTCTTCAAATGCAACACAATCTTCAGCTGGGTTAAAGTCAGTAGTATTGGCCAACAAGAAGCGGAGAGTGTTCCGAATCTTCCGATAGGTCTCTGATACCTGACTCAAGATATCCATGGAGATCCGCACGTCATTGCTGGTGTCAACGCTACTTACCCAAAGACGCAGGATTTCAGCACCAAACTGTTTTTCCACATCACTAGGCAAGATGGTATTTCCTAGCGACTTGGACATTTTTTCACCCTTACCATCCAAAACAAATCCTTGAGAAAGGAGCTGTTTATAAGGAGCAACGCCATGATTAGCAACGGAGGTGATCAAGGAAGAATTAAACCAACCGCGGTATTGGTCCGAACCTTCGAGGTAGAGGTCGGCTGGGTACTGCAAATTGTCCCGATTTCGAAGAACCCCATTCCAAGAACTACCGGAATCAAACCAAACGTCCATGATGTCGGTTTCCTTGGTGAAGACACCGTTTGGCGATCCTGGGTGACTATAACCTTCTGGCAAGAGCTCTTTGGCTTCGCGAGCCCACCAAACAGAAGCTCCGTGCTCCTCGAACAATTGCGCCACGTTCTCAATTGTTTCGGTCTCCATGATTGCTGTTCCATCTTCTGCGTAGAAAATTGGAAGCGGAACACCCCAGGCCCGTTGGCGCGAGATGACCCAATCGCCACGATCACGAATCATGTTGTAAAGACGTGTGCGTCCCCAGTCCATGTGGAATTGCACTTGGTCAATCTGCTCCAAGATTTCTTGGCGGAAATCAGAGACAGAGGCAAACCACTGCGGAACAGCCCGCCAAATGATTGGTTTCTTGGTCCGCCAGTCAAATGGGTAGGAGTGAGTGATTTCTTCCTGAGCCAACAAAAGGTTGCCCAATTTATCAACAACTGTCGGTAAGACCTTGCCATAGAATTGACCTGCAAAATCAGCTCCGGCATTGTCCATCATCACTCCACGTTCATCGACGGTCACAGCTACTTCCAGTCCATTGGCAACTCCGACATAGTAGTCATCCTCACCAAATCCAGGGGCTGTATGGACAATCCCAGTACCGGAATCCGTCGTAACGTGGTCTCCAAGAATGACCAGCTCATCAACCTCAGTATCCCATGGATGCTCTGTCACAATATGCTCCAGCTCTTTACCCGTATAACGAGCGACCACTTGGACATCTTCCCAGGCAAATTTCTCAGCTAAACGATCCAACAATTCTTCTGCCACCACAAAATGACGATCGTCACCAGCTGCTTTCACCCGCACATAAGAAATATCTGCACCAACAGTCAAACCGCGAGAAGCTGTGATGGTAAATGGTGTTGTGGTCCAGACAACGATATACGTATTAGTGTCTAGAACACCCTTACCATCCTTAACCTTATTGGCATAGTAGAGTGAGTTTGAAGTCACATCATGGTATTCGATCTCCGCTTCCGCAAGCGCAGATTCTGATGACCAAGACCAGTAAACAGGCTTAGCTCCACGGTAGATATAGCCTTTTTCAGCCATTTTTCCGAAGACGCGGACTTGGGCAGCCTCATAATCTGGCGTTAAGGTGACGTAAGGATTGTCCCAATCTGCTGCTACACCTAGGCGTTTAAAGTCAGCCTTTTGCTTTTCAACCTGACCCAAGGCATACTCCCGACAAAGCTCTAGATAGTCCACCAAGTCCATCTCTTTACGTTTTACCCCTTGCTTGGCTAAAACCTGTTCGATTGGCAGTCCGTGAGTATCCCAACCTGGAACAAATGGTGCATAAAAACCAGTCATGGATTTAGAACGCACGATAATGTCCTTGGAGATTTTATTAAGGGCATGACCTGCATGGATATTTCCATTCGCATAGGGAGGACCATCATGCAAAACAAAGGTCGGTTTGTCTTCATTAAGTTTCAAGCGTTGCTGGTACAAGTCAGCCTTGTCCCACTCTTCTTGCCAGAGAGGTTCTTTTGTGGGCAAGCCAGCACGCATGGGGAAGCCAGTTTTTCCTAAATTCAAGGTTTCTTTTAATTTCATTTGATTCCCTTTCTATAAAAAAACACACTCTGTCTCTTCCCTAAGGACGACAAAGCGTGGTACCACCTTACTTCAGTAAATTGGGCTCACAATTCCCAAGTTACCCTCTTAGTTGATAACGGAACGACCCGTCCATACCTAATTTAATAGTTCAGTACAGAAAACATGAAAGGATAATCGTGGGAACAGGGATTGTAGGACTCACACCATCTCCTACTCGCTGACAATATATTCACACAACCGTGTTTTCATGGAATTTTTAAAAGATTATAAAAGATCGACTCTTTCTTTTTCTGCTGCATCCACTGCATCTAAAGCCGCATTTACATCTGCAGCCAATCCTTGATAGGATTGTGTTTCTGCCATTTGGTTGGCAGAGGCAATCCTGTTTTGCAATTCAGCTACTTCTACCGGTGAAAATTGACGGGTCATATCAATTGGCTCGTCATGGGCCACCGCCTGGTCTTCCCCAAGGGCTGATACAACCACTTCACGAAAGGCTTCGTCACTGGTTTGGACATAAGAAGCGGTTGGTTTCAGAATATTTTCCCACTCTGGAGATCTAATCACACTCAACTGACTTTCCACTGCCGAACGGATTTGTTGGTGGAAAATACGGGTTTTGTTTTTCAACTCTTCCGTCTCAACCGCCACCTTCTTAGCATTATCCGTAGCCTGACGTAAAATTTCATTGGCCTTGAATTTCGCATCGTCTAAGAGGCGTTGCGAATCTTGCTCAGCCTGACGGATAATATTGCTAGACTCATCAGAAGCCGTTTGTTTTACCTTTTCTGCCGCATCTTGAGCAATCAGAACGGACTGGCTCAAGGAATCTTTCATTTCATCAAAGTAAAGCAAACGTTCTTCCAAATTCCGAATCTGCTCGTCTTTAGCAGCTAACTGACGTGTTAAATCTTCAAATTCCCGAATTAAAACATCCAAAAAATCATCCACTTCATCGACATCATAACCACGAAACTTTGTAGAAAACGATTTATTGCGAATATCTAATGCTGTAAGTGCCATATTTTCTCCTTATTTACGTGCAAGTATCTTTAATTCCACTTTTATTCTACCAGATTTTGAAAGACCTGTGGATTCTCCAACATAAATTCTTCCCTTACCTCGAATACTCAGCATATCTCCTGCCTTGATGGGATAAGAAACTTCCTTTCGCTCCTGATAATTCACCTTTATTTTATTGGCCTTAACCAATTGAGCCGCCTTACTTCGGCCCAATTGAAAAGCAGAAGCAACCAGGCGATCCAAGCGAAGGCTGTCTAAGAAAATCGTTTTTGTCTGAACCTCTTCCTCCAATTGGAGAAGTTCCTCCATCGCACTGATAGAAATAGTGACACCCAAACGACCGATTTTACGAACCTCTTGGGTAATCAGCGAAACATAGGGCCGCTCAACAAAGACTTGAACCTGATTCTCGCCAATTAAAATATCCCCAAAAACTCGCCGATCAAGACCTGTCTGATGCAACAAACTCCCCAAAACTTGGGGATGGGTCAATTTCCCAAACTGACTCTGAAAACGAATGGCCAGCAATTCCAACTCAAAATCAGTTGAATCTAACTCATAGTAACTAGGAGCCAGCAAGAGACGCGACTGCTCACTAGGCCAGACATCTGCCGAATCAAACAGCTTGAGCTCCCGATGACTGGCTAAATTTTCAACCAGACTCACTTGGTGAGGATTTAAAAAATCGCTTAAGACCGGAACATACTGGTCTTCAACTCGTTGAATCCACTCCCAAGCTTTTTCTAAAAAGAGCTGATCCTCTTTTGTTACATGCTGGGCTAAATTTTTTAGTTCTTTTACCATGACAAGAAAAGAAACGGAAGCAGACGGTCACGAATCAGATTTAATAAGATTAAAACGACAAAAACGGTCCAATCCAATCCTAAAAATTGGAGAGGTAGGTTTCGAAAAGGCCGCACCAAGGGATTCACAATTCGAATCAACCAGTAGCCGAGCGGTGTCCTTAGGGCACCGGGAAACCAAGAGAGAATAATATAGGCTACCAAGGTCAAATCCAAGATATTAAGAAATAGATAGAGGGTTCGGTAGAGGTAATATAAAATATTCATTAGCGCCGTTTCATATCGAAGTCAAATTCGATTGCTTGATTATTGGTTTCTTCAGCCAGTTGAAGATCTTCAATATTAATTACAACATTAGAAGGAGTCAAGAGGTAGATACCACTCGCAACTTTTCTCAAATCACCTGATAACACATAACGCGCACCATCCAAATAATCCAAGCAACGACGTGCCTGTACTTCTGTCATATATTGGAAATCAATCAAGACACTCTCGTTTTGAAGGAGGAGATCCAAAAAGGTTGCCGTTTCTTCATAACGACGTGGATAACGAACGTAAATAACGTGCTTTTCTGCTGGAGCTCCTTGGCTGTTCTGACGAGCCAATTCCTCTTGTCTTGCATGTAAATCTGTGATATTTTGTGGTCTACTTGTATTCATTGTTTTTGTTTCTCTTTCTTCTGTATTTCGGTTGACAGGGGACTTCTGAGGGAGAGAAAGGGTACCTTCAGAAGCCTTGGATTGAGGTAGACTGGATAGATTTGTAAGGGTACTACGCTCTGCCTTGTCTTCCACTTGTGCCTGGGCTATTGGACTAGGATTGTCTTTCGGACCCACTTCCGGGATAACCTCTAGGTTTTCCTCTTGGAATCCACCTTCATCTTCGACAAACAGTCCCTTTAAATAGACACCAATATTTCTAAAAAAATCGAGTACTCTGTCCATAATATTCCTTTTGTTGCTTATTCAAAAAGAAGGCTGCCAATTCGAACGAAAGTGGCTCCCTGTTCTACCGCCAACTGATAGTCTGAGGACATTCCCATACTCAATTCAGTAAAGGGCATCCCAGGGATATTTCTTTCTGCTAATGCTTCTTGTAAGACACGGGTTCGACTAAAGAGGTCTTCAATTTCCGATGGGCTTGCATCTGCTGGCGCCATGGTCATCAAACCAATCAATCGAATTTTGTCTAAATCAGCTATTTCTTCTAAAGCCTGATCAACATCTTCTAGGAAAAAACCGTGTTTGCTTTCTTCACGAGAAAGGTTAACCTGTAAAAAGCAAGCAATTGGCTGATCCGCTCGCTTTTGAATTTCTCTTGCTAAAGAGATGGAATCCAAAGCATGGAAATAATCAATCTGATTAATGACATCTTTGACTTTTCGCCTTTGCAAACTGCCAATAAAATGCCAGCGAATCGATAGATCTTCCAACTCCTCCTTTTTAGCAAGAAATTGAGGCACACGGTTTTCACCTAAATGGTGAAAACCCGTTTCCTCAACAAGCTTTCGTGTAGTTCTAGCATCAACATATTTTGTAACAGCTATAATATCACACTTTTCGGCCGCTTGCGACCCCTGCGTAAGCGCTTGAGCTACCTCTTTTTTGACAAGCTGGGCTTGATCGTGAAAGGTCATGCTAACGGTTCCGGAAAAATGGTGGTGTTTCTAGCTCATCATCTTCTGAATCGGAATGATCTTGATAACGTTCCACACTTGATCCCGCTGGAGCTTCTGGTTGGCGGGTGATTTGATCTCGACGAAGATCCCAGTTCCCAAATGGTGAAATAGTTGCACCATCATTGTGACGAGGACGGGTAACAGTTGGCATCTCAACGGGCTCAGCCATATCATAGCTGCGATCAAATTGACCCGGGGTCGGTTGGCTTGGCGCTACTTCTGGACGAGCTTGACGGCTACCCATGTTGGCAACTTTTTCAACCTTGTCCTCACGAACGCCTGTTGCAACAACTGTTACACGGATTTCACCTTCCATATTTGGATCGATAGAAGTCCCCAACCAAATATTCACTCCATGACCCGCTGCCTGGTTGACAATTTCAGATGCTTCTTCCGCCTCGGTTAAGGCCATATCCATACCACCTGTGACATTAACGATCACATCTTCAGCACCATCAATGGTTGTTTCCAAGAGTGGTGAATAAATAGCCTTCCGAGCAGCTTCCATCACGCGCTCTTCACCAGTACCGATACCAATTCCCATAAGCGCATTGCCCTTATTGGCCATCACGGTTTTGACATCCGCAAAGTCAAGGTTGATCAAACCTGGGTTGGTAATCAGATCGGTAATTCCTTGAACACCTTGACGAAGCACATTATCGGCTTCACTGAGGGCTTCCATCAAAGGAGTCTTCTTGTCAACAATCTCTAACAAGTTGTTGTTGGAAATAATCAAGAGGGTGTCAACATGTTCCCGCAACTGGTTAATGCCTTCGACCGCAAAATTGCTACGCTTCGTCCCTTCAAAACCAAATGGGCGAGTAACAACACCCACTGTCAAAGCTCCCAATGATTTTGAAATCCGTGCAATCTCAGGTGCAGCACCAGTTCCGGAACCGCCTCCCATACCAGCAGTAATAAAGACCATATCTGAACCAGAAAGAGCTTCATTCAGAACTTCTTCGCTTTCAAGAGCTGCTTGACGGCCAACTTCAGGTTGTCCTCCAGCACCCAAGCCACGAGTCAATTTTGGCCCTAATTGAATGACTGTTTCAGCCTTTGAGCTGCTGAGCGCTTGGACATCTGTATTGGCTGCAATAAATTCAACACCAGCAACTCCTTCATCAATCATACGGTTAATGGCATTACCACCACCACCGCCGACACCAATTACTTTAATAACTGCGCCTTGTGCCGCAGCTGCGTCAAATGAAAATGACATCTTTTTTCTCCTTAATCAAACATTGAATTTAACAGTCCACGAACCCGATCACCCAACTTCGGACTAGTTCCTGCTTCAGCGTCTGGTTCTAACTCAGGTTCAGGAAGTGGTTGAACAGCTGGGATCGGTTGAGCTGGTTGGACTGGTTCAGGATTCACTTGGGGTTTCACCACTGGTTGAACCGGTGTAACGCTTGGTTGTGGGCGAAAGGCCACGACTGGTTGTTGTGGTCTTGCAAACTCTCCATGAACCGCAGCTTGGGCCAACTGATCAACCTCTGTCATATTTCCAGCATATTCTGCCAGCGAAATAACATGCGCAAAGGCTGGATTGCGAATTCCGATTTGGTTGGGAACAAATAGTTTTACAGGAACTTCAAAAATTTCTTGGGCCAGTTCAACAATACCCGGCAAAATGGCACCCCCACCAACAATGACAATCCCACCTGGTAAATCAAGGAGATGACGTCTTTCTAAGTTTTGTTTAATTTGTTCCAAAATGTGGCGAACGCGAGCTGAGATAATCTCAGACAAGTATTGTTCTGTCACTTCTACTGGTTCAACTTCCCCAATCACTTCAACTTGGAAGCTATCTTGGGCACTCGCTAGAGCTGGATAAGCTTCCCCATAGTTAAGTTTGAGCCCTTCAGCAGTCGCTTGTGAGGTCCGTAAAACCTTGGAAATATCCTTGGTCACATACTCGCCACCCTCTTGATAAATATGGGTGAATTGCAATTCCTGGTTTTTAACGGCCGCAACTGTCGTCTGGCCACCCCCCATATCAATCACAATGGTCCCAAATTCTCGTTCCCCTTCATTAAGAACCGATTTCGTCATTGATAGGGGAGAAATCACAATATTGTCTAGCTTCAGACCTGCACGTTCAACGGTTTTCCGAAGATTATGAAGAATAGTCCGAGGTCCTGTGTACAACAAGCCCCGCATTTCTAAACGAGTCCCCATCATCCCACGTGGATCTCGAATCCCTTGGAAACCATCGACAATAAATTCTTCAGGAACAAAGGTAATTACCTCACGGTCGGGATTCATGCTCTTGGTCACAGCAGACTCCACCACATTCACCACATCCATATCCGTGATTTCCTTGGTTTCATTAGTGACTGGTATCATACCCTGAGTTGGTTCAATTTGCAATAGACTTGCAGGTAAACCGACATTCACGGTGGTAATCGAAATGCCTGCCTTCTCTTCAGCCTGATTAATGGCCTTTTTGATGGCATTTGCAGCAGTTTCGATGTCGACTATGATACCATCCTTGACACCAGCACTTTTTGCATTACTGACACCAATGACGTTCATTTCTTCATTAATATATTCGGCCACCAACACCTTAATGGAGCTGGTCCCAATATCTAATCCTGTAAAGAAGCCATCTCTAGCCATTACATACTTCCTCTCTTCTCATACAATCTTCAATCAACATGAAACACTTTTAAGCGTGCTAATCACCGTACATTATAACACAAATACGCGAAAATAAAAGATTTTTTCTATTAATTTTGGGTTACAGATGCGGTGATTTGGCTTTGGTTGGTTCCTGTTCCTGAACTGTTTGCCTCCTCTAATTTCCCATCGACACTTAGCGGATAGGCAAAGGCT
Source organism: Streptococcus danieliae (assembly GCF_009767945.1). Taxonomy (GTDB): domain Bacteria; phylum Bacillota; class Bacilli; order Lactobacillales; family Streptococcaceae; genus Streptococcus; species Streptococcus danieliae. The sequence continues at coordinate 10,995 of NZ_WSRS01000014.1, read as the reverse complement.
CCTGCCTCCATATCAATCAGCGAAGGTTCCTTAATATCTTTTGCAATCGAAGGATAATAGATTAATTTGCGACTTAATTCAGAAAGAGGGATCAAAACCTGATTGCCATCACGCATACTAATGGTCACCAAATCTGTGGAAGCCTTGGTTGCTGTCGACTTCATTTCCTGAATATTGTCACGAATTTCTGCATCTACCTGTAACAATTGCTCACTCAAGACGGGATACAATTTTTCATCTTTCAACTGGACTCTCACAGCACTGCTCGGCAGATCACTCATCGCCAAGTCTTCTTGAACCAGTTTTCCATTGGCCAAAATTGGAAAAACTTTTTCCTTATCAGTCTGGTAAGCCACAATCGCATACTCTTCAACCTGGATTGGGAAAGCGGTTGGGAACTGGTAGCCAATCGATACCTGGCGAATCCAAGGACTGGCTTTCTGGATTCGCTTTTCATAAGCCTTGCGATTCTGTAACACGGTCAGTGTGTAGTCACGCACATCCACCTTAGTCGCGGCCACAATCGCCTCATTCGTTTGGTGTTCATTACCAGAAACTGTAAATTCCTTGAGTTTTCCATAGGGACTAATAAAGTAGGCTGAGGCTATGGTTAATACCGTAAAGAAACAGAAAACTGGAAAGAGCCGGATCAGATGACGCCGCGCCTTCTTGCCACTGTCCCGTCGCTCTTGACGTTGGATTTTTTTCGCCTGGCGCTTGGCCTGTTTAACCTGGCGTTTAGCTTGCTGCTCTTGACGCTTTTGGATCCTCGCCGCCTGTTTATCAGGTAGCTCTGCCTGCACTGCTTCGATGGACTCTTCTAACTGTTGACGTGCAATCGACTGAACTTTCTGTTCTTCTTCAAGGATTTCCTGAGCATCCGGATCAACAATACGGCCCAAGCGTTTGACAATATTTCGCTGCCGTTCATGCTCCTGGCGAATCCGCTCTGCTTCCTGAGAGGTCTGGTATTCCCGACTTCTCCTCTCCCACTCTTCACGATGCTTGGCCTCTTTTTTATCTTCATCAGACATTAGCGGTCTCCTTTGTCAATTTCCCTCATCAGAACCTGGTAAAAGGCATCCAGGCTAATCAAATCCACACTTTGGGCCATAGCATCCTGGAAGGCTTCCGCTTGCTCTTGGAGCTGGGCAATTGTCGTTTCCAACTTATCCAAGGTCAACTCGGGCTCTTGAATAGTCGGTGCATAACCCTTCTTCTCAAAGTAGGCTGCATTTTCCAGTTGATCTCCCCGACTCGCTTCTTTGCCCAAAGGAACAATAATATGGAGTTTCTCCAAGGCTACCAATTCAAAAAGCGTATTGGATCCCCCCCGGGTAATGACAATGTCGGCCAACTCCATTAGGTCACGGTAGGTCTCCCGCGCAAAGGCCAGGCGATAAAGCCCCGGTGATGACTCCTCGAGGTTTTTATCACCCGTCAGATTGATCAGGTTATACCGGTCTAAAAGGGCTTGACGATTCTGGTCTACAAGATCATTAAACACTTTGGCCCCGCCAGATCCCCCAATAAAAAGCAAGGTTTGTTTTGCTGGATCAAACAACTCCGCTGCCATCTCCTGCATTTCATTTGACAATTGGTGGTGGCCCTTCTCTAATTTGGAAATCGCCCCAACATGCTCCACCCGGCTATAGTCCCCTTCCAACTGGAAGGTTGAAAAGAGGCGTTTGGAAAACTTATAGGCAATTTTATTGGCCAAACCCATGGTCAAGTCTGATTCATGGATATAAACAGGAATTCCCAGCACTTTGGCAGCCATTACCGGCGGTACTGATACAAATCCTCCTTTTGAAAAGAGGACCTGGGGATGAATCTTTAAAAGGTAGAAAAAGGATTGCAGAGTCCCCCAAGCCACCTTAAACACATCCCAAAGGTTCTGCCAGGAAAAATAGCGGCGTAATTTTCCTGTAGCTATGGAATGGAACTGCACCGGCAGCCCACTTTTCTCCAATTGTTCGTATTCAATTCCCTTGCGGTCACCGATATAATGAACCTCCCAGCCATTGGCAACAAACTTGGGAATTAGGAGTAGATTCAGGGTCACATGACCAACTGTTCCTCCTCCTGTAAAGACGATTTTTTTCATGCTTCTTCCAACTCCTTCACTGCTGCTAGAAAGACCTCTCCACGTTCTTCAAAGTTCTTATACATGTCCCAGCTGGCATTTGCTGGGCTGAAGAGCACCACATCCCCTTTTTGAGCCAGTTCAAAGGCCTGCTTGGTTGCCGCCACCACTTCTGAAGCAGGGTAGCTTGCGACCCCTGCTTCTTGAGCCAGAGCCTCTAACCGAGGAGCTACTTCGCCCAAAATAACCATGGCCTTCAAGCCTTGAATATCGGGCAACAATTCACGCAAATCATTGCCCCGATCCAAACCACCAGCAATCAAAATCACCTGGGAATTCTCGAAGCCAGATAGGGCCTTTTGGGTCGCTAAAATATTGGTGGACTTACTATCATTGTAAAAGCGCACACCCTCAATCTCAGCCACTTCTTGCAAACGATGCTTGACCCCAGAAAAAGCCGCCAAGGCCCGTTGGATTGCTTCATTATCAACGCCCAATTGCTTCACAACCAGAATCGCCGCCAAGGCGTTCTCAATATTATGCTCACCCGGAACCCCTAGTTGGGCAGCCAGCATCACAGGCTCACCCTGATAGACCAAATAACCATCTTCCAGATAGGCCCCATTTACTTTTTCTTGGGTCGAAAAGGCAAGAACCTGGGCCTGGGTCTCCTGGGCCAGCTCCTGGCTAAGCGCTTGATTCCAATTCAGGATGAGAAAATCATCCGCTGTCATCTGCGACTGAATCGCCCACTTAGCATTACGGTACTCTTCAAAGGAGTCATGGTAGTCCAAATGACTCGGTAAAATATTGTTAATCACAGCAATATGAGGATGGAAAGCCTCTACCCCCATCAACTGAAAGCTGGACAACTCCATCACGACTTGCTGCTCCGTCGTTACTTGAGGTAGCACCTCTGAGGCTGGGAACCCAATATTCCCTGCTAAAACTGGCTGACGCCCAGCTTCTTCTAAAATTGCAGCAACCATCATGGTTGTCGTTGTCTTACCATTTGAACCTGTAATCCCAATCATCGAATGTGGGTAAACGCGGTAAGCTACTTCTACCTCCGTCCAAATCGGCAAACCAAGCTCCTTGGCCTTAACTACCATGGGATGGTTATAGGGAATCCCCGGATTTTTGACCATCAGATCAAAACCCTCATCCAAAAGTTCGACAGGATGACCTCCCGCTACCACTCGAAGACCTTGGCCCAGCAATTCTTGAGCCTGAGGGCTATCTTCCAGCGCCTGGCCTTCATTAACAGTCACCTGGGCTCCCAGTTGCTCCAACAAAAGGGCCACTGCTCTGCCTGACCGTGCTAGTCCAAGTACAAATACTTTTTTTCCGTTAAATTCATTTACTGGTATCATCTACGCGCTCCTTAATACAGTCTCTATTTTACCATTTTCAGACCAAAAAAACCCCCAAGCTCTCATACAACTTGGGGAGAAAACTATTTTGAGTTTCTAGGAAAAACTTTATCCCAGTTAATTTTCGGGATGGGAATCGGAGGTTTGCCACCGTCCTTAATTTGCAAGCGCCGCAGATCCTTCAGGGAGAAATAGGCCAGGGCCAGCATACCCGCCCAGACAAAAATCGCTCGTGGAATCCGGAAAAACTGTACAATCCCCACACCCAACAAAATCATCAGCAACACTCCGAACAGAACTAGGCTGACAATATTGAAGGTTCCCTTAATGGTGGAAGGAGCTACAAAAATATAAAATAGCAGGATCAAAATAATAATGATGATATAAAGCATATTTTGAAACTCCTCCTAAAGAGCTTAGTCAGCTGCTGCTAATTTCTTCTTCTTGTTGGCTTTTTCCCGCTCACCCTTATTCAAAATCTGTTTCCGTAGGCGGATTGATTCTGGGGTTACTTCCATGTATTCATCATCGTTCAAGAACTCCAAGGATTCTTCCAAGGTCAAAATACGTGGTGTTTTGATAACAGACGTTTGGTCTTTGGTAGCCGAACGAACGTTAGTCATCTGTTTAGCCTTGGTGATGTTCACAGTCAAGTCATTCTCACGTGAATTTTCCCCAATAATCATTCCTTCATAAACCTCAGTACCTGGGTTGACAAAGATTGTTCCCCGCTCTTCAATCGACATAATGGAGTAAGTTGTTGCTTTACCAGCGTCAATTGAAACAAGGGCACCACGGTGACGACCACCAATTTCACCTGCAATGGCAGGAAGGTATTGATCGAAGGTATGGTTCATAATTCCGTAACCACGAGTCATGGATAGGAATTCAGTTGAATAACCAATCAGACCACGAGCTGGAACCAAGAAGACCAAACGTGTTTGACCATTTCCAGTCGCAATCATATCCAACATCTCACCCTTACGCTCAGACAAACTTTGGATAACAGAACCTTGGTACTCTTCTGGAGTATCGATTTGCACGCGCTCAAATGGTTCCATCTTAACACCATCAATGTCTTTGATGATAACTTCTGGACGAGATACTTGCAACTCGTACCCTTCACGACGCATGGTTTCAATCAAGATTGACAAATGCAATTCTCCACGACCAGAGACAATCCATTTATCTGGTGAGTCAGTTGGATCGACACGTAGAGAGACATCTGTTTGCAACTCGGCCAATAGACGCTCTTCCACTTTCCGAGAAGTAACCCATTTTCCTTCACGTCCAGCAAATGGTGAGTTGTTCACCAAGAAGGTCATTTGCAAGGTTGGCTCATCAATGCGCAAAACTGGTAGGGGTTCAACCGCATCAACCGGTGTGATGGTTTCACCGACAAAGATGTCTTCCATACCAGATACCGCAATTAGATCTCCGGCTTTAGCTTCTGTGATCTCACGACGCTCTAATCCAAAGAAACCAAATAGTTTGGTAACACGGAAGTTTTTCGTAGTTCCATCCAATTTAGAAAGAGTAACCTGGTCACCCACCTTGATTTGACCACGGAACACACGACCGATTCCAATCCGACCAACAAAGTCATTGTAATCCAACAAAGACACTTGGAATTGTAGCGGCTCGTCCGAATTGTCAACGGGGGCAGGGATGTGATCGATGATAGTATCAAAGATCGGTGCCATTGTTTTTTCCTGATCGGCTGGATCGTCAGACAGGGAAGAAGTTCCGTTAATCGCCGATGCATAAACCACTGGGAATTCCAATTGGTCATCATCCGCACCCAACTCGATAAAGAGCTCCAAGACCTCATCAACGACTTCAGCTGGACGCGCAGATGGCTTATCAATTTTATTAACAACCACGATTGGAGTCAAGTTTTGTTCCAAAGCTTTTTTCAAAACAAAACGGGTTTGGGGCATGGTTCCTTCGTAGGCATCGACTACCAAAACAACCCCATCAACCATTTTCATGATCCGCTCAACTTCTCCACCAAAGTCCGCGTGTCCTGGAGTATCCATGATGTTAATCCGGACACCGTCATAGGCGACAGCTGTATTCTTGGCCAAGATTGTGATCCCACGCTCTTTTTCAAGGTCATTCGAGTCCATAGCTCGCTCAGACAATTCAGTCCGCGCATCCAAGGTCTCTGACTGCTTTAATAACTCATCCACCAGGGTTGTTTTTCCGTGGTCAACGTGGGCAATAATTGCGACGTTACGGATATCTTCTCTTAATGTTGACATGATTTCCTCAAATCTCTATAGTTTATACCCCTCAAAATCCCAGCCTGCACAAGTAGACTTTAGCCTAGAGCAGTCGATTTTAAGCAAGTATTGTCCAAAACATTATACATGAAATAAAAAACAGTGACAAGCCATGCCCATTAAGAAAGGGTTTTCCTAGCAACTTTCAAAAAAATTCGACTTGAAAAGATTTGAAAAAGCTTTTCAAGTCGAATTTCGCTAAGTATTAATTCGTATTCTCTTTGACCTTCCCATTCCAAGCATCAAGGCCTCCGGCCAATAAGTATAAATTTCGGTAACCTTGCTTCCGCAGATAAAAAACGGTATTGGTCACAGAAGGACCGCGGTTATTGTCATACAGTAAAATCGGCTTATCTTTAGACAAGGCCGCTAGACTAACCTTGATTTGATTGGCAGGAATATTGCGAGCTCCCAAGATATGCTTGGCCCGAAAGGCTGCCGGCTCGCGCACATCAATCACTTGCCCAACTCGCATCATAGCTGCAAATTCCGCATTTTCAACCAGGATTACCGCACGCCGCAAGCGCCAATAGTTAAATCCCATCCAAGCTAAGAAACCGACTAATACGATTAAGAAACCAATCATTTTTCCTTTTTCTCCTTTTGTTCAAGATAAGCTAATTCTTCCTGATGTTCTTTTTTCAAAATCAATTGGACTTGGATATAGTCCAGACGGTCCATGATTCCCGCATCATAGAGTCGCTCCAACTCTATCTGAGCCAATTCGATATCATAAAGTCGCTTGCCCATATAGATAATGAGACCATAACCCTTTAAAAATTGCTGAACATCATAAAAATTTTTCATAGGCTTAGTCTACTATAAATTCAAACCCCTAGCAAGTTTGGATTCCATTTTCGAATAAAGAGGTATGACAAGCCTTTTAATCTTCATGCTAGGAGCAAGCCTAGCCTCTTTCCTAACTGCCTGGGCCGATCGTTACCCAGCTTCCATCCTCTATCCACCTAGCCACTGCAGCACTTGCCAACAAGCCTTAGCCTGGTGGGATCTAGTCCCGATTCTCTCCTACATCAAGCTTGGAGGGTCCTGCCGTAGCTGCCAGGAGCCAATTCCACTAGCCAGCTTCACAAATGAAATTCAAGGCGGGCTAATTGCTTACGCTTGGCTTCAGTCTTGGTTGACTTCCCCCTGGCTCCTCTTTCTCTTTATGAGCCTCATGCTCAGTCATTTCGACCGGAAGAGCTGCTCCTTTCCCCTCTGCTTCTGGCTGGTCCCCCATACTACACTCACCCTCACAACTGGTTGGCAACTGTCACCAGTCTTTCTCTTACTCGCCCTGGTCTGCTATTTTGTCCCTAGCGGGATTGGAGCAGGCGATTGGACCTACATGGCCAGCCTAGCCCTCCTCCTTCCCTTAAAAGCCTTACTGATTATCCTGCAACTGGCTTGCTGCCTAGCCTTACTAACTTTTTGGTACAAAAAAAGAAAGGGAGCCTTGCCCTTTCTTCCCTTTTTGCATCGTGCTAGCCTACTATGGCTCCTCGGACACCACTTTTCTTTTTTCTAAAAATAGGTAGGTTCGATAGGCTAGGTAAGCCCCAAAAGTATTGGTCAGCAAATCATCCAGTTCAAAGACACGATTGAAATCCCACAGACAGTCCAGCGCTAATTGTGTTAGCTCAATCGACAGGGACAGGGTAAAACCGAGCATAATCACCGATTGAACAGAGCGTAGGGATGGTCTGACCATCAACAAACCAAAAACCAAGGGATAGAGCAGGAACAGGTTCAGAACATTCTGAAAGACAATCTTTACAGCGTGCAGCAGACTGGTTGCTTGACCCAAGTTCCAAAGGCTATTGAAAGGGATGAGCAGAAAGGCCATCCGCCCTTGGTAAAAGACACCAGGAGTCGGCAAGGCTGGATTCGAAACCTGGGGGCTAAAGCAAGCAACCACGATCATAATAGTGGAGAGTAACATTTCCCAGCGCCAAAAACGTTGGGAAGTCAAGCAAGATCTCAATCTCTTCATCTGCTTTCCCGCTTCTTCCGAATGGAGAAATGACGATCGGCGCTTTGTTTCCGAGGACGGTGGAACTCTTCCTTATGCTGCGGACGTCTATCCCGCCACTCACGGACCTTTTTCTTAGACTTAAAGGGCTTGGAAGGATAGATCGGATGGGCATTCTCCAAAACAAAATAGGCTGCCCCAAAATTGCAATACTCCACTAAATATTCTTCCAAACGAGAAAACTTGGACCAACTCTGATTAGCCCGCTTATCCCGATAAAAGCCCTTCAGCCGCAACTGGTCGTTACTCCAATCCCCCACAATATAATCAAACTTTAAAAGTAAGTGCGAAAATCGTTGGCTGAAAACTTCCGGATTAAAGGCGCCCCGATAATCCGTTAAGAGGGTGAAAACAAAGTCATCCGCTTCAACGCGGTCTCCCAGCCGTTTAAACTGCGGTCCCGGAAAGCGATTGTAGTTATAGAGTTCTGGATCAATCTCTTTGCGCATCAGTTTCTCCTCATTCTTTTCCGCGCATATCTTTCAAGTACTGAATAGCCTCGTCCAAGGTTTTCACAGGAACAATTTTCATAGATGTTCCCAATTTTTTAGCAGTTTCTTGGGCTTCTTCAGCATTAGATTTGGCTTTGGGATTGGCTTTTTTCTCCTCTTCACTGAGGGGATTATTTGGGACAAAGAAAATATCCGCTCCTGCTTCATGAGAGGCGACCACCTTCTTGTCAGCTCCGCCAATTTCACCAACCTTACCATCCTCACTAATGGTTCCGGTACCGGCAATAATCCGTCCATCCCGCAAATCAGGATCTGCCAATTGACTATAAATCGCCAAGGAAAACATCAAACCAGCACTGGGACCACCGATTCCCTCGGTTGAGAATTCAATTGGGATATCACTTTGAACCTCAGTCCGGTCAATCAGACCGATCCCGATTCCATTCTTCCCATTTTCCAACTTAATAATCTTCCCTTTTTCAGACCGCTTATCCCCTTGGTCCTCAAATTCAACACTGACGTCATCGCCGATTTTCAAATTACCAACATACTCAATCAGCTCCTGCGAATTTTTAAAGGTTTTACCATTAACCCCTGTAACCGTATCTCCCAAATGGAGAATGTCTTTAAAGGTCGAATCTTCAGCCAGACTTAACACATAAACTCCCAAGAATTTCATCTCAATTTCTTTCTTAGCCTTGGTCAAACCTTGATATTTGGCGAAATTTTGCGAGGTTTGCATATAAAACTGGTTGATCCGTTGGTACTCCTCATCACTCGCTCCACCCGTTAAATCCGCAGCGGGGATAATATCGGTATACGGGGTTAAGCCGGCATAAATCATTAGGGGTAGGTTGGCCCGAATTACTCCAATGGTTACAAACTGGTATTCCCCATCCGCCTGGTCTTCCTTCTTGTTGACCCGCAAGACTGAACTAATATCTTCTGAGCCACCAGGAACCTCAATGTAATAAGGTAGAGGAATCCAGAAAGAAACAATCAATAAGCCCACCAGTACTAGGGGCACTAGCCAGAGTTTTTTTAAATGTTTATTCGTTTTCATATTTTTTTAACACCATTCCAAGTACTGGAGTCGGTACGTAGTCTGAGATATCCCGTTTAAAATGGATCAGTTCCCGGATACGACTGGAGTTAATCGGAGCCAGAGCCGGCTGCGCCATCAAGTACAGGGTCTCTAAACCATCAGTCAGCTGGCGGTTAAAATAATCCATATTAGCCTCATAGGAAAAATCTTCAGGATTTCGCAAACCCCGAAAAAGCACAGCTACCTCTAGCTCCTGAGCGACCTCAGCCAGCAACCGATCCTCAGCTAGAATAATTTTAACATTGGGCAAATGTCTCAGAGACTCTTGAAGAATCTGAAACCGCTCCTCCATTGTAAACAAGCCCTGTTTCTGGGGATTAACAAAGAGTCCCACATAGAGCGTATTTGCCAAATCAGCAGCTCGTTCAATAATATCCAGATGGCCCTTGGTCAGAGGATCAAAAGAACCTGCATATAGTCCCTTAGTCAATGTCATAAATTGTCACCTTTGAAATCCCGTAAATCTTTTCCTTCCACTTGCGACTGGCCCCAATCGAATCCGGAAGCTCGACCTCCTTGTCTGTTTCACAGACAATCATCGCCCCCGGAGCTAAGAGTCCACCTTGCTCTAAGTCTAAGATCATTTCGACAATCGTCTCCTTAGCATAAGGAGGATCCAAGAGCACCAGGTCAAAAGCTTCCGTCAGCTGAGCGAGGGCTCGCTTAGCTTCCATTTTCATCAACCGAAAACGGGTAGTCTCCTTGGTCATCTCAATATTGGCCTGAACAATCGCCTGAGCACGACGGTCTTTTTCGACTAAAACCGCTTGATCCATGCCCCGTGAAATGGCTTCGATAGCCAAGGAACCAGAGCCGGCATACAAGTCTAGGACCTGACCGCCATCAAAATAGGGACCAATCATATTGAAAATGGCCCCTTTTACCTTATCTGTTGTTGGCCGAGTCGTTTGCCCGGCTAGGGTCTTCAGTGGTCGCCCACCATATTTTCCTGCTACTACTCTCATGTCAGTATTATAGCACAGTCTCCCCTAGACTTGATTAAAAATTTGCCCCTTGGTCTAGAAAACCAGAGCCAACTCTGATTCCCGACTAAGCGGCTCAAATCTCTGATCCTCTATCAACTTAGCCCTAATTTTCCCCTCTTTTTAGTGAAGAAAAGAGCTACTCTGATTTTCTAAAACTGACTCAGATAACCATTTTGGGGATGCGCTTAGGATATTGTGGATGAGTCTCTGAAAATACCCCCCCCCCGAATTTTCAGACTTTTTTCATTTTCTAAGTCTAGCTGTTTCTCTAATTCCAGGGCCTGTGCAAACTCAAGCAAGCTAACGTCAATCGATTCAAGCAAGTGATCAAAATTTGTAAGCGACACATTTTTCTTGCCCAATTCAAATTGACTCAATAATTGTGGGCTGATGATATCCGCAGCAGCTTCTTTCAAAGATACCTTCCGTTCCTTGCGAATCTTACGAAAGGCTTGTCCGTAACAACTCACTTTCATACCCATATCCCCTTTTTATATTTCTTATATAATCATTATATAAATTTTGGCTCTTTGTCAAGTTGTGTGGAATCCCTGAAAACTGACAGTTTTAGGCTTTTATTATTTAGCTTTTTAATAAGGGTGTTGAGATGGTTTTAACGTCAATCCGAATCCGGCTTCTTTCGAATTTCTATGAGATGCTTTCCCTGTGGTGGGGG
>NZ_WSRS01000149.1 GCF_009767945.1 Streptococcus danieliae | reverse complement strand
TACACTCCTGAAATGAATCCAATCGAGCAGGTGTGGACTGAGATTCGTAAAAGAGGATTCAAAAACAAAGCCTTTAAAACACTTGAGGAAGTGATAGATAAACTACAAGAAGTGATTCAAAATTTGCATTGGTCTGATCTAAAATCTATTGTCCATAGAGAATGGCTTTTTTCAGATTTTGAATTTCAATGAGTATAAGTACTGGTACTAAGCGTTTTAATGAATTGCAACGGAATATTCCAGGGATTACCCAGAGTATTCTGACCCGTCATTTGCGGCAATTGGAGAAGGACAAGTTGGTCCATCGCACAGTCTATCCAGAGGTACCTCCTCGGGTTGAGTACCGCCTGACGCAATTAGGAAGGAGTTTTCAGGGGGTCTTGGATGAGGTTGAGAAATGGGGACTGACCTATATAGAATTTCTGCATCAGGAGGAGCTGTTATGAAGATTCGTAAAGCTGTGTGGAGTGATCTAGACCCGATTATGGAGATTTACCAGCAAGCACGGCAGTTGATGGTGGCCCAGGGGAACCCGAGTCAGTGGGGTGAGGATTATCCGCCTCGTGCGCTGATTGAAGCGGATATTGAAGTGGGGCAATCTTATGTTTGTGTCGAGGGGGATCGGTTGGTTGGTGTTTTTGCCTTGATACCAGGTCCGGATCCGACCTACGAGCGGATTGAGGGTGCTTTCCGGAGTCAGGAGTCGCATGGGGTGATCCATCGTTTGGCTTCAGATGGTCGGACTAGGGGAGTGGCTCGTGCCTGTTTTACGGCTTGTGGGGAGCTTTATTCTTATTTGCGGATTGACACTCATCGGGATAATCGAGCCATGCGGGGAGCTTTAGAAAAGTATGGGTTTGTGGAATGCGGTCTGATCTGGGTGGAGGATGGAAGTGAGCGTCTAGCTTTTGATTTTCTACCATTTGTCAACCATTTTTCTAAAAATTAGCCAATTTATTTGGCAGAGTGGTGCCTGCTGAGCCTAGTTGGCAAGCTAAGAGAAGGGGATTTTGTGTCAAGGCCTTGAGCGTTAGCGTGCCTTTACACGGAATCCCTCTTCTCTTACAATAGGCTAGCTCACAGGCAACTTTTGATGATTTTATAGATAACTTAAGACCAAATACCTAAAAAAGAGTACACTGAAACAGCACCTTGACTTTCAATTTTTTTCACAAGGTGCTATAATGGTATGGCACAATTATTCCTTATTGACTTTTAGAAAGACTATAGTCATAAAGTTTATTGTGCGTTATGAGGTAATGGATCGTTCGAATGAGACGATGCATAGAGGCAATCACATGTGGCTTGGT
>NZ_WSRS01000148.1 GCF_009767945.1 Streptococcus danieliae | reverse complement strand
GGCACTATTACTAGTGTCCCACACATTGGTATTCGTCTTGTTCAGTTTTCAAAGGTCATGCCTCTCACGAGACAACTATCTAAGTATATCACCAGGATTAAAAAGTGTCAACACTTTTTTTAAAAAAAATAAAACTTTTTTTAAAAACATTTGTTTTGATAACCGACTGGTTTTTCAGACGAGAACTATTTTACCATATTTAGAAGGAGAGGTATACCCATTTTTTAGATTTTTTTCATTAGGACTTTCTAGGATCAAATTCTTTAAAATAATGAGCCATAGCCTTTAGCATCTTCTTTCTCCCCTTAAAAGATTGATTGCTGACAATACGCTGATAATTATCCAACTCCTTCTGGCTCAGCGTATTTTTATATTCCTGGATTTGATTCTTAAAAAGAACCAATTCATCCATATAGAGGCCAGGATCGGCTAATAAATGCCCAACCTCAGAAACTTCAACATAAGCTTTGGTGTCTAAGGTTCGTTTTTTAGCCTCCTGCATCCGGACCTTGTCAATGATATGGTTCCGGAATTTGGTTTTAAAATAAACATGTAGCTTATCGTCATCCTCTAACACAATCGGATTTTCTTCTATTAAATGATACAGAACAATCATTCCTTCTTGCTCCCAGTCACAAGTATCCCATAGGTGGAGGTAAAACTCTCGATGGCATTTCAAGACAGTTCCGCGAACTTTTTGATACGTTTTTTCAAAATCCATGATTCTTCCTTTCCTTATTATCCTAACAGACAAAATCTGGCCAAGGATCGCTCTCTCCTAAGATGTCGCTTTACTTGTCTATTCGGAAATAAAAATAAAAAAGAAGATCATTTAAGACAATAGAGCACCTCTAAAAACCCCAGTTTTTCTTCAAATTGAATCACTCAAACCTTGATAAATCAACATTTAGATTTTCAGAAATTTAGTTTTTAGAGGTGCCCAATATAATGACATTTCAGGCAAAAGAGCTTCAGTAGATTCTGAATATAAAAAAAGAATCCCTGAAGGGATTCTTAAGAACTCCGCCAGTAGGACTCGAACCTACGACATCATGATTAACAGTCATGCGCTACTACCAACTGAGCTATGGCGGAAAATATAGTCCGTACGGGATTCGAACCCGTGTTACCGCCGTGAAAAGGCGGTGTCTTAACCCCTTGACCAACGGACCATTTTTCAACACTATTTATTCTAACAAATCATCGGAAAAATAGCAAGCCCCTTTTTCAATTTTTTGGTTCTATAATAAGTTGTGTGGAAAGCTTGCTCTCCATGCAACTTTTTTTGTAATTCAGAGTGCAAAAAAAAGCAATTCCTAGTAAACTGATAAGTGAAAAAAAA
>NZ_WSRS01000147.1 GCF_009767945.1 Streptococcus danieliae | reverse complement strand
CCAACTTCTTCCGTGTCACGAGTCTCAAAAACCGTGCTAAATGGAATTTTTCTATCCTCTACCTTAGGCTTCGTTCCTACTTCTATTTTTTTATTAACCGGTGGCACAGAATTCAAATGACTAGATGACTCTACAATTTTTTCATCCTTGATAACTTCATTCCCATCTGCTACAACTTTCGTAACAACTGTTCTATTAGTAGTAGGAATTCCTTTATATTTATAATCAATTGTAATAGGAGCATCTGAAGTAGGGAGATAGGTATCCTTAACTTTTCCATTGTGAATAGTCAATGCTTGTTTTTGACCATTAACAACAAGATTGGCTTCAGTAATCTCTAAATCACTTGATACATCTTCAATTGAGATTTCTAACGGTTTATAGATTGTATGAACAACTTGCTCTGTTTTAGGAGTGGAAGCTAACAGCCCTTCGCGATCATCAAATTTTGATGTAAAACCAGCATTTTCAAATGATTTTTGTGCAAATTGAAGGTTCCGATGCGTGTGGTTATCAGCAGCCTGAATATTTCTAATAGAAATCGTTCGCGAACTAACATTCTTCAACAACTCTTTTAAAGTAGGATTATTGTTTAATGCTTGGTCATTTAATGTATATAAATCTGTTTCAAGTCGCAAATCTGCTCCAGCAATCTCCTCTGGAGTTAGACCATAACGTTCTGGAATCTGGTCAGCAGTTATATCGTCAATTCTAGCTAATTCTTTAATCGCAGGATCTATTCCTTTAATAGAGAGACTTGCGCTAGGATTGTGGAAACTTTCTGGCAGTCTTCCAGCTTGAATCCATAACAATTTATCACCTGGCTGTAGATTATCCCATAAAGGAGCTAATTCTTTCACTCCATTGTAAAGATAAAGTTTATTATTAGCTTCAACTAGGACAATAATTACTTGAGGAACCCTACGTGTTTCTACACTTAGCTCACTCTTAGCAGGCACTTGAATTTGCGCATCTCCAGATTTCTCTTCAAATACGACACTTTCTTTGCCAGGAGTTCCCTCTTGCAATACACGTTGAACTCCTACTTCTAAGTCCTTGTTTTCGATATATTCTACATCAAAAGCAATTTCCCTATCATCAGGTTTCGAGCCTCGTTTGATAATTTTTGAAGTTGCAGGAGTTACCTCCTCCTTAACATCTTCTGTTAATTGACCTGTAACGACATTCAATGTGTAGGTTCTTGTTAGCTTCTTACTACCATCGATACCTTCACGAACTACAATTTCAGGATCAACAACTTTCATCATTGGATCTTCTTGGTAGGTCGTTTCAAATGGAATTACGGAAGTTTCTACCTTAGGCTTTGTTCCAATTTGATAAACTTCTGCCACAGGTTCTTTGGATACACTACCGTCTGGTTGACGAACTCCTTCTTGTCCTTG
>NZ_WSRS01000146.1 GCF_009767945.1 Streptococcus danieliae | reverse complement strand
TTTACTTGTCGTTTTCCTCGTAGGTTACAACGTTTGTAACCTAAACAAGCCTTTACCTGTCCAAAGACAGGTTCCACATCAACTTTTCGTTGTGCGAAGATTCGACTGCCTTCTTCAGATAAAAGCGCTTGACTTTCTATTTGCTTTAATTCTTGGTATCTCTGATTTAGATAAAGTCCTTTCTGAGGAGCTAAATCAGGATTATCTGCCTTATAGACTTTGATTTCTTGAGTAAATCCAGTACTGGTTTGGCGATGTTTTATACGTTCAAAGTGATAAGTCCATCCTTCTGGGTGGATATAGCTGTCCTGAGCTTCATCGTAAGTCCAATTTTCTAGATTTCGACTTGACTTTTTATAAGTTCTTTTCTGCTCCTTATCAAATAGAGCATACTTAATAAAATGACTCACTTCAAGTTCATTCAGAGTAACTAGATTTTCTTCACTGCCATAACCTGCATCTGCAACGATTGTTTTCAGCTCATGTGGATAACTTTCCAAAAATGGTAGAAGTGTATTAACATCTGCTGCATTTGGGAATACATCATAGTGTAGAACAAATTGATTTTCTGTTGCAATTTGGAGATTATAGCCAGGTTTGAGTTGACCATTCATCATATGATCATCCTTCATTCGCATAAAGGTTGCATCTGTATCCGTCTTTGAAAAACTATTACGTCCCTCAAATGTTTCCCCGTAGTTTTCATACTTTTTAGCCCGCACTGAAAAATCATCCCTGACTTTTCGGATAGCTTTCCTAAGTTTACGACGTTTCTTTTTTCTTTCATCCGCTCCCTTGACAGGCTGCTGTTCAATTTCTTGGTTAGTTTTTTCTAGTTCTTTTTCTAAAATAGCGACAAAATCATCCAATTGTTCTGAACTTATTGGCTCTTCCTGATCTAAAACAATAGCCTCTTCAATCAGAGGGGCAATTTCTTCTTGGAAAGATTGGCGGATACTTTCTTGCAGTTTAAGGGAAAATTTGTCAGTGGCTTTTTTCCAAACAAAGCTGTATTTATTGGCATTGGCCTCAATCTTAGTCCCATCAATATAGAGACAGTCTAGAGATACGAATTCCTCCATCTTTAGACGCACACTAAATTCAACGAATAAATCTTGAAGTAAATCACGCATACCTTCAGCTACACGAAAACGATTGATAGTCCGGTAGCTTACAACCAACTGACCAGTCAAATAATGCATGGCTAAGTTTTCTACCATTAATTTTTCAATCTTACGACCAGAAAAAATACCCTGAGAATAAGCAAACAAAAGAGCTGATAATAACATTTTAGGGTGATAAGATGGACGTCCAAAATCATGATAAAAGCTAGAGAAGCAATCATCCTCTAAATCATTGATCACTTTTTCAATCGTGAAAACAATATGATCCTGTGGTAAGACTGAAGCAATTTCTAGTGGTAAGGTGGTTTGATTTGTGTTATAGTGAATG
>NZ_WSRS01000145.1 GCF_009767945.1 Streptococcus danieliae | reverse complement strand
ACCTCAGAAAAGTATTGCCCAGTTATGACAATTTTTTGGATGCTTTGTTGTCTTGTTCTTGTTTCAAATGACTATAATAGAGAATGGAGTAGGCTTTTTAAATTCAAAAATCCCATAGGATGCAGGGTCCTAGGGGATATCAAGGTTTGGGGAACCTTGATACCCGAGCCAAGCAAGGAAAAAGCGAGGCTGCTTCCCGAATAAGGCATGGAACTCGTCAGAGGTCGTTGCCGTCCCCTACCACAGGTCAAGCATCTCATTAACTATCAGTTTTCAAGAATTCCACACAACTTGCACAAGAACCAAAATTTACACCCACTACAGTTGACAAAGAGCCAAAATGAAAAGCAACGACTTCAGTATCGTTGCTTTTTGCTTTATAAGGGACGATTCTATCTGGTCTACATAAGTTCAACTCAATCAGAATCGCTCAAATGAATAGGCCAACCAGATATTTTTTAACATTTATTTCTGTATCCAAATGAAAATGAGGAACTGTTTAGACTCCCCATCAGTTGATAAGTTTTTAGATGCCTGCTCGTGGTGAAACCTATCCAAACCCAATAAGGCAATCAACAGTTACAAGCAGACCGTAACTGTCCATTCTGCCAGTACTAGTCTATAGATAACTGTAGACTAGTAATAGTTGTCTTCTACAAAATTTATTTTATCAAAAGATCAGATCATCTACAACTATTTCACATCATTTATCAATCTTTATATCCAATCCCAAAAGAAGCAACTACCAAAGCTTCCAAAGGGTCCAGTCACCGTCAATGCTAACAGCAATTTGTTTGTATAAAAAAGTATAATAAACTTTATGACTATAACATTGCAAAAAATCGATAAAGCATGATTGTGTAATACAATTGTAGCACCTTGCGAAAAAATTGAAAGTCAAGGTGCTGTTTCAGTCTATCCTTTTTTAGGTATTTGGTCTCAGCTTAGACACAAAACCATCAAAAGTTGCCTGTGAGCTAAGCCATTATAAGAGAAGAGTGATTCCATGTAAAGGTACGCTGACGCTCAAGGACTTTACACGGAATCCCCTTCTTTTAGCTTGCCAATTAGGTTAAGCAGGCATCACCTTGCCAAATAAATTGGCTAATTTTTGGAAAAATGGTTGACAATCACTTTTATTATAAAACATTTTTTTATGTAATGAGTTAACAGCAAATTCTTTACCTTTCCTCTTCATCCTTTTCAAATGTTTTTGAAAATAATTCATCAGTATTTGCTGAAGTAAATAGATTTTTAAAATTAGTATATCTATTTGATTGTAGGGCATTCCAGTCATCTCCTAGAGGTATTTTTTTAGATAACTCTTTCGCCTCTGATTTAAACAATAGAGAGTGTACAATATCTTGTGTAAACGCAAAAAAAGAATAAATCCTGTTATAGTAGAGTTAGACAAAAAAATACTACTAGAAAGATTTATTCCCATGACCCAGTTTATCACAGATTTAACCACATTTCTAGCTAATCATTCA
>NZ_WSRS01000144.1 GCF_009767945.1 Streptococcus danieliae | reverse complement strand
TACACTCCTGAAATGAATCCAATCGAGCAGGTGTGGACTGAGATTCGTAAAAGAGGATTCAAAAACAAAGCCTTTAAAACACTTGAGGAAGTGATAGATAAACTACAAGAAGTGATTCAAAATTTGCATTGGTCTGATCTAAAATCTATTGTCCATAGAGAATGGCTTTTTTCAGATTTTGAATTTCAATGAGTATAAGCATCTCCCTCGATTCTTGTCTCGTGCTATTTTCAACTCTAAAAATATACCCTTTAAAAACCATCTCTAGATCACTAAAATGTATCTTTTCAATTTGAGAATGAAGAGGATTTGAAATAACAACATCCTCTCCTTCAATGGTATATGCTAATATATAATGACTCTCACCATTATTATCTATGACTAAGATCATCGGAACATTAAAGTCAAGTAAAGATAAATCATCAACTTCATAGCTACTACCTCTTATTCCAAATCTCTTTAAAATATCTTCTATATTAAGTAAAGATAATCCTTGACTTATATTAGTATCGTATACAACAGATTCAAAACTTTCGCTACTGAATCTATGATAATATTGAACAAGAGACTTAATCACAGCAATCCCACAATCAGAAGTCACATCTTGCATATTATGAAAATATTTTGCCATAGATACCTCCCATACTTCAATAATTAACAAAAATGGCACGAAAACTATCACAGTCTTCGCGCCACCAAGTTCTATCATATAACACTGAAAACCCGTTTTCTACAAACATCGTCAGACAAAATACACACTCAAGTAAGAAATAAAATTCAAACTAACAATACTCTGCCTAAACTTTAACTCAATAATACTTTATAAATTTATTCGAAGTGTCTATATCAAAGCAAGACTATCCCCAACAAAGGAATCCCCAGCCAATACAAACCCAACCAGCTTTAATAAAACGTGCCTGTTTTTTTGTCAATTTTTTCATAATGTAATCCCCCTTCTTAAGGATAGAAACATATGATAGAACTTAAAATTAAAATATTTAAGTAAAAGTAAAAAGTTTCTGTAACCCCTTACATTTACAATTTAATATTACACCTTAAGTTTCCTTTTGTCAATCATTTTATATTAATTTATAAGCTAAATTTCAAGTTGAAGTTAGCCACCACTAAGAAATTCCTTTGGTGACTTGTAGTCCAAACATTTTTTAGGATAATTGTTTATCCAATTTTCAATAAAGGCGACCTCTTTTGGGGTCGTTTCTTTGGTTCCTTTTGGTAACCATCTCCGTATGAGTCTATTCTGGTTTTCATTTGTACCTCTCTCCCAAGATGAATAGGGATGTGCGTAATAGATCTGTTCTTCTGAAAATACTTCTGACAGTCGGTTAAACTCCGTTCCATTATCTGCTGTTATTGAAAGTACTTGGTGCTCTTTTATAGTCATTTGAAACAAGAACAAGACAACAAAGCATCCAGAAAATTGTCATAACTGGGCAATACTTTTCTGAGGTGTTTTTTCATATGAGCCCATGTGTTTTCAATGGGATTGTACT
>NZ_WSRS01000143.1 GCF_009767945.1 Streptococcus danieliae | reverse complement strand
ATGGATAATGCTAGCTTTCACCCTAAAAAGATGTTAGACCAGTTGTCAATAAGTAACGGACATATTTTTCTACCTTTTCCACCCTATTCTCCAGAGTTAAATCCCATTGAGAAAAGCTGGGCTAATTTAAAGAAAGCGGTGGCAGAGTATCTCAGAGAGGGAAGAACTATAATAGATGCTATTGTATACTATTTTGAAGTCAAATGACTATATCAGCTAATTGCACTATATAAGTGCACTGATACTCGGCTCAAAAGAGCCGAAATAGCTGTCTGCAAGACCTCTCGGAGAGCCCATCTTTACGAAGTAAAGTATAGTGGGTTATTATACTTTACGTGGAAGTAGTCACCGAATTCCAGTTAGAAATTACTTTGTAACTATGTTTTGAGGAGGAGTAAAATGCTTTCCTACGTTCGATATTACCCATTAGCGATAGCTAAATTAATGTGTCTGTGCTCTCCTAAAATCTGCTGATTTATTACTGACTAATACAGGAGGTTTTTTTATGGGACAGACAATCATATCTGCTATTGGTGTTTATATTTCCACCAGTATCGATTATTTAATCATTTTAATTATTTTATTTGCACAGCTATCACAGAATAAACAGAAATGGCATATTTATGCAGGTCAATATCTAGGCACTGGCTTACTTATAGGGGTGAGTTTAGTTGCTGCTTATATCGTCAATTTCGTGCCTGAAGCATGGATGGTTGGATTACTTGGTTTAATCCCTATCTATGTAGGGATTCGCTTTGCAATTGTTGGAGAAGGTGAGGAAGAAGAAGAGGAAGAAATTATCGAAAGATTAGAGCAAAGCAAGGCAAAGCAACTGTTTTGGACAGTTACATTGCTGACAATTGCGTCTGGCGGAGATAATTTAGGTATCTATATACCTTATTTTGCTTCGTTAGATTGGCCACAGACCCTCGTGGCGTTGCTTGTATTTGCAATCGGCATAATTATCTTTTGCGAGCTTAGTCGGGTGCTATCTTCTATTCCGTTAATATTCGAAACAATTGAAAAATACGAGCGAATCATTGTGCCCTTAGTATTCATTCCACTTGGATTATACATCATGTATGAAAGTGGCACTATTGAGACTTTTCTGAACTTTATTTTATAGATAAGAGGCTGGGACAAAAACCCCTCTGACTAACGCAAATCAAATCACCTTACCACTAGAAATTGCTTCAGGGCACCTCTAAAACATACTAAGATTAGTAGTGAGGAAATCTCCGACGGGAGAGAGTACTCACTACTTTTTCTTTATGTTAAAGGGTTCTTTGTCAAGTTGTGTGGAATCCCTGAAAACTGACAATATAGAATAAAGACAATCTTCCTTCCTCCCCTCCTTAGAGGGGAGGGATTTTTAGATAGAGTGGACAGCAGGAGTCTGCATCCAGTAAATTCTGGCAAATAGATGCTCATGTTTTCGAAATCCGAAAGCAGAACGTTTCAACAACTTAATCTTATTATTGGTTCCTTCAACGAGACCGTTATTGTAGGGTACCGATAAAGCCAAGCGTATACTTTCTTCCTTTTTCAAAAGAAAAGC
>NZ_WSRS01000142.1 GCF_009767945.1 Streptococcus danieliae | reverse complement strand
GAATCATTCCCGTTGCTTATTCTTTTTGAAAATAATGTCAGGATCCTGACTCCTCATCATCAATTTCATAAAAATGACATCCTTACCTAAGTTTAGGAAGTGAAATAACTCTAAATTTTTCGGAAATATCAAAAAAAGGGCGCAAAAAATCCCTGTTTTCATCTATACATTTTTAAAATACCCTCAAACAACCCAGCTAGCTAAATGCTCTCCTTGTCCCAATTTGAGTTTTGATAATGCAAAACCAATCATGACTAAAAAACACATGCTTACTGCCAAGCTCATCTTCTTAAGGCCACGAATCGTATGATTCTCCAAACGAAAATCTCGATCAAGTCTTCCATTTACTCGTTCAACTGCTGTACGCTGCTTATATAGTTTCTGGAATTTTTTACTTTCCCGCCCAACCTTATTAAATATAATCGGTTCAACGCTGCGTTTTAAACGGAAAATACGCTCATCTCCTTGACTAGGATGAAAACCATAGCGTAAACTATCACATGATTTATCATACCCTTTATAAATTAACCGAATTGATTGACCCTTCTCGTCTATCCAGAAGACTTCACCTGACTGATTGTACATGAGATCTGTATCCAGATACTGACGCATTTCATCCTCTTTCCATTTGTGAGGATTCTCAATGATGGGAATAATTTCAGCGTCCTCCAAGAGGTTTTGTAAGGGCAAACCACTGTAGCCCCTATCTGCCGTCAGATACTGAGCTCTCTGACTAGTTGTTTCACTAAAATTTTTGATAAGCTCCTTGGCAATAGTCGGTTCTCCTTTAGAGGCTGGGGTTATTTTCCAAAGAATTGGTAGTTCATAGGTCGCATCAACAACAAGATGAACGCGATACCCATAATAACTTGTAACCTTAACCTTACCAGTCTTATGATGTGTTTCTTTTTGGGTAAAATCCGCCTCTAAATCCGCTCGCCTGTCTTTTTTCTTCTTTCGACCATTGGGTACTGCGTAAGAATCAATAATTTTTCCATCCAATGCAAGTACTTGACCGAAATCAGGGAGTAATTCATAGAGTTCTGCAATTCCTGTTTGTATCCACTCATCAATATCAGGACAGACTTCCTCTAAATCTTTGACAAAACGAGAATAGGCTGACTTAGAGGGAGCATTGACCATTTTTGTTACACCCGAATTCAGACGGACACTGTGAGTTTCAAAGCCACAGATTTGCCTTAATTGACTATTCATTCGCAATTGGCGTAATAATTGTTGGTCAGTTTCTAATTGAAGGATCAACTTAGCAATATAGGCGATAAAGTAAGATTGGACAGAATAATCCCTACGACCGTATTTCCGCTTAGCTTCTAACTGCTTGAACAAGTCCGTTTCAGGTAGAGCATCTAATACCATCAAAATTTTTTCTAGATCACCAAACTCCTGATCTTCAAAGAGATTAAGTTGTGTTATAATTTTCATAGTGAGACCTCGTTAATAGAGATTTTTATACTAACTATTATAGCGCTTTGACGTTGTATTGAGGCTCACAAAAGGGAAAAATCGCTACTTTACCGTGGCGATTTTTCTTTTTATACTCTTCTA
>NZ_WSRS01000141.1 GCF_009767945.1 Streptococcus danieliae | reverse complement strand
TTCGCATCCACTAAACCAATCTCCTCTACTCATGTTTTCTGAGACTAGTATAGCTAGATTTCTACTTTATCGGAAGATACCTTGTTATTGGGCGCTTACAGTGAATGTACATGGGATAGCCTTTCTCAGTATTTTGTCCTAATTATATTGTATCAAGACTATCTCCATAAGGCAAAAAGCAACGGCTTTAAAACCGTTGCTTTTTGCGTTAGTCAGAGGGGTTTTTGTCCCAGCCTCACCCGAGCCAAGAAATTGAAAAGCGAGGAAGGTTCGGGGAACCTTTTTCACCCGAGCCAAGAAATTGAAAAGCGAGGTAAGGTTCGGGGACTTCAAAAGGTTCTGAGTTTTCTCAAGGTTCATAAAAAATTAGTAGTCATTGTATAGCACCATATGCTGCAAAAACTCATGGAATCTGGGGAGTGTTAAGGTTAAGTAACCTCTTTTGCTCGCCCTGACAATGCCTTTTCGAATCAATCGCTCCCGGTAAACAGAAAATTTGTTGGCGGGGAAATTGATACGATCACGAAGCAGACTTACAGCTACCTCTTTGTCGGGGTTGTCTAGAAAGGCTCCTAGAACTTCTCGGTCGAGGTCAGATAGTTCTGACCAAATTTTATTGTAGACATATTCTTGGAGGTAATCATCGAAGGCATTTAAGAGGTGGCTAAGCTCTTTTTCTTGTTCAGTCCATTTGAGGTAGCCTAGTACTTGGAAAGCGAAGGGGAAGCCTTTGGTCAATTTACTCATCTCCACAGCTTCGGTATCAGATACCTGGAAAATCTCTTGGTAGGATTTGGCAATGGATTGATAGTTCAAAGGGGATAAATAGATTTTTTAGAGCGGTGTAGGAATGTCAAACTTGAATCGTTTTGAAGAAGAGAGATATTTTCATATAAGCCGGTCATTAGTAGAGATATGGGTAGGTTATCACTGATCCACAATTGAAAGGAAGAAACAAAGGCTTTTAGGTCCTCTGTTTTTGTAACTTCATCAATAGCGATAAGAACTTTTTTCTGATGTTTCTGGAGTTGCAAAAGCATTTTTTCCAGTGCGATCTCGATGCTCACGACAGGAGGGACCTGTTCGATGTCGATTCCTAAACCGAAAAGAGACAGATTTAGCTTTGCCTGATGAAAGAGAATTCCGATCTCGGGCTCTTCGTATAATTTTGCGGCTAAACTTTCGAATAAGGGGCGATTGGGGTTTAGTTTTATGGTAATCCAGTCATGTCTGTCTTTTAAGCGACGAACGATTTCATTCATCATAACCGTTTTACCAACTCCTCTGACTCCTGTTAGAATATAGGCTTGTGAAGAAGGGTTGGCAGAAGTGATATCTTCTAGAATCATGCTTGTCTGTGATGTGCGGTCGATATAGGTGAATGGTTTTTTATCAAAACCAAGTGTAAAAGGATTTGTCATTTTTACCTCCTTTGTCATTCTTTGATAGTTTATGACTATTTTATAATCTTTTATAATTCATTTGATCTTTTATAATCTTTTATAATTCAAAAATTTTAAAATGAAGTTAGCCACCCATCCTATCTGCTAGACAAGTGCTAGAACTCATTCTGATGAGTTGTCT
>NZ_WSRS01000140.1 GCF_009767945.1 Streptococcus danieliae | reverse complement strand
ACGCTTGACCCTGCCTATGAAGATAAGAATGTCGTTCCAGGAACCCCTGCAACCTCAACACCGGCCTTGACTGACAAAGCCGGCAATCCAGCAACGGCTCCAAGCGGCACTCAGTTTACGATTGCACCTGGTTTCACAGCTCCAGAGGGTTATACTGTAACAATTGACGAAACTACAGGTGTAGTTACTGTTACAGCTCCGGAGTCACCAACAGCAACAACAGCTGAAACAGTAGAAGTCCCAGTTGTTGTAACTTATCCAGATGCTTCTGTTGATCAGGTTACAGCTAACTTCTTCTTGGATACAGACGGTGACAATACTCCGGATAAGGATGATACGGATGACGATAACGACGGTATCCCAGACACAAACGAGGGAACTGATGGAACTAATCCGAAGAATCCAAACTCAGCTGCTTCTTCAATCAGCCCAATTGATGATCAAACTGTAGAATTGGGGAATCCAATCAAGGACATTCCAGTTGAGGCACAAAAGGTTCCAACTGGAGGTTCACTCAAGGTTGAAGGTCTACCAGAAGGTGTAAGCTTCGATCCAACTACCAAAACAGTTTCAGGAACTCCGACAAAAGTTGGTGAAAGTACGGCAACTGTAACCGTTCTTGATAAAGATGGCAATCCTGTTAAAGATGCTCAAGGTAACCCAGTTACAGAAGAATTCAAGATTACTGTGACTGAGTCCGTGAAAACAGCAGATACGCTTGACCCTGCCTATGAAGACAAGAATGTCGTTCCAGGAACCCCTGCAACCTCAACACCGGCCTTGACTG
Organism: Streptococcus danieliae; assembly: GCF_009767945.1. Taxonomy (GTDB): domain Bacteria; phylum Bacillota; class Bacilli; order Lactobacillales; family Streptococcaceae; genus Streptococcus; species Streptococcus danieliae. The sequence goes on along the minus strand of NZ_WSRS01000140.1, from coordinate 834 downwards.
ACAAAGCCGGCAATCCAGCAACGGCTCCAAGCGGCACTCAGTTTACGATTGCACCTGGTTTCACAGCTCCAGAGGGTTATACTGTAACAATTGACGAAACTACAGGTGTAGTTACTGTTACAGCTCTGGAGTCACCAACAGCAACAACAGCTGAAACAGTAGAAGTCCCAGTTGTTGTAACTTATCCAGATGCTTCTGTTGATCAGGTTACAGCTAACTTCTTCTTGGATACAGACGGTGACAATACTCCGGATAAGGATGATACGGATGACGATAACGACGGTATCCCAGACACAAACGAGGGAACTGATGGAACTAATCCGAAGAATCCAAACTCAGCTGCTTCTTCAATCAGCCCAATTGATGATCAAACTGTAGAATTGGGGAATCCAATCAAGGACATTCCGGTTGAGGCACAAAAGGTCCCAACTGGAGGTTCACTCAAGGTTGAAGGTCTACCAGAAGGTGTAAGCTTCGATCCAACTACCAAAACAGTTTTAGGAACTCCAACAAAAGTTGGTGAAAGTACGGCAACTGTAACCGTTCTTGATAAAGATGGCAATCCTGTTAAAGACGCTCAAGGTAACCCAGTTACAGAAGAGTTCAAGATTACTGTGACTGAAAACCCAAGCCAGGCAGACAGTAACCAACCAAGTCCAGCTGATCAAACCGTTACCGTTGGTGAAACTCCATCAGCTGAGAAGTCTGTCTCTAACCTAGGCGACCTTCCAACAGGTACTACGGTAGCGTTTGAAAACCCAGTAGACACAAGCACAGCAGGAGATAAACCAGCGACAGTCCTTGTGACCTACCCAGATGGTTCGCAAGATAAGG
>NZ_WSRS01000013.1 GCF_009767945.1 Streptococcus danieliae | reverse complement strand
CCCCCACCACAGGGAAAGCATCTCATAGAAATTCGAAAGAAGCCGGATTCGGATTGACGTTAAAACCATCTCAACACCCTTATTAAAAAGCTAAATAATAAAAGCCTAAAACTGTCAGTTTTCAGGGATTCCACACAACTTGACAAAGAGCCCTTTTTTTTCATGCCAAAATTCGAATAGGACTAGAATTTTAGCAAAAAACGTGATAAACTATACAATGTATTGGGTGTACCCCAAAAAAATAAGAGGAGGCCGTTTACATGGCAATCGTTTCAGCAGAAAAATTTGTTCAAGCAGCTCGCGATAATGGTTACGCAGTTGGTGGTTTTAACACAAACAATCTTGAGTGGACTCAAGCTATCTTGCGTGCGGCAGAAGCAAAACAAGCTCCAGTATTGATCCAAACATCAATGGGAGCAGCAAAATACATGGGTGGTTACAAATTGGCTAAAAACATGATTGAAAATCTTGTTGAGTCAATGGGAATCACTGTTCCAGTTGCGATTCACCTTGACCATGGTCACTATGAAGATGTTCTTGAGTGTATCGAAGTTGGTTACACTTCAGTAATGTTTGATGGTTCTCACCTTCCAATCGAAGAAAACCTTGAAAAAGCTCGTGAAGTTGTTAAATTGGCACATGCTAAAGGTATATCTGTCGAAGCAGAAGTTGGAACTATCGGTGGTGAAGAAGATGGTATCATCGGTAAAGGTGAATTGGCACCAATCGAAGATGCAAAAGCTATGGTAGAAACTGGTATCGACTTCTTGGCAGCTGGTATCGGTAACATCCACGGTCCATACCCAGAAAACTGGGAAGGTCTTGCATTGGATCACCTAGAAAAATTGGCAGAAGCTGTTCCTGGTTTCCCAATCGTTCTTCACGGTGGTTCAGGTATTCCTGATGATCAAGTTGTTGCAGCTATCAAACTTGGTGTTGCAAAAATCAATGTAAACACTGAGAGCCAAATCGCTTTCTCAGATGCTACTCGTGCATTTGCTCGTAACTACGATGCAAACGAAGCAGAATACGATAAGAAAAAACTCTTCGACCCACGTAAATTCTTGGCAGACGGTATCAAGGCTGTTCAAAGTACAGTTGAAGACCGTATTGAAGTATTCGGTTCAGCTAATAAAGCTTAATTAGCAGAAGCAATCTAGAGAGTGGGGGAGCCCCTCTCTTTTCTTTTTATTCGCAAAAAAACGGAATTCCTTTCAAAAATCTGAAAGAAATTCCGTTTTTTGTTTGGCTCTATCATTTTTTGCCCTAATGGAGGAAAAGATTGATTAGTCCAAGAGGATAAGCCCATCTTCAACTCTAAAGGGTTCTTGGATGTTGATCCGGTCATAGAACATGACACCGTTAATATGGTCGATTTCATGTTGGACGACAATCGAGTTGTAACCTTTGAGTTTGATCCGATGTTTTTCCCCGTGTTTATCGAAGTATTCTACCGTAATGCGCGAGTTGCGAAGAACATAGCCAGGTTTGTCTTCATCCACAGATAGGCAGCCTTCCCCATCTTTGAGGGCTGCTCGTTGGACGGAGTGGGAGACAATTTTGGGGTTGTAGAGAACTTCTTGCAGGCTGTAGGCTTCCTTAGGAGGCTCTCCGTCTGGGCTTTCTGGATTAGGGACGAGAACAGCAATGATACGTTTGCTGATGTTGACTTGAGGAGCAGCTAGACCAACGCCCCCGCGCAATCCCATTTTTTCAGCCATCACCGGATCCTGGGAATTTCTTAGAAATCCGAGCATTTTTTCACCCAGAATGATTTCTTCATCACTGAGAGGGAAGGTTACTTCTTCCGCTTTCAGACGGAGGGTGGGATGGCCGTCACGGATAATGTCATCCATATCAATCAGGTGTGATGACCGTGTTAATCGTTTTATTACAGACATGCGTTTCTCCTTTTCTTTACGTTCTACTATATCATAATTGGTCTGCTTTTTTGAAAAAATCAACCAGCTTTTTTGGTGCGGTGTTTGTCCCGGTTCCGCCAGGCTTGATAACTTTCCAAGATATCGAAAAGTAGGCAGAGGCTAGCGAGCAGGTAGAGAATCGCTTGAAAATCTGGAATCAGCCCCCAATGACTAAGGGAAAGAGTACTGTAAATCAGCATCCGCATAAAATAGACTGATCCAATTTTTTCATCATGTATTTCCCTTGTTTCTAGTCTATCTTTTTTGTTTGTAAAAAGCTAATAAAAACTTGTTTGCATTTTGAAAATAAAAAACGAATGGATAAGTAGAAGGAGGTGCAGATGGAGCAGAAGCAATGGCTTGCTTGGGAGCAGGCGACAAGGGAGGAGCGGAGTCTCCTTCTGAAGCAGATTTCTACGCAGGAAGCAAGGGTGTATGTCCGTTATCTACGGGAGCAATGGGATGTCTTACCGGCTGACTTGGGCCAAGAACTGGCCATTTTTTTAGCTAGTATGCATTACCAATTGGAACTCGAGTTGTTGCATTTGGAAGAGGCAGGGAGAAAGGACAGTTCTGCCTACCAAGAATTGATGGATTTTTATGGAATCTCAGGATTTTTGACAGGGATGGAGGAGCCGAATGAAGAAACTGCGATGGACCATGCAACTGCTATTTCTAGTTCTGGCTAGTATGGGCCTCTTTTTTATCTACCGTGCCCAGTCCTACCAAGCCCTGCCTAGTCCTGTGAAACATTTGGTCGAGGCAGAGCCACTCAAGGATCGGCGAAGTTTGCAACAAGGAAAGGTGGAGGGCTTGGTCCTGTACTACTCCAAGCGTCCTAGTAGTGTGGAAGCCCAGTTGGAACTGGAGCAATTACTGAAGGACTTCCGCAAATCCAAGCGGACGGTGGATTTATCCCATGAATTTTTACCAGAAGACTTGCAGGGTTACCGAACCATTTATTATTTAGGAGAGGATTTGCTGCAACAAGCGGAGCTCCAAGTTTCCTTAAAGACCTGGGTCGAGGCAGGTGGTCAGTTGTATATTGGCATGCCCCAGGCTAGTGAAGAGGATTCTAGTTTTCAAAGCTGGTTGGGGGTTGCGTCTGGGACTAGGGAGAATCAAGTGGTTTCTTCGATTAGTTTGGAGAAGGATGTGATGCTTGGAGGTTCGGGTCCCTTTGTAATTGCCCATCCTTTTGATTCGGCTTGGGGAGTACAGTTGGATGCTAGTTGTCGGATTCCTGCTTGGGATACGAAGACGGAGCTTCCCCTGATTTGGCAGAAGGAGGCAGGAGAGGGCCAACTGGTGGTGATGAATCTGGGAATCTATGACAAGGTTTACCGAGGAATTTATAGTTTGGGCCTATCTTTGATGGATCCGGTGTATCTTTATCCAGTGATTGATGCTGGGGTGGTCTATTTGGATGATTTTCCAGCCCCTATTAGTGAATCCGAAAAGATTTGGATTTCAAAACAGCGCCAAGAACCGTTTGATCAGTTTGTGCCCAGGACCTGGTGGCCCGCCATGCAGGCTCTCGGAAAGGAGTTACAGCTTGTTTATACGGGTGCTTTGGTGGCTAGTTATAACAAGCAGGTTCATCCCCCTTTTCCCCTCCTTTTGCCTGACTTGGAGACTTTGGAGTTGGGGCAAATGCTTGTAAAGCAGGGTGGAGAGTTGGCCTACCATGGTTATAACCATCAACCTTTACAAGTGCAGGCTTGGGAGCAAGCTGTGCCCGAGGCCTATGTTTCTTGGCCCCAGGAACGAGCCATCCGAGAGTCCTTACGTAGTTTGGAGCAGTTGGTTACAACTTATTATGGTGGACAAAAACCAAGTGTCTATGTCCCGCCATCGAATATTTTGAGTCCGGAGGGGCGTAGGGTACTCGCTTCGACTTTACCGGATTTAAAAGGGATTGCTTCGACCTATTTTCCAGGGGAGGGAGCCTACGCCCAGGAATTTGGTCTAGGCACAGATGGTCTGCTGGACCTACCACGCTTGGTTTCGGGGATGGATTGGGATGATTTTGATAGGTTGGCGGTTTTTTCAGAATTAAATACTCACTTTGTCAATAGTCAGTTTATCCATCCCGATGATATCTTGGATCAGGCCCGTAGTCATGGCAAGAGTTGGGAGGAGCTTTTCAGAGCCTATCGCAGCTCGATGCAAGCCTTGCAGGGATCTGCGCCAGATCTCGATTTTGTGGGAGCCAGTCGGTTTGCAGCTAAGGTTGGTGGATTTTTGGCCTTGACCTTACAGGTGGATGAAGGAAGTGATTTTTTGGAGTTGACCTTAGGTCATGCAGAAGGTACTCGCTCCTTTCTTTTGCGCCAAAATAAGGGACGAAATTTGCGCGTGACGGGTGGACGAATCAAACAAGTGGCCAAACAGCTTTATTTGTTGGAGACAGATGTAGAGAAGGTGAGGGTTGAATGGGATTCTTAGGGAAGCAGGCAAATTCAGTGATTGTTTTAGTGGTGGAGGGGGCCTATCCGTATCGGAAGGGTGGATTGTCTAATTGGATTCAGGATTTTATAGGAGGGATGGAGGGTTATCAATTTTATTTAGTCACGATTGTGGATAGGCCGGAAACTTGTGGGACTTTCGTCTATGACTTGCCTGCCAATGTTTTTGGTTTCCAGGAGTTGGTTTTGGAAGGGGAAGATTTAGAGGAGCTTCCTCCACAGTGGGCACTAGGGTCGGATCCTAGTCGGTGGTTGACGGAGATTTTGGATGCTGATGCCTGGGATGTGGCTAGCAGTCGCTGGGCCCTACAGACACCACAGGTCTTTAGTCAGCTCTTTCAGTGGATTAAGTACAGTTATCCCAAGGCCCCTTTTTTACCCCTTTACCGTCAAATTCGGTCCCTTTTTGGAAATCTCCTGGGCTTGTTGGCACAAGTGAAGCTGCCAGTAGAAGCTTGCTGCATCCACGCCTTATCGACAGGTTATGCGGGTTATGTGGCTACTTATTTGTCCAGAAGGCTCACCTGTCCTTTAGTCCTGTCTGAGCATGGTCTTTATCTTTTGGAAAAAGAAGAAGTGCTGAGTCGTTCCCCCCAGTTGCTAGCAACCCAAAAGGACTGCATTCGTTGGTTCTTTCGGGAAATGACGCAGATTAGTTACAGTCAGGCCAGAACTGTAACAAGTCTGTTTCAAGGGGTGAAAAAACACCAAGTCCAATTGGGTTGCTCTGCTCATAAGTGTCAGATTATCCCTAATGGCTTAAATTGGGAGGACTGGCGGCAGTTCCAGATAAGAGAGGCTCGTCAGAACCCACGAATAGGAGCGGTTCTTCGCTGGACACCCCTAAAAAATGTCTTAGAATTGCTGTTTATCCATGCTGCCTTGTGCAGACAAGGTTATCCTGTAACGCTGGTCATTCTAGGAGCTGTTGAAGATACAACCTACTGGGACGTTTGCCAGAGAGCAATCCAGCGCTGGGAGATTCCAAATGTTGAAATTTTGGGTCACTGTTCCGTCCAGGAGCATTTGCCAGATTGGACCTGCTTGCTTTTGCCGTCCTTGTCAGAAGGACAGCCCTTGGCTATTCTTGAAGCGATGGCTGCCGGTCTTCCTTGTGTAGTCAGTGATGTTGGCTCCTGTCGCCAGTTGCTTGGCCAAGGGGTGGAGGGAATGGAAGTTGCCGGATTTTGTATCCGACCAGGGGATCGAGCTGGATTTATTGCGGCTTTGAGACAGATTTTGGACAATCCAGAATTGGGGATTGAGATGGGACAGGCAGGTCGGCGTCGGGTTCAAGCCTGCTACCAACAGGAGCAGGTTCTAGCAGCCTATCAAAAAATCTATGAGGTGGAGTGAGTATGCGGAAGATTTGTAGCCAGGGATTGCGTGCTATGCAGCTCCTACTAGCTCTTTATGGGAGTTTTCTGTTATTCCCTGTGTTTTTACTATCCTTCAATCAGGTGCGGACCTGGTTAGGCCTCGGACAAGTAGGAGCCTTTCCCCTGTTCTTACCACTTTTGAGTTATGGTTTTTTAGGAGTCTTTCTGAGTCAGAGTTTCGTGCGACCTTGGATTAGTCGTGTACGCTTGGCTTGGTTTTTGTCCAGTGTACTGGGACTTGTTGGTCTCCAGTCGGTTATTCTGGGAGCTTATCTGTTTTATTATGACCGACTGAATCTCGAGACGGTTCTCGCCCTGTTATTGTTGGGAGCAGCCCTTTCTTCTCAGCTTTTGCGGGAACGGTTGGGAGCGAAGCTAGACGGGAATCGGTATAGCCGTCAGCTGTTGGGGATTTTTGGCTTGGTTTTATTGTTCTCGCTCCTGATGTGCCTGTTAGGGTTTGTTTCTGCTTTGGCCCTGGGTTTGGTCTTGCTGTTCCTATTAGATGCCTGCTTGTTATGGGGGCAATTGGAAGGGGGCCCTACTCTGGTAGCCGTACCGGCTAGACAGGCTTGGCTAGGTCTTTGCTTTTTTGGTGCGATTTTGTTGCCCTTGATCGTGATCTATTGGTCACCGCTGGGGCAGGACTTTGCTCCTGGTCTGCGTCTAGCCCCAGTTTACGATCAGGCTGTATTGGTTGCGCTGTTGGTTTATCTCTTGTTTAGTGCCCAGTGGCTAGGGTTTAAGGAAGCTTACTTTTCTCCAACTTGGCAGGATCTTGTTGGTGGCTTGAATGGCAACGCTTCGGTTCAGTCTTTGGAAGCTTTTGAAAGTTCGTGTCAGAAACGGATGGATGTCTATCTTTGTGTGTGGTTGTTAGAGTTTTTTCTCCTTCTGGCAGGTTTATGCCTTTATTTGACAGCTCATCCCTTAAACTGGGTTAGTTATTATCTTACTTTGTTGCTGCCGGCCTATAGCTTGCTGCAGTTGTTACAAGTTTTCCAGTCCCTTTTTCAGGATCTCCTCCAATTTTCTTTTGTTTGGCGCCTAGTAGCCTGTTTTTGTGGCATTAACGGACTTTTTGCTGGCTTGTCAATTTGGTTAGGGTTTTTTTACTTTGGGCTTGGTTTTTTACTGGGGGCTGCTTTGGCAGTTGCCTTGGCTTACCGCCAGTATGAGGGGCTCAGAGGTCAGTGGCTCTACGCTATTGTTTCCTATTATGAGGCGGCGTGATATAATTTGAGAAAGGAGGGACGTTATGCGTTTGGATCGCTATTTAGTAGAAGTTGGTCTAGGTTCTCGTTCAGAGGTCAAACAAGTTATCAAAAAAGGACTGATCAAAGTTAATGGTAAGGTTGAAAAAAGTGCGAAGACGCAGATCCGGGAAGGGCAAGACCAGGTCCACTATCAGGATCAGGAGTTGACTTACCAAGCCTTTTATTACTGGATGCTCAACAAGCCTGCCGGAGTCCTTTCGGCTACGCAGGACAGTTCCAGCAAGACGGTTTTAGACTTATTAGCGCCAGAAGATTGGCGTAAGGATCTATTTCCAGTGGGACGTCTGGACAAGGATACGGAAGGGCTCTTGCTTTTAACCAATAATGGACCCTTGGCCCATGCCCTCTTATCTCCCAAACGGCATGTAAGCAAATTGTATCGGGCTTTAGTGGTCGGGGAAATGACGGTAGAGGACCAGCAGCGTTTTGCAGAGGGAATCGCCTTCAAGGATTTTACCAGTCAGCCTGCTGAGTTAGAAATCCTAGAGAGTGGTGAGGGACGTTCGGAAGTTCTGATTCGAATCCAGGAGGGGAAATTCCATCAGGTTAAGCGAATGGTGGCAGCCTGTGGAAAGGAAGTTACTTATCTGGAGCGTCTAGCCATGGGGCCCTTGCAATTGGATCCGAATTTGGCAAGAGGAGCTTACCGGCCTCTGACAGAGGAGGAATTGGCTCTTTTTGAGGATCTAGATCTGCCTTTGTAGGCTGAATGATTTTAGTTGACAAACAAAGAGGACCTTGATAGAATGGGAATGTCCATAAGGATAGAGACCCCTTCTTGGTGGTGGGCTTGCCAGTCCCTCGCACTCGGATGGGGAAGAAAAAAGGAGAGAAAAAATGGCAATCTCAAAAGAGAAAAAAAATGAAATCATTGCACAATATGCGCGTCATGAAGGTGACACAGGTTCTGTTGAAGTTCAAGTTGCAGTTTTGACTTGGGAAATCAACCACTTGAATGAGCACATCAAAGTGCACAAAAAAGACCATGCTACTTACCGTGGTTTGATGAAAAAAATCGGACGTCGTCGTAACCTTTTGGCTTACCTTCGCCGTACAGATGTTAACCGTTACCGTGAATTGATCCATTCATTGGGACTACGTCGTTAATCAAAAAACTGCTTGCGGGCAGTTTTTTTGTTGCGGAAAACACCTGGATGAAAATCGGTTCTATAATAAGTTGTGTGGAAAGCTTTCTCTCCATGCAACTTTTTTTGTAATTCAGAGTGCAAAAAAAAAAGCAATTCCTAGTAAACTGATAAGTGGAAAAAACATCAGAATAGGAATTGCTTTATATGGACTATAATACTCAAAAATTACTCGGAATTCAAGACCTAGACATTACTTTTAAAGAAGAATGGCATAGTTTTCGTAAAGATAAACGCAATCGGATGTCCCAAATCATCGAAGGTTCTTTGGAGAAACGTCCAAGCTATTGCCCTAGCTGTGGAGTGGCCTGGGAATCTACTAAAGATGTCTATGCTCATGGCACGACTCCTAAAAAGCGTAAAATCCAGTTGCCAGAGATTGATAATAAGCCGACTTATCTAGAACTAACAATTCACCGTTTTAAATGCCGTCATTGCTCTGTCGTATCCGCCAATCATCTCCCTAACTATTTTGTTAAGAAAAGGAAGAGTATTTGTGTCAGACTCCACCTCAAAATTTTGATGGAATTAAAAGATACGACCAATAGTAAGAAGATTGCTTCAATCTGTAAAACGGGCTATCAGATTGTCTACCAAACATCATTAAGCTTAGCTCATTATGTGAAAAAGCTGCCACCAAGCCCCCTCCCTCGAGTACTAGCCATTGATGAGTTTAAGGCCACGAAAGATTGCGAAGGATCGATGGCCTTTATCGCTATGGATTGGGAAAGCGGTCAAATTCATACGATCCTAGATGACCGCCGGAGTCATAAGCTGCTAGAATTCTTCAATGGCTATTCCTATGAAGAACGCTGCAAGGTGGAGTTTGTTGTTATGGATATGAATGCAGCCTATGATTCAATGGTGAAAAAAGCTTTTCCTGAGGCTCAGATTGTGATTGACCGTTTTCACATTGTCCAACATTTGACCAATGCTTTCAAAACGGTTCGGATTCAAGAAATGAATAAACTGAACCGCTATTCTGGTGAAGAAGCTAAAAAATACCGTCGTATCAAGCGTTTGTGGAGACTTCTGCAAAAAGACTATGGTTGTTTATCATCTGAAGCTAAGTATAATCCCCTGTTTAATCGTTATGTATCAGCACAAGATATAGCTTTAGAACTGGCCAATTATAGCCCTGTGTTGATGGAAACTTGGAACCTTTATCAACTGCTACTTGGATATTTTAAGGAAAGAAATGCGGACTACTTTTTTGACTTGATTCGAGAGAGCCAAAATTCAGAGCTCCTCCCTCAAAGCTTTCGTGATAAGCTAGCTTTTCTTTTAAAGAAGGAAGAATCTATCCGTCTAGCCCTTTCTGTGCCTTACAATAATGGCCTCGTTGAAGGAACTAATAATAAAATTAAGCTTCTGAAGCGCTCTGCTTTCGGCTATCGGAAACATGAGCATTTATTTGCCAGAGTTTACTGGATGCAATCTCCTGCTGTCCACTCTATCTAAAAATCCTCCCCTCTAAGGAGGGGAGGGCGTGTATCATAGGCTTCTGAAGAATTAGAAGAAATGCGCAACCTAGTGGTGAAAAGATTCCAAGCTTGCCAGCTTGGAATCGGGGGGAGTCGGGAAACTTCGGTTCCCGACTAAGGCATGGAACTCGTTAGAGGTCGCTGCCGTCCCCCACCACAGGGGAAGCATCTCATAGAAATTCGAAAGAAGCCAGGGTACAGTCATTAAAAAGCTACAATTATCAAATTCCATGACTATCGGTTTTCAGGAATTCCACACAACTTGCAAAAGAACCTGAAAATCCAGGTGTTGGGTCTTAGGTTTGGCCAAGTTCTTGGCTGTAGCGAATGATTTGTTGGACGGTGTCATCCAAGAATTGGATGGTGTCACGGAGGGGTTTTTCAGTGCTGAGGTCTGCTCCGAGGACTTTGGCAGCTTCCAAAGGTGGGAGGCTGCCGCCTAGTTTGAGGAAGTCTAACCAAAATTCGGGATCTTGGCTTTCTTTGAGGCGGAGGAAGCCGACGGTGGCTAGGACTAGACCAGCGGAGTAGGTATAGCTATAGAGGCCCATGTAGTAGTGGCTTTGGCGCATCCAGGTAAGGGCGGCATCGTCATCGATTTCGATAGCGTCACCCCAAAATTGGGTGAGGACGTCCTTCATGATGGCATTGAGTTTTTCCGCTCCAAAGACTTGGCCTTGTTCGATCAAGTTATAGACTTGGCGTTGGAAGGCAGCTTCCAAAAGATGGGTGATAAAGTTGTGGAAGTAGGTGTCTGTGAGGCGGTGTGCTAAGGCAAAGCGTTTTTGGCGTGGGTCTTCTAGCTCTTGCTCTAGTAGGTCACTCAACAACAATTCATTGAAAGTAGAGGGTGCTTCGACGGAGTAGGTAGACATGCTGGTGTTGAAGATGCTTTGATGGTTGTCAGAGAAGATAAATTGGCCAGAGTGTCCAATCTCGTGGATTAGGGTGTAGACATCGCTCATGCGTCCAGTCCAGCTCATGAGGACATAGGGGTGGACCTTGTAAGGGTCTGCGGCATAACCACCGGAGTCTTTGCCGGTGTTAGCTGCGAAGTCGACCCAGCGTTCTTCTTGGTAGCGTTTGACTTGGTCGACATATTCGGATCCCAAGGCATCAACGGAGCGCATGACGAGGTCGTAGGCTTCTTCGATGGAGACTTCTGGATTGAGTTGCGGATCCAAGTCCAGTTTCCAGTCGGCGAAGGTCATTTTGTCCAGACCGTTGATTTGGGCTACGTGTTTGACAAAGGTCCGAGCGATAGGGGCAAACTCGTTCATGATGAGATCAATTTGCCGGTCGAAGAGGCTGCGGTCTACTTCCTGTTCGGCTAGGAGATAGTCAAAGACGGAGTCGTAGCCCTTCATGTCGGCCATAATTTTTTCGGAGCGAACTTGCGCTAAGTAAGCTGCGGCAGCCGTTTCTTGGTGCTGGCGGAGACCCTTGGAGAAGGAGCGGAAGGAGGCTTCGCGTACAGCCGCGTCTTCGTGGTTTTGGTAGTAGTTTTCGTAGCTGATGAAGGAGTTTTTATAGGTTTTATCAGCAACAACAAAGTCTTCCATAGCATAGTCACCAGCTCGCATTTTGCTATAGATATCATGTGGTGCTTGGAACATTTCGCTGAGGTTGGCCAGCGTTTTTTCCGCCTCTTTACCCAGATAGTGGGCTTTTTTAATTTTGGCTAAGCGAAGGGGCTGGCTCAGTCCAGGTAGGGCTTCCAGCTGATCCAAAATGGCTGGCTCGGCTTCAAGGAGGGCCGCGTCAAAGAAGGCCAAACTGACTTGGGCTTGGGTCCCAAAGTCGGTCCCTGCTTGGGCGATTTGGGCAAAGTCATCGTTGCCAAAATCGGTGGTTTGGGGCATAAAGGAATAGGTGAGGATGTGGCTGATCTGAATTTGAGTCTGTTCCAGTACCTGGAAGGCCTCTTGGAAGTCCTCAAAGGTTTTTAGCTTGTCTTGATAGTTGCGTTGGAATTCGTCAATGTCCTGACTGGCTTTTTCGATGGCCCGTAGGAAATCCTCCCGATCTTGGTAGAGGGCGCTTAAGTCCCAGAGCTGATATTCCGGGAATTCTGAGCGGTGTTTTTGTTCCATAAATGTCTCCTTTCGTCTTTCTCTTAGTATAGCAATTTTTGCCCTGATTGTGGTAAAATAAAGGGGTCGGGGACTTTTGTGCAAAGATGAATCGAGCAGGTCCTGCTAGATTGATTTTTGTAGAAAATCCCCAATTAAATTTTAGGAGTTGTAGATGACCAAACAGGTATTTAAGACGACCTTTGCGGGTCGCGAATTGATTGTGGAAGCAGGCCAGGTGGCGCGTCAAGCCAATGGTTCTGTTGTGGTTCGCTATGGGGAAAGCACCGTCTTGACAGCAGCTGTGATGTCTAAAAAGATGGCGACAGGGGATTTTTTCCCACTGCAAGTAAACTATGAGGAAAAAATGTATGCCGCTGGGAAATTCCCAGGTGGCTTTAACAAGCGGGAAGGTCGTCCATCGACAGATGCAACCTTGACGGCACGCTTGATTGACCGTCCGATTCGGCCGATGTTTGCGGAAGGTTTCCGCAACGAGGTACAGGTGATTAACACGGTTCTTTCTTATGATGAGAATGCTTCTGCCCCAATGGCAGCCATGTTCGGTTCTTCGCTCGCACTGGGAATTTCAGATATTCCCTTTGATGGCCCGATTGCTGGTGTTCAGGTGGGTTATGTAAATGGCGCTTTTGTCATCAATCCTAGCCAGGAGGAGTTGGAAGCATCCACTTTGGATTTAACCGTGGCAGGAACTAAAGAAGCCATCAACATGGTGGAATCAGGGGCCAAAGAGTTGTCTGAGGAGATTATGTTGGAGGCGCTGCTCAAGGGGCACGCTGCTATTCAGGAGTTGATTGCTTTCCAAGAGGAAATTATTGCAGCGATTGGTAAGGACAAGGCTCAGGTGGAGTTGTTGCAAGTGGATCCAGTCTTGCAGGCAGAGATTGAAGCGGCTTATACCAAGCCCTTGCAAGCGGCTGTGCAGGTTGAGGAAAAATTGGCACGAGAAGCAGCGACGACTGCTGTGCGGGAAGAAGTCAAGGCTGTTTATGAGGAGCGTTATGCTGACCATGAGGAGTTTGACCGAATCATGCGGGATGTGGCAGAAATCCTGGAATTGATGGAGCATGCCGAAGTTCGTCGTTTAATTACGGAGGACAAGGTTCGTCCGGATGGTCGGAAGGTTGATGAAATTCGCCCATTGGCTGCGGAAGTGGACTATTTGCCGCGGGTTCATGGATCTGGTCTCTTTACCCGGGGACAAACCCAGGCTTTGTCTGTATTGACCTTGGCGCCAATGGGGGAGACCCAGATTGTTGATGGGCTAGATCCGGAATACAAGAAGCGCTTCCTGCACCATTATAATTTCCCACAATATTCTGTGGGGGAAACTGGCCGTTACGGAGCGCCAGGACGGCGTGAAATTGGGCATGGTGCCTTGGGAGAGCGGGCCTTGGAGCAGGTTTTGCCAAGTGTGGAAGAATTCCCTTATGCCATCCGTTTGGTGGCAGAGGTCTTGGAATCTAATGGTTCTAGTTCTCAAGCTTCGATTACTGCTGGAACCTTGGCCTTGATGGCAGGTGGGGTACCGATTAAGGCTCCGGTTGCGGGAATTGCCATGGGCTTGATTTCGGACGGGACCAACTACACAGTCTTGACGGATATTCAAGGCTTGGAAGACCACTTTGGAGATATGGACTTTAAGGTGGCGGGAACACGTGAGGGAATCACAGCTCTGCAAATGGATATTAAGATTTCCGGAATTACTCCTGAAATTTTGGAAGAGGCCTTGGCGCAAGCCAAGAAGGCTCGTTTTGAAATTTTGGATGTGATTCAGGCAGCAATTCCTGAGGTTCGTCCAGAGTTGGCACCGACTGCACCTAAGATTGACACCATTCAAATCGATGTTGATAAGATCAAGATCGTGATTGGTAAGGGTGGGGAAACCATCGATAAGATTATTGCGGAAACTGGTGTCAAAATTGACATTGACGAAGATGGTTTGGTGTCGATTTTCTCTCCCGACCAAGCGGCGATCAACCGGACCAAGGAAATCATCGCTGGCTTGGTGCGTGAAGCCAAGGTGGATGAGGTCTTTACCGGCGTTAAGGTTACCCGCATTGAGAAATTTGGCGCTTTTGTCAACCTCTTTGATAAGACGGATGCCCTTGTTCATATTTCCGAAATGGCATGGAGCCGTGTCAATCGCGTCGAAGATATTCTCGAAGTGGGTGATGAAGTGGATGTTAAGGTCATCAAGATTGATGACAAGGGTCGGGTCAATGCTTCGATGAAGGTCCTATTCCCGAAACCCCAAGGAGTTGAATAGAAAGGATCGCTATGATCAAAATCTATAACACCCTTAGTCGGCAATTGGAAGAATTTCGTCCCCAGGTTGAGGGTCAGGTATCTATGTATGTCTGTGGTCCAACGGTTTATAACTACATTCATATTGGAAATGCGCGTCCAGTTGTGGCTTTTGATACTATTCGTCGCTATCTGACCTATCGTGGGTATGAGGTCACCTACATCTCTAACTTTACAGATGTTGATGATAAGATTATCAAGCGGGCACTTGAGGAGGGGATCAGTCCAGAAGCAGTTGCGGATAAGTACATTGCAGCTTATTTGGAGGATACCCAGGCCTTAGGAGTTCTTCCGGCAACCAAAAATCCACGGGTTATGGACTACATTCCGGAAATCATTGCCTTTATTGAGGACCTGATTGCTAAAGACATGGCCTATGAAAGCCAAGGAGATGTTTATTTCCGGGTTCGAAAATCAGTTGGTTATGGATGTTTGGCCAATAAATCCTTGGAGGATTTAGCCCAGGGAGCTAGTGGTCGGATCGGCTCAGAAGCCGAGCGCAAGGAAGATCCTCTGGATTTTGCCTTGTGGAAGGCTGCCAAGGACGGCGAGATTTCTTGGGAGAGCCCTTGGGGAGCAGGTCGGCCAGGTTGGCATATTGAGTGTTCAGTCATGTCAACAGAACTGTTGGGAGCAACCCTAGACATCCACGGGGGAGGGAGTGACCTCGAGTTCCCCCACCATACCAATGAGATTGCCCAATCTGAGGCTAAGACAGGTCAGACCTTTGTCAACTACTGGATGCACAATGCCTTTATCACCATTGATGATGAGAAAATGTCCAAGTCACTAGGTAACTTCCGAACTGTACATGACCTGTTGCAGACCGTTGATGGTTCCGTTCTACGGCTCTTCCTCAATAGCCAGCACTACCGGCGCCCAATTAACTTCAGTGACAAGGCGCTTTATGATGCTGAGGTCAATCTTAAGTACCTGAAAAACACCTACCTGGCTCCGCTGCAGGAAGATGTGGACACGAGCCGCCTGCAGGACTTTGTTCAAGCCTTTGAGGCAGCCATGGATGACGACTTTAATACAGCCAATGCCCTGACCGTGCTCTTTGATTTGGCCAAATGGATCAACTCTGGCCACTATACCCAGGCTGTCAAAGAGACCTTTGGTCAATTCCTAGAGATTTTTGGTTTGGTTTTCCAAGAAGAGATTTTGGATGAGGAAATTGAAAAGCTGATTGCTCAACGCCAAGAGGCGCGGGCAGCCAAAAATTTCCAAGAAGCCGATCGGATTCGGGACATTCTTGCCCAGCAAGGTATTCGCCTTCTGGATACCAAGGAGGGAGTGAGGTGGCAACGTGACTGATGTGCGTCTGATTAATGGGATTGCCCTAGCCTTTGATGGCGATGCCATCTATTCGGTTTATGTACGCCAACACTTGATTCTTCAGGGTCTGACCAAGCCCAACCGCTTGCACCATGTGGCGACCCACTATGTGTCAGCCAAGGCACAGGCGCAACTGGTTCAAGCGCTGTTAGATCAGAACTTACTGACCGAAGAAGAGGTGGGGATCTACAAACGGGGCCGAAATGCCAACAGTCATACCAAAGCCAAAAATACAGATGTGGTCACTTATCGCATGTCGACGGGTTTTGAAGCCCTACTGGGCTACCTCCACCTAACTGGTCAGATCGACCGATTGGAAGAGTTGATCCAGTGGTGTATTCAAACCGTCGAAGCAAATCCGTAAAAGGAGAAAACCTATGAATATTGAAGAAATTCTCGCTGGCGATTTCTCAAGTATCGCAGGAACTTGGGAAAATGATTATGAAGAACGCCTGGTTTTTGATGACAAAGGTTTGGTGTCAGAGACTTATCAAGTAACCTTGACAACGGCTTTGGCTGAAGGAGGCTTTCTGAGTACCCAGTTTGAGCCGATTCGTGCCTTGGTTGGTGGTGCTTTGATTCGCTTTATTCCAAGTGGAATCGATGCCTCTAATCCAGATACACAAGATCGTTCCAAACATTTCAAGGATCGCATTTGGCTCAGTCAAAGCAATGGTGACCTGGCTTTTGCGCGTGAATTTTATTATAAAATAGATTAAAGACTAGAGTAAGGAGGGGTTTGCCCCTCCTTACTCTGTAAAGGAAAGAGCAGATGAATCAAACAGATATCATTTACGGCCTCCATGCGGTGATGGAGGCCTTGGAAGCGGGCACGGGCAATAAACTGTATGTTCAGGAAGATTTGCGAGGCAAGAAGGTCGATGCAATCAAAGAGGTGGCCCGAGACCAGAAAGTGCCGATTTCTTGGACCAGTAAGAAAAAGCTGGATGAAATGACCCAAAAAGGGGTGCACCAAGGGCTAGTCTTACGGGTCTCCGCCTATGCCTACCAGACCTTAGAGGACGTGTTGGCTAAGGCTGAGGGCCAGGAGAATCCCTTGATCTTGATTCTGGATAGTCTGACAGATCCCCATAACTTGGGTTCAATCTTGCGTTCGGCAGATGCGCTTGGAGTGGCAGGAGTGGTGATTCCTAAGCATCGGGCAGTTGGAATCACCCCGGTTGTTGCCAAAATCGCAACCGGAGCTCTAGAGCATGTACCGGTGGCGCGGGTGACCAATCTCAGCCAAGCCTTGACCAAGCTCAAAGAAGCCGGCTTTTGGATTTTTGGAACGGACATGGATGGGACCCCTTCGCACCAGTGGAATACAACTGGTAAATTGGCCTTGATTATTGGTAATGAAGGCAAGGGGATTTCTCCCAATATTAAGAAGCAGGTTGATGAAATGATCACCATTCCGATGGACGGCCATGTCCAAAGTCTGAATGCCAGCGTCGCTGCTGCGATTCTTATGTACGAAGTACACCGGAAACGCCTATGAAAAAACAGATTTTATTGGTCGATGGCTACAATATGATTGCTTCTTGGGAAAGTACAAAAGGCTATTTCAAACGCAATCAGCTAGATGCTGCACGAAACCTCTTACTCAATCGCCTCAGCAATTATGCAAGTTTTGAAGGTCTGGAAATTACCTGTGTCTTTGATGCCCAGCATGTGCCTGGAATCCGCCAACGCTACGATGAATTTCAGGTTGTAGTGATTTTTACCGAGGAAGATGAGACAGCAGACTCCTACATTGAACGGCTAGCAGCCCAGCTTAATACGGGCCGCAATCAGGTCTCGGTCGCAACCAGCGACTTAAATGAGCAGTGGACGATTTTTGCTCAGGGAGCCCTGCGAGTGTCAGCGCGGGAGTTGGAAAAACGAACAGCGGTGGTCAAGAAGGACTTGGATAAATTTGTGGACCAGGTCGATATTCAAACACCCCGTTTACCTCCCTGGTCTGAGCAAAATATGCAGGCCCTACAGGAGCTTTTGGGAGAAGTGGAGAACTAGTTAGGAAAGGCTTGTTATCAGCCTATGCCAGTGATCTAGCAGCCATGACCCCAGCGGAGTTTAAACAAGCAATCCGGGCCAGTGAAGGGCGGATTGTGCTGGGCGAAACGGTTGTGACTGCAGCACCCTTGATTGATGGAGTCAGCAATGCAGAGATGATGGCTGCTTTTAGTTGTGACTTGCTGCTCCTCAATGAGTTGGACGTCTTTGCGCCAGAAATTGTTGGTTTCTACGACTGTACCAATCCGATCGCCGAACTCAAGTACCTAACAGGACGGTCCGTTGGTATCAACCTCGAACCTGTAGACACCTCTCAGCAGCTACTGGAAAATCGAGTTGAGCTAGCGCCAGGACGGCAGGTCAGCCCTCAGAGCCTTGAGCAGGCTCAGAAGTTGGGAGTAGACTTTATCGTGCTGACAGGCAACCCCGCAATCGGCGTCTCATTAGCCGCTATTTCAGAAGCTATCCTCCTGGCCAAACAGCATTTTCAGGACTGGTCTTTGCAGGTAAGATGCACGGGGCCGGGCTAGGAGAGGCTGTAGTGGATGCACCAGCCCTACTGGATTTTGTTCAGCAAGAGGCAGATGGAATCCTGGTTCCAGCAGTTGGCACAGTCCCAGGTGTCAGAGAAGAGCTCCTGGCTCCTCTGGTGAGCCAACTCAAAGCCCAGGGAGCCCTGGTCATTTCGACCATCGGAACCAGCCAGGAAAGTGCGGATAGCCAAACGATCCGGGACCTGGCTCTGAGTAACAAACGGGTCGGAGCAGACATCCACCATATCGGCGATGGTTCCTACGGCTGCATGCCAGACCCCGACAATATTTTGGCCCTTTCCCTAGCGGTTCGGGGAAAAAGACACA
This sequence comes from Streptococcus danieliae, assembly GCF_009767945.1. Classification (GTDB taxonomy): domain Bacteria; phylum Bacillota; class Bacilli; order Lactobacillales; family Streptococcaceae; genus Streptococcus; species Streptococcus danieliae. Next base: position 10,224 of record NZ_WSRS01000013.1, on the reverse strand, counting down.
CCTATTTTAAAATGGGCCAGTCTGTTAGAAGATGAGTCCTTCTAATTTTTTAAAAAGTAAGGAAAATATCTTGACGACCCTCATTAGATTTGATAGTATGGAATACGGTATTGTTTACCCCATTTGAAAGGCCCCGGAACCTTCCAAATACCCCGTGGACCGGAACATCCACATGTAAACAAAAACGAGATTGAATATAGGAGAAATCATGAACAAAACTACATACATGGCTAAGCCAGGTGAAGTTGAACGCAAATGGTACGTTGTTGACGCAACTGATGTCCCACTTGGACGTCTTTCTGCAGTGGTTGCAAGTGTTCTTCGCGGTAAGAACAAACCAACTTTCACACCTCACACAGATACAGGTGACTTCGTTATCGTTATCAACGCTGAGAAAGTGAAATTGACTGGTAAAAAAGCAACAGACAAGATCTACTACACTCACTCATTGTACCCAGGTGGATTGAAATCGATCTCTGCTGGTGAGTTGCGTTCTAAAAACGCTGTTCGCTTGATTGAAAAATCCGTTAAAGGCATGCTTCCACACAACACACTTGGACGTGCTCAAGGTATGAAATTGAAAGTATTTGTTGGTAGCGAACACACTCATGCTGCTCAACAACCAGAAGTTCTTGACATCTCAGGACTTATCTAAGGAAAGGAGCAGATTAAACTATGGCACAAGCACAATATGCAGGTACTGGTCGTCGTAAAAACGCTGTAGCGCGTGTACGTTTGGTTCCAGGTACTGGTAAAATCACAGTTAACAAAAAAGATGTAGAAGAGTACATCCCACACGCTGATCTCCGTTTGGTTATCAACCAACCATTTGCAGTGACTGCAACTGCTGGTTCTTACGATGTATTCGTAAACGTTAACGGCGGTGGTTACGCTGGACAAGCTGGAGCTATCCGTCATGGTATCGCTCGTGCGCTTCTTGAAGTAGACCCAGACTTCCGTCTAAGCTTGAAACGTGCAGGTCTCTTGACTCGTGACGCACGTATGGTTGAGCGTAAGAAACCAGGTCTTAAGAAAGCTCGTAAGGCATCACAATTCTCAAAACGTTAATCGTTTGTTGGAGAAGACAGAACTCTCATATTTGTGGGGGTTCTTTTTTTACTTGACCTGTAATCTTGAAGGGGGTGGTTTAGGTTGGTAACAGATTTAATGAGGGTGTTTGTGTTATACTGTTAGAGAGGTGATTCAATGAAATGGATAGATAGACCAGAGTATGTGGATTTTTTAAATAGGCATAGGGATCGGCAGGTGATCAAGGTAATTAGCGGAGTCAGGAGAGCTGGGAAGTCTGTGCTTTTTCAGCTCTTTCGACAAGAGCTGATTCAGTCAGGTGTGGCAGAGAGTCAGATTTTAGTGATTAATTTTGAAGATCTCAGTTACTATAAATTGAGAGAGTTTCAGGCTTTGTATCGGTATTTAGAAGAGCAGCTTGAAACTCAAGAAACCTACTATATTTTCTTAGATGAGATTCAGCATGTGGATCGATTTGAACTGGTTGCAGATAGCTTATTTATAAAACCGAATGTTGATTTATATCTGACAGGTTCCAACGCCCGTTTTATGAGTAGTGATTTGGCAACAAACTTGACTGGTCGGTATGTTCAGTTATAAGTTCTTCCTCTATCCTTCTCAGAATATGTAGCGGGGCGGCAGGAAGCTGGTTTATCGTAGAGCCAATTATTTAATAGACTTCCTGCAAAACAGTGACAGAACCTGAGATTTATTGGAGTCATCACTTGAAAAAGACTGAGTTATAAAATGTTTCAGTGTGGTTATGCGATCTCTTCTGCTGAGAAATGGGATCTAATACATTAGTTCCGCAGGAAGTCTAATCTAGTAAATTACATCCCCTAACAAAAGAGGAAAAATCTTATAATCGAGCACTATCTTCAAGGCGTATTAAGGTTGAGAATGTTTTTGCAAAATTTAAAGTGTTTAAAATATTTTCAACCACTTATCGGAATCGTAAGAAACGCTTTGGTTTACGAATGAATTTGATTGCTGGTATTATCAATTTTGAAGGATAGTTAACGTTTCGCAGGAAGTCTATTGTACACTCTCTGGCGAATGTTACAGATAACTTCTACTGTAAATCATACGGTTAATACAATTGTTAATGGTGTTGTGACAAATTCAAGTTCTTGGCCTGTCCCTTATTATGATCCAGAATTTGCGCATTTATTGGGAGGTTGATGATGACATCGAAAAAATTGAATGGTTAGAAAATTCAATTTATAATTTTATTTTAGATTTGGAAATAACAGATGAGGAACGTCAATTATTTTTGAAAGCGAAAAATGATTTTAGTAATAGAGTGGATTTTGGTAGAATTATTTTAAATTTAAAAATAGAATTGGCTTCTTTAGGATTAAAGCAACAATTATCCCCAAAAGTTTTAAGATTTTATTTAAATTTGCAGAAAGAATATCCTGTTCGTGATAGAATGTGGAGACCTAATGGATTGTTTTTTTAGTAAGTGGGTTCATGAAATAAAAGTAGAAGAATAAACCCAAATTATTCATACCTGAAACAACTCCATACAAATAGCTAAAAATCATCAGGAATTACTAAAAAACAATGGCACTTTCTGATGATTTTCTTTGTAATAGTAGCTGGAGCTCGGAAAATCCAATATGTGACACATTTCAGAAACATTGTATTTATCTTTATCTCACTCCTTATAAATTCTGTCCAGATTAGTGTAGCCGATTCACCAAACCTATTATCAAATGAAATCAGACAACTCATCAGAATGAGTTGTAGCACTTATCTAGCAGATAGGATGGGTGGCTAACTTCATTTTAAAATTTTTGTATTTGGATGCTTTTCTTGATTCCTTATTATTCTACGCTGTCCCTCGATTCGATGTCAAAGAGCACACCCTTTTGCAAAGGCTAGAAAAATTTTACTGCGTTGATCTCGGTTTTCGCCAATTGCTGTTACCAGATCATCAAGAAGATTTGGGACATATGATTGAAACCATTGTTTACCTGGAATTAAGACGGCGTTTTTCCAAAGTATATGTCGGAAATGTTGGTAAATATGAGGTGGATTTTATTGCTGTGACGGATACTGGAGCTTATCAGTATTTTCAGGTGAGCCTGTCAACTCTAGATCCTGAAACGCTAGAGAGAGAGCTTCGTCCGCTGCAAGCTATTGATGATCAGTATCCTAAATATCTATTGACGCTGGATCAGATACAACCAGAAGCCAATTATGATGGAATTCAGAAAAAGTCACTCTTGAATTGGTTATTGGATTGAAATAATGAGTAGAGAGGAAATCAAAAATGGATTTAGAACGTTACCATAAGTTGGCTCTGCAGAAGCAAAAAGAACATCGGAAGTTTCTCGCGGGGCTCAAGAAAAAAACGCCGAAGAACTTAGATAGACTTAGCCAGGAGATTCATGTGGAGGTTTTTGAGGAGATTGATTGTATCCAGTGTGCCAACTGCTGCCGTCATCTCGGTCCCCTCTTGACAGAAGCTGACATCACGCGTATTTCTAAGACTTTTCGGATGAAATTGTCTGCTTTTGAAGAGGCTTTTCTGCGCGTGGATGAGGATGGGGACAAGGTCTTTCAATCCATGCCCTGTCCGTTTATCGGAGAGGATAATCTCTGTTCCATTTATGATATTCGTCCCAAAGCCTGTCGGGAATTTCCTCATACAGATCGTAAAAAGATTCACCAAATCAACCATTTGACCATCCAGAATACACTTATTTGCCCAGCAGCTTATCTTTTTGTGGAAAAATTACAAGAACGGTTGAAGTAACCCTCTTTCCCCTTCAAAAAAGAAGCCTCCCACAGCTTTTGTGATGTAGCTGATAGGAGGTTTTGAATTTATTTTATGAGTATCGTTTCAGTAATTTTCAAGGTAACTATCAAATTCTGGTAAAACTAAATCAACATATCCACGTTGTGGTTGAAAAATAAGTCCTTTATCGATAAGTCTATACTTATATGTATTCACAAGGTTCTTATCCCATTTGGTTTGTTTAATTATATCTGCTATTTTCGTCTTTGATTGAATAGCTTTTAAGAAGATTTCATCATTGTCTGATAGTCGTTGTTGGATTAGTCGATAGGCATTCTTTCCTAGGAAATATCGAAAATCAGGAATCACATCTTCGATATCATCAATGGTTGCACATTCCTTCTCATACATTAATTGGCCTAATAATTGAAAAGCATAGGCATATCCTTTCGTTTTCTTTGCTGCATAGCCAGCAGCAGAATGGTCGAGTGATAGATGCTCGAGATAAGCCTTTTCAATATCATCAATGGTAAGTGGAGAAAGTACAATCATATTTGAACGTAGTAGAAAAGTCAAAATTTTATCGGTAATGACCTCATTAATATCTTCTGGAAGCCCTGTTGAGATAATACTAATAGGAAGGTCTTTACGGATAAGGAGCTGAAAAAGTGAATATAATTCTCTAATACCAGTGGAAGTGGAAATTTCATCAATTAAAATAACAACTTTTCGATTGGCATTTTGACAAATCGTTAGTAAGTCAATTAGTTGTTGTTGGTTTGTAGTATTTTGAGATTGGATATTCTCAATCGTTAATCCCAATACACTAAAATTTTTAACCTGTATAGAATTGCTCACTGTAATCTCTCGACTAACTGTATTGCTTAATTCTGCAATTAAGTTGGAGACAATAGCAGGTGTGTTAATCAGTGTGATAGGAATCCAGTGCTCTGGTAGTTCCTTTTCTAACTTTGTGATAAAGGTGGTTTTTCCTGAGCCTCGAACTCCCGTAACGATAGTAGATTGTGCATCGGAGTAAGGATTGTCGAGATTTTTTAATAGATTCTCAAATTCTTGGTTTCGATTCAAAAAAACCCTAGGTGATTTACCAAATATAGTTGTGAATGGGGTCATAGAACCTCCTATATACTCGTATATACTTTTTTCTTTCATTATATACTCGTATATACTTTTTGTCAAATATCTTAAAAATAATTAGACGGTTCTTCGAAGCTTCTCTTGGTCTAGGCTAATTAAATGTTCTGGTCAAAGTAATACCCGTTGAATTTCAAAATCTGACCTTGTCAAGCCTCCTTGATCGCTTCTAGGGGTAATATTGGGAGTGGAACAGAACTAAATTTGAAAAAATTTAGTTAATTCGCTTTCTTAATTTTGGGCTCATGCTAAAAAGATCCACTGGATCTTACTTTGCTTTTTAATTTCTTGGCTCAGGTTGAAAAGGTTCCCCGAACCTTTTCAATCCCACTCCCGCAAGGCTGATTAGACCCTCTTCCGAGCTTGAAAAGCGAACGAAGAGGTCAATCAGCTACTGCGTCAAAGGCATTTTATTAACCAAAGTTAATGAGGCTAGACTTTTGTCCCACTCCCAACTACCTTCGTCGGCTTTCCTAGTCATCTTTTTGTCTTCTACGAGTATTTAGATTTTGTTTTTAACGAAGTATAGACAGTCTTTGTTAGTGGTTGCTATCTGATTTCTAGTAAGTGAAAAGTAAAAGGCCTCAGAATGTCTGAGACCTTTCGGAGATTATTATGGGCACCTCTAAAAACTAAATTTCTGAAAATCTAAATGTTGATTTATCAAGGTTTGAGTGATTAAATTTGAAGAAAAACTGGGGTTTTTAGAGGTCCCCTTATGAAAAAGAAAAGTTTTAGGAGTTGTTGAGGTCTTCCTCAACTATGGAACTAGTATAACCTACTTTCCTTAAAGGAAACTTATAGTTCATTTTTTAATCCTCATTTAGCTGATCCTGGGGATAACGCTGATGAAATTGAATTTTTAAATGGATAAAGTGTTCCAAATCGCGGAAGATTTGCAAGAGATAGGACCGAGATTCAAACTCCTCGCGGCTCTTGGGGAGAGGGCGTTCGCGGAAGACTTGGAGGTAGTGATCGATACGGTCAATGAGGTGGATCGGAGTTGATTTATCCTCCAGTTGCTGGGCTGTATCCTTAAAAAGCTGGGCTAGAATGAGGCTTTCTTCGGCCGAGAAGTGGCAGTGTTGGATGTCCTCAACCATCTGTAGTAGGTAATGGCATTGCTCCAGCCGCATCTCGAAGTAGTGAACTTCGTAGTCGGTCCGCTGGAAGAGCTGGTTGGATTGATCCCGATAGACTAGTTCGAGAGCCGTCTGGATCTCCTTTTCCAATTGCTGGATGCGGTGGACTTCATCGCTATTCTGCCCGGTTGCTAGGATGTGGTGGAAACGGAGAACCAGTCCTTTGAGGAGGAGCTCGACGCGGTTGCGGGCGGCGATAATTTCTTTTTGGTGGGAAGGCATATAGATATTGGCTAAGAGAGCCAGGCTAACCCCGATGGCGAAAAGGCCGAGTTCGTTTAAAATAACGGGTAGGGCCAAGCTCCCTGTGTCGAGGAGATGGAAGACGCCGACGGTGGAGACAGATAGGCCGATGTCCCATTCATACTTGTAGGCGAGGGGAATATAAATGGCCATGCTGAGGCCAAAGGCCCAGATGTTCAGTCCAAATAGACTGAAGCAGAGGATGGCTGCCAACATGGCTGACGTCATGCTTAAAACACGGCGTTTGGCAGTCAGCAGGGTGGAACGCCGGGTGTCCAGTAAGCTCAACAAGCCAATGATTCCTGCAGAAGACGGATAATTGAGCCCCAAAAAGGTGGCGATTTGCACAGCTATCCAAGTGACCAAGATAACTTTGATACTTTTTTGAAAGACGGACATGGGACCTCCTTGAAAATTTCTAATTTTAGTGTATCATATAGCTAAGTTTAGTGGCGGTTTTGAGGACTTAAGAATAAGGAGAATCCATGAAAAAAGACTTTATCCACCAACAGGAAGAGATTTCCTTTGTCAAAAACACTTTTACCCAATACCTCCAAGATAAGTTGGAGATTGTTGAGGTCCAAGGACCGATTTTATCGCGGATCGGTGACGGCATGCAAGACAACTTGTCCGGGATTGAACATCCGGTTGAGGTTCATGTTAAGTTGATTCCAGAAGCTACCTATGAAGTGGTGCATTCCTTGGCCAAGTGGAAACGGCATACCCTGGCTCGCTTTGGCTTCAATGAGGGAGAGGGTCTGTTTGTACACATGAAGGCCTTGCGTCCAGATGAGGATTCACTAGATCCAACCCACTCGGTCTATGTGGATCAATGGGATTGGGAGAAGGTGATTCCGAATGGTCAGCGGAATTTAGCCTATTTGAAGGAGACGGTGGAGAAGATCTACAAGGCCATCCGTCTAACAGAATTGGCCGTTGAGGCCCGGTATGATATCGAAGCTGTTTTGCCCAAACAGATTCGCTTCGTTCATACAGAAGAGCTGGTTGAACTTTATCCAGATCTAAGTCCAAAAGAACGCGAAAATGCGATTGCCAAGGAGCACGGGGCGGTCTTTCTGATTGGGATTGGGGGTGTCTTGGCTGATGGGCAGCCGCATGACGGCCGGGCGCCGGACTATGACGATTGGACTAGCGAGACAGAGCATGGCTATAAGGGCTTGAATGGGGATATTCTGGTCTGGAATGACCAATTGGGGGCTGCCTTTGAGCTCTCCTCTATGGGAATCCGGGTGGATGAAGATGCCCTCAAGCGCCAAGTTGCCCTAACCGGCGACGAAGATCGGTTGGAATTTGACTGGCATAAAACCCTGCTCCGGGGTCTCTTCCCGCTCTCTATTGGGGGTGGTATTGGTCAATCCCGGCTAGCCATGTTCCTTCTAAGGAAAAAACATATCGGTGAAGTTCAGTCCAGCGTCTGGCCTCAAGCCGTTTACAATGATTTTGACAACATTCTCTAAACGAAGGGGAGCACATGAAAAGTGTAATGTCAACCCAAAATCGGACACTTTTTATGAGGAGTTGAATCATCCGCTACAGCTTGACCATGATTCTCCTGAGTAGTGATAGGCTGGGCTTTGAAAACTAGTGGTGATAGATTATTCAGTGTCGAATATCTACGTTTGTGATTCCACCAGTGGATATAATCTTGTGTTAGTAGGGCAAGTTGTTCTAAGGATTCAAATTTATACGCATTAACAAATTCAGTCTTGAATGAGCGATAGGTTCTTTCGGAAACAGCATTATCATAAGGTACACCTGGAGCTGAGAGACTATGCAGTGGTTTTGGAAGATGCAATACTTCATGGACTCTTAGAAGCAGTTGAACGGGATGCTTGGATTATCGGTCAATCAAATCCATTCGTTCTTCCTATTGTAGATTATGAAACTAGTAAAAATTACAAAATAAAGGATATAATATCTAAAATTAAGGAGCAAGGTTATGATATAATCACCCGGGAATTCCAGTATATAGAACGTGGATTGTTAATCCGAATGATTACTCCAGGTATGCTTATACAGGATTAGGATGTCATGTTATTCCAGAAATTGCTTTGGAGCGTTCAATCACAGAGGCTGTTCAAGTAGATGATTGGAGTACCACTGGGGGAATAAATTTTGATGCTGGAATGATGAACCTGGAAGTGCTTTCTGAAAGTTTGATAAATATTTACAATCAACATTTTTTGGTGAATAAGGATATTCTGGGAACTACAGATCGGAGGACTTCGATTTTGGATTCTGTCATTGAAGCGGATAGTACATTACAGGTTTTATTAGATACGGCAAAAAAAGTTAGTGAAGCGGTCAATGGCCATGTTTATTATGTTGATTTGACAAAGCTTGGTCTAGAGACGAAGGTGGTACGAACTATTGTTACGGGAGATTTTCAAAATATGAATATACCGCTTCTTTCGGTTAGCCCTAGATTATTTGAATTTGGAAAGAAATTTGGCTATACGGACAAACTGACAACGTATGAGGAGTTATTCATGGGTAAATATCAACACTAATTAGAGGAGTGAAGTTTTGAAAAGTAAAATGATTTCTCCTTCGATTTTGGAAGTACTTGGACTAGCCTTTAAAGAATTTCCTTGGTTAATAGTGATTTATCTAACTATGGCCATTATTAATTCGCTTTTTCCAACGGTAATTTTGGCTACGGTGACTTCTTATTTTATTGATAGTTTATTGTCCATAGCAGGAAGTGGATCCTTCTCTCAGGGGATCCTTTTTCCCTTATTTTTGTTACTTTCTACCATGGTTTGTATGCGTATCTTTGAGGAAGTACCGAAATTTTTTGAAATTCGTCTCAAAACTGCTATTGAACTGTCTATTCTCCCTCTTATTGTGCAACAACAGGTCAATTTAGAGTATCGATGGTTGGAGGATAAGTCCAAGCAAGAATTGTTCAGCCTCTTAGTTGAAGATATTGTAGAGGTCTTTTTAGAGGGAATACAAGCTTATGCGGCAATTCTTAAAGGAATTGTGGCAGTGATTTCGATTTTCTTTTTATTAACTAGTCTTCTTTGGTGGTCTGGTGCTCTAATTTTTTCATGTAGTATTCCTCTATTTTATCTATCTTTTTACCTAGGAAAGAAAAATTATGCAGCGAAAGTGGATGCAAAAAAATATGAACGTCGCTATAGTTACTATTCCGATCAAGTGTTAGTTGGTAAGGAAGCTCTGGAAGAGCGGATGTTATTTGGCTATGTGGATGATATGACTGATCGCTATGAACAAGACTTTCAAAAAGCAAGTTCGATTCAATTGCTAGTTTTGTTAAAAACACGACTAGCGACAAGAGGTATGCATATTGTCTTAATTTTACTGACAATACTGACATCGATTTGTCTCCTCTATCCATTGAGAGATGGAGAGATAAGTCCAGGGAATTTTATTGGAATCTTAACAGTTCTTTTTAATCTTGCGGAGATTTTAGGTGGAGGTTTACAGGATTCATCCAAAAGTCTTGCAGAATGTAAGGAATATATGGCGGATTTCCACCTTTTAATGGCTTTAGAAACAACACCTGGTGCGACGGACTTACCTGATCAAATACCTATTGCTTTCGAGCAAATTGAGTTCAAAGGAGTTTCTTTTTGTTATCCTGGTACAGATCGCTATGTGTTGCGGAATCTATCATTTGTTTTAGAGAAAGGACAACACTATGCCTTAGTGGGACCCAATGGTTCAGGGAAATCGACAATATAGTAGAATGAAACAAAAACCGCACATTTTGTGCTATACTATTTTTATGGCATATTCAGTAGATTTTCGTGAAAAAGTTCTTTCATATTGTGAGAATATTGGCAGTATTTCTGAAGCAGCAACTGTTTTCCAAATTTCTCGTAATACCATTTATCAATGGATTAAATTAAAAGAGAAAAC
>NZ_WSRS01000139.1 GCF_009767945.1 Streptococcus danieliae | reverse complement strand
TATGTCTTACCAGAATCCAAGTTAGGCCGTGCTCTCAAATACAGTTTGGATTATGAGTCCACATTCAAAACTGTACTGGAGGATGGACGTCTCGTTCTATCCAATAATTTGGCAGAAAGAGCAATCAAATCCTTAGTAATGGGACGCAAGAATTGGTTGTTCTCCCAGAGTTTAGAGGGAGCAGAGTCTAGTGCGATTATTATGACTCTAATTGAGACAGCCAAACTCCACCAAGTGGACAGTGAAAAATATATAGTTTTCCTACTAGAACATTTACCAAACGAGGAGACTCTCGAAAAAAAGGAGGTTCTAGAGGCTTATTTACCATGGGCAAAACAAATACAAGAGCATTGTCGTTAAAGAAACCTCCAAGATTCAAAGCAAGCTGCTTACAATCTTGGAGGTTTTTTGATATACCCTGTTATTGGGCGCTTACTTTTTATCTATATTTTGGTGGAGCTGAAGTTGACATCTACAAAGTTTAATGTTAAAATACATTCAAAAATATATTTGAATGAGGTGTTTTATGATTCAAAATGTTGTTACTTCAATAATCCTGTATTCTGGGACAGCCGTAGACTTACTTATTATCCTAATGTTATTTTTTGCCAAAAGAAAAAGCAGAAAAGACATCATTAACATCTATTTAGGACAATTTCTAGGCTCTGTTAGTCTAATATTGCTAAGTTTGCTTTTTGCATTTGTCTTAAATTATATTCCTAGTAAAGAGATTTTAGGTTTACTCGGTTTGATTCCAATTTTCCTAGGCCTCAAAGTTTTGCTTTTAGGAGATTCTGATGGAGAAGCTATTGCAAAAGATGGTTTGCGAAAAGACAATAAAAACCTGATCTTTCTAGTCGCTATGATTACTTTTGCAAGTTGTGGCGCTGACAATATTGGTGTCTTTGTCCCATATTTTTCCACCTTAAATTTAGCGAATTTGATAGTGACTTTACTTACTTTTCTAGTCATGATTTATCTCTTGGTTTTTTCTGCCCAAAAATTGGCACAAGTCCCTTCTGTTGGAGAAACTTTGGAAAAATATAGCAGATGGTTTATTGCCGTTGTCTATTTAGGATTGGGGATGTATATCCTGATTGAAAACAACAGCTTTGACATGCTATGGGCTGTGTTAGGCTAGGAGAAAAAATTATGAAAAAAGATAGTATCTGTCAAGTGGATGTTATTAATCAACAAAATGTTACAACCGCAACGAACTACCTTGAAAAGGAAAAAGTCCAAAAATCACTTCGCATTTTATCAAAATTTACCGATAATAAACAGATAAATATCATCTTTTATCTCCTTGCCGTCGAAGAACTCTGTGTCTGCGATATAGCCTGTTTACTAAATCTCAGTATGGCATCTGCCTCCCACCATCTTCGTAAACTAGCCAATCAAAACATCTTGGACACTAGAAGAGAGGGGAAAATTATATATTATTTTATAAAAGATGAGGAAATCAGAGATTTTTTTAATCAACTAGGATAACAACTATTTTCCCAAATTATTCATACCTCAAACAACTCTGTGTAAATAGCTAAAAAATCATCAGAAATTGCCAAAAAACAATGGCAATTTCTGATGATTTTTCTTATCGTTCAATCTGTTCTAAGGATAAAAATGGATTC
>NZ_WSRS01000138.1 GCF_009767945.1 Streptococcus danieliae | reverse complement strand
TCTCAGATGCCCTAGAAGCGATTTTGGGATAGTTTTAGTATAAATGGCTTAGTTTTGTTTTTGGGGCTCTTGAGGGGCAAATAAGGGTGTTTGTGTGACTCTGAGAGTGGAACGACAGTGACAGAGTCAGAGTCAGCGAGGAGCGAAGCCCGAGCGTTGACTCGTTGACTCGTTGTCACGTTGTCGTGGAACTCGATATAGCCGCCTTATCTAACAGGCGGTAAAAAGGACACAAATGGGGTAAAAAACATGGTCAATCCCTACGGGCGCAAGGGATTGAGGGGCGGACACTTTTTTGATTTGGAGGGTGTATGGACGAAAGTGATTTGTTTTGTAGTATTGATAGGCTGACAATTCTAGCAGAACCTAAAAATGAAAAGAGACTTAGTTGGGTGCATAGAGTATTAAAACGAGTTTTAATGACTGAGCTTAGTGATTCTACAAATTTGTTTGTTGATGAAATGGGCGATACTGTAATGTCTCCATACGGTGTTGCGTATGGAGTGCGAGATGAGTATGGGGAAATAGAGTTCAAAGAAAATTTGATTTATTGTGAGATTTTGGAAAGAGGTGGTTATGTTGATTTGAGGTATGACTTCAATCCAAATTCTTTGAAGAAATGGGATGTAGAATGGGTTTGGAATGTTGTTCGTAATGTTTTAGATGAGTTTGGTTCAGAGTATAGATTGTCTCGTTTTGATTTGGCTATTGATGTAATAAATACACCTGAGATTTTTGAGTTGAAATGTACTAGACAAGGAGTGACTAGAAAGCTTTTGTTTGGTCGTAGTGGTGCTTTAGAAACTATATATTGGGGTTCTAGGCAATCTGATGTACAAGTTAGGCTTTATAATAAATTAAAAGAGATGAAGTCGTATGAAAGAGCGGAGCTTGATGAGTCTATAAAATCGTTTTGGAGATTAGAAATGCAAATGAGAACTAAGAAAATTGATAGAACTTTAGCTCAAGAGTTTTCTGATAGACTTGATGGATTTAGTTTAGTTCCTGTTTCGGCATTAGATTTAAAACCAGAACTTAAACGTTTTGCTATGCTTTTGGAATCTGATGGAGATGTTGCTGTATGGTATCCAGAAGTTGATGAACGGACATTGCGTAGATGGAAAGCTAAAGTAAGAAAAGCTAGAGAAGATTTTGATGATGATGCATATCGAAAGGTACTAAAAAATGCCTTGCATAATCAAATGCAAGACATTAAATCAGAATTGGATAAATATGTAGACGTTTATCTAGGTTTCTGATGGTGGGTTTGATGTGCTATAATGCAAAGCAGGGAAAGAACTGTTAGATTGGCGTCTCCGTTCTCTCCCTCTCGGAATTATACAAGATGATTGTATCTAAAACATTGGTATAATGCAACCATCTTGTATAAATTTGATTTGAGAGGGAGAGAGTAGAGCTATGCTGTATTCTCTTTTTTTGATACGTGATCGGTTATGTCGCGAAAGCTAATTGACAATAAGCTGAGACAGATTATGCTGAGGACTGCGAGCTGCAAAGCTTTAGCTTTCGCAAGCTCACAGTTCGAAAATAAGCGTCTCAGGTTACTTATTGTCAATTAGTCGTGAAATAAGATTTTGGAGCTCTCAGATGCCCTAGAAGCGATTTTGGGATAGTTTTAGTATAAATGGCTTAGTTTTGTTTTTGGGGCTCTTGAGGGG
>NZ_WSRS01000137.1 GCF_009767945.1 Streptococcus danieliae | reverse complement strand
ACTTTTGAGCCACTAGTTGATAGTGGTCACCCCAGCCAGATACCTTATCCGCTATCCATTTCGGAACTCCTAGTTTTAGAAGCCCCCATAATCGTCTAGATTTTTTCTTCCATTGCTTCCAAATAATTACTCGGATACGAGTTCGCAAGCGCTCGTCTATTTGCTTCATTATGCTCTTCATACTACCAAGCGAGAAGTAATTTACCCAACCGCGGATTACCCAGTTTAATCGTTCAATCCGTGTCGTCAAGTCAATACTCCATCGCCTCGTTGTCAATTGCTTTAGCTTTCGCTTAAAACTCTGCACACTATCTTGATGGGGACGGCATTTCCAACCTTTTGGAGATTTCCAAAAACCAAAACCTAAGTACTTGAGTTTGGTAGGTCTCACAATCTTTGTCTTGGTCATATTGACTTTTAAGCCTAGTCGCTTTTCGATGAAGCGGCTAACGGAGTGCATAACTCGTTTGGCGGATGCTTCACTCCCGACTGTAATGACACAGTCATCTGCGTATCGGACAAAACGAAGACCTCGTTTTTCCAATTCCTTATCCAGCTCATGAAGCATGATATTAGACAAGAGCGGAGACAGATTTCCTCCTTGGGGTGTACCAACCAGTGTTTTATAGCGCTGACCTTTGATAACAACACCCGAATGAAGATATTTTCGTATCAGTGATTCTGTATCCCCATCTTGAATAATCGTATGTACCAAGGACATCAATCTATCTTGTGGAACTGTATCAAAGAATTTTTCCAGGTCAATATCCACTATCCATTCATAGCCATCATTGAGATACTCTAGAAGTTGAATGATAGCTGTCTCGCAAGAACGATTGGGACGAAATCCGTAACTATACTCTGAGAAATGTTCTTCACAGATGGGACTGAGAACTTGCACTAGTGCTTGTTGGATCATTCTGTCCATGACCGTAGGAATACCGAGATTTCTCATTCCACCATTTGGCTTGGGTATCTCTACCCTAAGGACAGGATGAGGCTTATACTTCCTCTGCTTTATGAGTTCCTTGGTTTCTCGCCAATTCTGAGCTAGGAAATTATCCATTTCTCCAATAGTAACTCCATCAATACCAGCTGAACCCTTGTTACTTTTTACCTGTTTGTAGGCTTCAAGCATATTATTCCGAGATAATATCTTATCTAGCAATTCTGACATGTGTGTACTCCTTTCTTGTTTCGGTGTCTGCGGGATGCCTTATATTGGTGAACCTTCTTCTAGTCAATACGTGACCGCCTCCAGTTCTATCAGACCATTCTTTTACAGACACAAGTGAAGTAGGATTACTTCGGCTAATTGTTCAGCCCTTCGCTCCACTTCCATTACAGAAGCTTCATCACTACTATGGCTTCGGCTGACTTCTCATGATTCGTTGTTACTACGTCTGAGACGTTCATGAGACCTCACGGGATAAGTTGTATATCTTTCCTCGTTTACTCTCGTGATTTACGCATATAGATTACGACTACCTTTTGGGACTTTAGAGTTTGACGCCTCCTCATCCACTACATACGCCTTGATATCACGTTTCTATTCGTAGAGCCACGATTTCGCTATCCCTTCCTCTCCCCGCTACCTCACGATAGTCAGGCTTGGGAGTCGCTATTGGGTTCACCGGTAGCAGGTGCCCTCAGAGGACTTTCACCTCAGATACACGACATGCCCGTCGTAC
>NZ_WSRS01000136.1 GCF_009767945.1 Streptococcus danieliae | reverse complement strand
TTCGCATCCACTAAACCAATCTCCTCTACTCATGTTTTCTGAGACTAGTATAGCTAGATTTCTACTTTATCGGAAGATACCTTGTTATTGGGCGCTTACTCTTATTCTCGTTCCAACATACGAAAAAGTCTTGCCCCGAAAAAGAGGAGCAAGACTTTTCTAATCTAGGTAAGTTTCTAGCAACTACTTGATCGTGAAAGCTTCACAGCTACGACTTAGAATCGCTTAACAGCAATCGCTGGTGATCCCAATTCATTATCCTCTGCGACACGGCTGCGCACATTCCAGAGATAATCGAGGCTATGCCAACCAGAGAGCGATTTAGTATAAGGATCTGAAACTTTTACTTTACCATTCTGATAGTCTGAAAGGACAAGCTCATGGGTTGAAGGGTAGTTTACAAAGACACTAGGTCCGACAGCCAAGAGTACTGGATTTCCTGAAAGCAAGGAATTTTTAATCGCATCTGGACTCTTCAAGACTTGGTGTTTATAACCCCATTTATCAATTGCTTTGGCAATTCCGTTACTTGCTGTACCTGGGCCAAGCTTATTAAAGGCAGCAGTATTCTGATAGATATAATCCCCTACTTGAGTTGGAAGCACTGTTTTTCCAGATAGACCTGTAAAGATCATGGCTAAGCTAGTTGGAACACAACCAGTTGGTCCAAATAGATAATGACCATAGCGTTTTGAAGACCAACGACTATCTAGCTGAGAGTAATAAGGAATTTCCACCTTCTGAGGAGTTACTGGGCTAGGGACTGCACTTGTTTTAGGCATGGTTGTATTTTCAAGTTTCGCCCGCTCCGCTCTTGCCATGCTAAGTAGTTTATCCATATCAATACCACCTGGGCAAAGAGTTGCGGAGACTTCATCATGGCCAATCACATGGGTACGATCGAGTGGAATATTGTAACGAATCGAGATATCCGCAATCAATTTTGCTGAATTCCGATAGGTTTCCTCAGCAATCGTCCAATTTGGTCCCAAACTATTGTTTAGGTGCTCAATTCCAATTGAACGCTGATTGGTTGGATAGTGTCCCGCATGCCAAGCTACTTCATTTTCAGGAACCACTCCCCAGACCTTATCTGGTGTTACCTGATAATGGGCAGAAGTCTCATTGCCATTCCGGATATACCAAGTTGCGCGAGCTCCCTCATCACTCATTCCTGCATTATGATGGATAACAATGCGATCGATGTTCACTCGGTTTGTATCTGAATAGACGGGATTCTCATCAACATGGGTAATAACTCCAGAGTATTTCTTCTCACCCATCCATTTTACAGGATAACCTTTCCCATAGTTTGATGGTTTTGGAAAATCAACACTTGTATTGCCTAACCAATTCATCTTACCAGTGCTATCTTTGAAGTAGGCATGAACTGTATAATTTCCGAAGTCATATTGGTGGCGACTGTAGTCAATCCGCGCTTTATAAGAACCATCGTCTTGTTTGAGAGCCTTATACCAAATCAAGTCATCTTGACCCTTATTGGTTGTCCAAGTGGGAACCAAGACCTCACGAACATCTGGATTTGTAGCCAAACCTTTGATTGTGACATCAAATCCTACAACTGTGATATTCTCTACACGAACAGAAGTTTTTGGTTCCGGAACCACTACCTTAGTCTCTGTCACATACTCACGTTTGTTTTGGTTGGTTACATAGTAAACATGTGAGTGATAAGCTCCGAAGTCTTGTTTGTGTTGATT
>NZ_WSRS01000135.1 GCF_009767945.1 Streptococcus danieliae | reverse complement strand
ACGTCCGCACTACCAAATAGGAATACCTACTTATTTGAAATAAGGCGTCAATAAGTATGAGTTTTTAGAGGTGCCCTAAAGTATTTCGATTTCGCGAGGACTTAGAGCAGACGAATAGGGATTTCTTGGATAGGGGAAGGTTGCTTGTCCTTTTAAGACCTTTTGAAAGCCTTGGTTTATCTCTTCCATACTCAGGTCTTGATGGAGGTAGCCAGTGGCTTTTGCTTCCAGACTTTTTTGGAGGTAGTGTTCGCGATAGTGGGTTGAAAACAATAGGATAGGCTGGTCTGGAAAGGCTGCCTTGATTTTCTGGCAGGCTGAGAAGGCCTTGCGCTCAGGTCTGGTGATTTCCAAGATGACTAGCCCTGGTTGGTTCTGGGAGATGCGTTCTAAAAAGCTGTCTTCCCAGTCCTTTAAGTAGACTGTAAATTCTAAATTGTTATAGATCTTAGTCAGGGCCTGGGCTAGGAATTCACGGCGTCCGATGAAAAGTACGGTCATGTTCTTCCTCCTTTCCATGGTTAAAAAAGTTTGCTTCATTATAGCAAAAAACTTGTTTGAAATAGTTGCTTTTTTTGAAAATTTTTAGGAGATTGCACAAATAACTCATGCGAATCAAGGCGAGATTTGCTAGACTGTCAGTACTAACGTTAGTAAGATTCAAGAAAGAGGTAAGGGGTATGAATATGAGATTACTGTTTAAGCATCCCAGAAAATCAGTAGGCGATCGTTTCTAACTAGTTGTTTGATAGTAAATAGCTAGACGATTTTTGATCGGATAGCAGAGCTCGAATAGAAGGTGGTGACGCTTGATGAGTCTGAAGTCGATGAAACTGACGCCTAATTTTTACCGCTTAATTTTTAGTGGGGCTAATCGGAATGTAGCGGATTCCTTTTATATGATTGCCTTGTCCCTTGGTTTGGTACAAGTTTACCAGATTGATGCGGGTTCTTTGTCCCTCTTTACCTTGATTGGGATGTTGCCGCGTTTGTTTGCGGCAGCCTATGGTCCTTATCTTCACCGCTTAAAGCGAAATAAGTTGGCTATACTGAGTTTGCAGGGGATCCAGATTGGTTTGATGTTGTTGATTCTCTTGTGTTTGATGCAGACCTGGTCCCTTCTTTGGATGGTCCTATTGAATTTTGTGTTCTCCTTGGTTACGGTTTGTTTGAACAATCTGCAAATGAAGGTGATTCCGGCGATTTTAGACAATCGTGAGGATTTGTTGGAAAAATCGGTTAATGTTCAATATTTGACTGGAAATGTTCTGGATATTTCCAGTAACTTTGTAGCTTCTCTCCTGTTAGGTTTTATGTCCTATTTGACCTTGATGGAATGGAGTTTGCCTTTCTTTATTGGTGCTCTGTATTTCTTGATGCGGTTGCAGATTCCGGATACAGCGGGAGTGACTGTGGAGGAGGAAGAGTCGGTGGATCGGCTTGCTTCTTTTAAAACCCTAGTTGCTTCACGAGATGCTTTTTATATTATTCTGACGGAGGGGATCCTCAGTGGGGGAGTAGATTTGTTGCTGACGCTGGCGCCTATTTATTTAGTGCAGCAGGGTTATTCGGTCGCTTATTTGGGCTTGATCTTAGCCTGCCAGCGGGGAGCAGATCTTTTAGGGGCAATCCTAGCTCCCTATGTTCAGATGGATCCTCGGCTTTTTTTCCCCTTGGATTACATGCTCTCGGGTGCTCTGTTACTGCTGGTCTTTGTGGTAGAGCAACCTTGGATTCAGTTGGGCGCCTTTTTCCTGGCCTTTCTGATTATTGGTATTTCCGGGAATATGTTTAACAAACTGATCTATGCAACTTATGATCACAAGGAGTTGGCACTGGTTAATGCAGCTATTGTCAGTCTCTATACATTTTTTGCGGTTATTAGTTTGCTTGTCCCAAGTTTCTACGGGAATATTACCGTTTTGGGGCTGATCATTAATGGGGCGACGATTGTTGTTGGCTTTTTCCTTTTTTCAACCATAAGAAAGAGGCTGGGACAAAAGTCTCATAAAGCCTAAAAAGGAGAGATTCATCTACTGAAATCCCAAATTATTCATACCTCAAACAACTCTGTGTAAATAGCTAAAAAATCATCAGAAATTGCCAAAAAACAATGGCAATTTCTGATGATTTTTCTTATCGTTCAATCTGTTCTAAGGATAAAAATGGATTC
>NZ_WSRS01000134.1 GCF_009767945.1 Streptococcus danieliae | reverse complement strand
GAATCCATTTTTATCCTTAGAACAGATTGAACGACAAGAAAAATCATCAGAAATTGCCATTGTTTTTTGGCAATTTCTGATGATTTTTTAGCTATTTACACGGAGTTGTTTGAGGTATGAATAATTTGGGTTTAAAACACTTGAGGAAGTGATAGATAAACTACAAGAAGTGATTCAAAATTTGCATTGGTCTGATCTAAAATCTATTGTCCATAGAGAATGGCTTTTTTCAGATTTTGAATTTCAATGAGTATTAATTTCTAAGAAGGCCTTGCTACTAGCTTGAGGCTGGGGGTCGTAGAGACGCATGCGGACCTTTTCACGCGCATACTTTTTCGCAATCGAGTCTTGGATGAGGTCGAATTGCTCGGTATCAAAGTAGATGTTGGTAATGGTTGAGGTGGCGTAGGCGTCAGCCTCCATGTAAACCTCCAGGTCTTGCAGAAGCTGTTTTAACACCGTTTTTTCGAGGATGTATTTGGTTTCAATTCGTTTAAATTGTTTTTGGATAATCTTGGTAGGCATTGTAAGCCCCTTTCATATTTTCTGAAAGTAGGATAACCAGTCAAACTCAAAGCAAGCTGAAAGAGGTTGTGAAAATGTCTCATGTGTTACAAAAAGTTACAGAAGTGACACAGTTCTTTTAAGATGAGTTCCAGGGTCTTTTTTTGTTGAAAATTATGATAGTATAGATTTATCACGTTAAGAAAGAGATTCAAATAATTATGAAATTAAATAAAAAAATTATGCTTGCGTCCAGCTTGTTGCTTTCAGTCTTTGCTGGAAATAATAGCGCTCAGGCGACGGATCAAGATGGAAGTTGGGTCGCTCGTACGGTTGACCAAATCCGTGACAATCTTGTTCGTGACAATAACACCTTGACTTATACCGTTCAATATGGTGATACCCTTGGACGGATTGCCGAAGCGATGGGTGTGGATATGGCTGTTTTGGCACGTTTGAACCAAATTGAAAATGTCAATGTTATCCAACCAGGAATGTTGCTTCGTGTAACAGTAGGTGCCAACAACCAACCATTAACGTTTGAAGTGATTAACCCACAATTGGAAGGACCTGCTTCTCATGTGGCCAGCGTTGATTTGACTCGCCAAGAAATCTACACGCAAGATCAAATTATTCCTATGTCTCAAACAAGTGCGACTATTGTTGAAGAGGACAAAGGTCCAACTTACATGGCAACACAACCACCTGCAGTGAACCCAGCAGTGAGTCAAGCTCAAGAACTGGCTCCTGTTGCTGAACAGGCTGAAGTAGTGGCACCTGCTGCTCAAGCACCTGTAGCACCAGCTGTTGAGGCACCAGTAGCTCAACCAGAAGTCGCTGAAGCAGCGCCAGTCGTTGAACAACCTGAAGCACCAGCTGTGGTTGAAACTCCAGCCCAAGAAGTTGCAGCAGAGGAAGCGCCAGCTCCAAGCCCAGCCCCTGAAGCTGTCGAGCCTGAAGTAGCAGCCCCAGCACCAGAGGTTACAGCCCCAGAAGCAGAAACTTCTGAAACGCTACTAGCGGATGAAGAACATAACCATGACCATGATCATGCTGAAGAGCCTGCAGCACCGGTAGAACAACCAGCTGAACCAGCTGCAGTTGAAACACCAGCACCAGCGCAACCAGCCCCAACTGCAACCCCAGTTGATACTTCTGGACTTCAGCCAGTGGCAGCTAACTTTATGCAAGACATTGCCAACCAGTTTGGAATTACCGATTATTCGAAATTCCGTGCGGGTGACCAAGACCACGGACGTGGACTTGCAGTGGATGCTATGGTTTACAATGATGCAGCTCTTGGAAATCAAGTAGCTCAGTACGCTGTAGACAATATCGATTCCGCAAATATTTCTTACATCATCTGGCAACAACGTTTCTATGCACCGGTCAACAACATTTATGGACCTGCTAACACTTGGAATATGATGCCAGACCGTGGTAGTGTAACAGCCAACCATTACGACCACGTTCACATTTCCTTTAACGGATAAGTATAACACTAGATGGGAGTGGGACAGAACTAAATTTGAAAAAATTTAGTTAATTCGCTTTCTTAATTTTGGGCTCATGCTAAAAAGATCCACTGGATCTTTTTACTCCCACCCCCGCAAGGTTGATTAGGTCGGGTTCGGAGTCCTCTCAGCGAGTCAGGAATTGACTCGCTGAGCCTATGATATGGACGAACATGAAATGTTCGCTATCAAGCGAACGATTGGAGT
>NZ_WSRS01000133.1 GCF_009767945.1 Streptococcus danieliae | reverse complement strand
TCGAAAGAAAAAGTGTTGTTTTTAGAACTGTTATTTGTTAGACTAAACATATGGGTTTCCTTTCTGATTGTGATTTTTTTGATGCTTATATCATAAAGGGGAACCCTTTTTTTGTCCAGTCATATGTCTCACCCAATGGGTGAAAATCAAAAATTTCTAGAAACCTTGATCTATCAGGGATTCTGGAAGTTTTTTTAGTTATCTATGAATAATTCGGGTTGAATTAACAAATTTTAAAGATTACTTACCATTAAATTTAGATATTACAGGTAAAAATCAGTTGATTTATAGGCCGGTATTAGCACCAAATCAATTAAAATGGCTCTTGAACCAGCTTTAACTGAAGAACAGTTATATAATCACATGAAGAAAAGCTCTAACTGGTCCTTCAATTACAATGGGAATCATGATTTTTATAAACAGGATTGTCTTGACTTTTTAAGAGACACAGATTTCCAGTCTTTTTCTCAATATGGAAAGTTGGTAAATAGAAGATATATAGAAGCTAAGAGAATCTATTTATTTGATAGTTACTTTAGGAATTTTCTTCAAGAGATACTAGAGCGTATTGAAGTTTTTTTGAAGAAAAGTACGGCTGACGCTCTGACAATTGGATATAATAAATAAATCTATATTTTTGAAGATGATGATCTTTATTATTCGGGACAGTCTAAATACTGTAAAGAAAATCCTAAGAGGCAGGACCTTGTTTTGAAAACAAAATATCATTTATCACGATTGGTTTTGGAAAAACAAGATGATGCTATAATCTGCAAACAGATTAATCAGTATGGGGTCGTGTTGCCATGGACAGTTTTTCGTTTAATGACATTTGGAAACCTAACGTCTTTCCTTATTGCTCTACAACCAGAATATCGAAATAAAGTTGCTGCTCATATCAGCTCAGTCTTGAATCAAGAAGATAAGATTCCAGCAAAAATCCTATTATCTTGGTGTAATGCGCCTCGCTATCTTAGAAATATTTGCTCACATAATGGCAGATTATATAGCCGCTTACACCATACATTACCTGCTTTTCATCGCTCTGATAGAGAGTTACTAGAGATAGATTTAGATAATGACGGTAAAACATTACTTATTTACTTTATAGCAATGAGACATCTTATCTTGTCTATGTCTTTAGAATCCCAAAGTTTTTGGAATAAAAAGTTGCAAAAACTCCTAGAAGAAAGTTATCGGGAACAGATAGATTTGAGACACTATGGTTTTTCTAAAAAGTGGATAGAACTGTTGACAATAAATATAGGATAGCTGATTATTCGAATGTAACAGTTTTTCAGACTGTTTTAGCAAGTTGACAAAAGCCTTAGAATCTGGTATAGTGTGACTATGCGATGAGTCGATCGGTAGCGCAAGCTACCCATCAAGCATAGGAGGTCATATCGCAGGAGCGGACCTTGATGAGTTGTGTGAACCTGCTCATCACACGGAAGTGCCTTTCGGATCCCTCCTCTTTTTGAGTGAGGGATTTTTTCGACTAGAAGTGGAGGAAAAGTATGCAAGTCATTAAACGTGATGGACAAGTAACCGAATTTGATCCCGATAAAATCTACCAAGCTATTTTAAAAGCAGCTCAGTCTGTTTTTGTACTCGATGATTCACTCCGTCAAAATCTAGCTCAGGTCACTAAAAAAGTGGTGATGGATTTAGAGGAAGCCAGAGTTGAAAAAGCAACCATCAGCATGATCCAGTCCATGGTTGAAAATCGTCTACTAGATGCTGGTTATATCAATATTGCCGAGCACTATATTTCCTACCGCCTCCAACGGGATTTAGAACGCAACGGCTATGAGGACCGGATCAACGTTCACTTAAAATTTGAACAGTTAAAATAAGCGACAGATATTTGTGATACTAGATTGCGTTAAAAACTAGTTTAAATACACACCAGGCAGCAAGTCGAAGCTAACGACGTGTGGATGTAAACTAGAAAGAATATGAACCTCAAAAAAAGCTTAGGATCCTGTTAGGTGTAACAGCGATTCTAAGCTTTTTCTTGCTTACAATTGTCTTTAAATCCAGCCTTGCTCCCGGGCAATTTTAGCGGCTGCGGTTCGGTTTTCGGCGTTTATACTTAACAAAAATCAAAATCTGAATTATAATAGATAGTATGAAATTCACACAAGATCAAATTAGAGAATTAAAATCAGCTCTTAAAAATAAACAATATTCTGCCTATCATAAGCGTATCCAAGCAGTCTATTTGCGTTCCC
>NZ_WSRS01000132.1 GCF_009767945.1 Streptococcus danieliae | reverse complement strand
GTCTATGTGTTATAATTAGGATGAGATTTCTGTACGTATAATGCATATAGAAATTATTAAAAATAGAACTAAAGGAGACAGGAATTGGATAGAGGAGATGCTAGACAAAGATTTTCGATTCGGAAATATAAGCTAGGTGCTGCTTCTGTATTGCTTGCAACTGTATTTGCGAATGGTGCTACTGCAAGTGTATCTGCTGATGAACAGATTGAGACAAAGGAAAGTGTAGCTAATGTTTCTTTAGAGTCATCTACAGAAGTGAACCTGGTAGAAGAATCAGCGAATGAAACCTATGTAGGACCAGCTGTTTTAGAGTCGAATCCTGTTAAAGAAACTGTTACAGTAGAAGCAGTTTCCGAAGTTGCAGATGTGAAGTCGGAGATGGGAGAAAGTTCTGTTGCGGAATCGAAGTTAACAGAACTTAATCGATTAACCTCAGAAGCCTCTGAGTTGAAAGTTCAGGAAACAGAAATACCAGCTCCAGCTATAGTAGAATCCGAAAATAAAGCGATGGAGCAAGCAAATGTTCCAGCATTTACGGCAAATCTTGATAGTGTATTTGAAGCGAAGCAGGAAACGCCTTCTCATCCTATTGTAAAGGGAGAGACAATTTCTGATGTGACAGCTCCAGATTTCAATAATAGAGCTGCTGTTCAAGACTTGGATAAGAAGTCAGAAAAAGTCGAGCAAGCTAGCCGTCTCCGTTCTTCTTTAAGAGCAACTGGAGCCCGGGAAGGCGAGGTAAGAATTTTTCAATTAGCAAATCAGAAGCAATACAAAACAGCCGATAATGCAGATGTTGGAGCTCGACTCATTTCTTTTGATGGCTATGTATCTGAAAATGGACCTGAACCTGACGGTAAATACCTTGTTCGCTGGGTTGCTAAATACCTTCCAACTCGAGTAAGTGGACGAGCTACTTCTGCTCCTGTTGGGATTAGTATTGCTGGAACTGCAACCTATGAGATGCCTAAGACAGTATTGTTTAATGGTCAAACGATTACTGGAGTTCCCTCTAAGCGAGATGATACGACGAAATATTATTCTCCGTCTGTAAAGGCAAATATTGGTCAAGAAAACACATTGGAGTTTACTTCTAAGGTAAGTCCTTGGCCAAATCGTGATGATTTTTGGGGTTATTTTGCAATTGATTTTGCGACTGCTCTTTCTCCAACTTATAATAAGGTAGTTGATCCATCTGAACGTAAGGATCCGATTCGAAATTTGATTAGTGGTAATGTTGGATTAGATGGAAAAGCCTTTAAAGTATACAAAAGTAGGAATCAA
Organism: Streptococcus danieliae; assembly: GCF_009767945.1. Classification (GTDB taxonomy): domain Bacteria; phylum Bacillota; class Bacilli; order Lactobacillales; family Streptococcaceae; genus Streptococcus; species Streptococcus danieliae. The sequence continues at coordinate 971 of NZ_WSRS01000132.1, read as the reverse complement.
ACGATTACAGAAGAGATCCCATTTACAACTGAATACCAAGCAGATGAGAGTCAAGAAGTTGGAAAAGATCTTGTGGTTCGTGAGGGTGTGAACGGAGAACAGACGGTTACTATAACCAGTTCGAAGAATGCCCAAGGAGAGACAGTTGAGACTCGAGGCGAACCAGTTGTTGTTCGTCAACCAGTATCGAAGCAAATAAAAGTAGGAACGAAGCCTAAGGTAGAAACTTCCGCAATTCCATTTGAAACTGTTTATCAAGATGATCCATCTATGAAGGCTAGTGATCCTGAAGTTGTTGTGACGGAAGGAAAAGAAGGTCAAAAAGTTGTTACGACTACCTATAGTCTCGATGAAAAGACAGGTACTGTAACACCGAATCAGCCAACTGAGAAAATCACAGATCCGGTTTCACGTGTTGTTAAGCGTGGAGTTGGTAATGAATCGACGATTCCATTCGAAACTCGCTATCAAGCGAACGAAGAGTTGGAGGCGGGAGAACGAGTTCTTGTATCTAAAGGACAGGAAGGAGTTCGTCAACCAAACGGTAGTGTATCCAAGGAACCTGTAGCAGAAGTTTATCAAGTAGGAACGAAGCCTAAGGTAGAAACTTCCGCAATTCCATTTGAAACTGTTTATCAAGATGATCCATCTATGAAGGCTAGTGATCCTGAAGTTGTTGTGACGGAAGGAAAAGAAGGTCAAAAAGTTGTTACGACCACGTATAGTCTCGATGAAAAGACAGGTACTGTAACACCGAATCAGCCAACTGAGAAAATCACAGATCCGGTTTCACGTGTTGTTAAGCGCGGAGTTGGTAATGAATCGACGATTCCATTTGAAACTCAGTATCAAGCGAATGAAGAGTTGGAAGCGGGAGAGCGTGTTCTTCTAACTCAAGGACAAGAAGGAGTTCGTCAACCAGACGGTAGTGTATCCAAAGAACCTGTGGCAGAAGTTTATCAAATTGGAAC
>NZ_WSRS01000131.1 GCF_009767945.1 Streptococcus danieliae | reverse complement strand
GTTTTCTCTTTTAATTTAATCCATTGATAAATGGTATTACGAGAAATTTGGAAAACAGTTGCTGCTTCAGAAATACTGCCAATATTCTCACAATATGAAAGAACTTTTTCACGAAAATCTACTGAATATGCCATAAAAATAGTATAGCACAAAATGTGCGGTTTTTGTTTCATTCTACTATATCTATTATAATTCAGATTTTGATTTTTGTTAAGTATAAAAAGAAGATTGACGGCATCGGCTATAAAAACCGTCTCACCTCCACTGCCAACGCCATTACCAGCTATGTCACCACCGGCCTTTCTATCATCGATGGCCTGGACCAGTCCCTCATTGACGACCAACTCCAAAAGGATTTAACCCAGCTGCGCCAACGCCACCAACAACTCCAACCAAAAATGTACATCTATTATGACCGCCTCTCCTTCCGTGGCAAACAGGATGCCGACATCCGCATCACCATCGACCAAAACCTCCTCTACCGCGACTGGGACATCTCCCTGTCAGCCGGTAAATCTGGCAAGGATTTACTAGATCCTAGCAAGGTCATTATGGAAGTCAAGGTCCCTGAAGCATGTCCCACTTGGTTGCCCCAAATCTTCAATAAGTACGGCATCAGCCAGAGATCCTTTTCTAAATACGGAACCGCCTACCGCCTAGCCAGCCAAGAAAATAGAAAGGAGCTTAGCCTTGCAAGAAACACTCTTTAACAGCGTCTTCAGCACCACCACAGGAGTCCCTACGATCGACACCCTCAGCCTTTCAACCAGCCTCCTGGTCAGCCTCCTGCTTGGACTAATCTTGGCAGCAGCCTACAAGTACCGAACCTTTTATACCAAGGAATTTGTCATGACCCTGACCCTCTTACCGACCCTAATCGCTATGATTATCTTTATGGTCAATGGCAACCTTGGAGCCGGAGTCGCCGTTGCCGGCACCTTTAGCCTCATCCGCTTTCGCTCCGCCGCAGCCAGCTCCAAAGAACTCCTCCTCATCTTCACAGCCACCGCTATCGGCCTGACCACCGGCATGGGCTACCTCCTGCTAGCCACTTGTTCCACCCTCTTTATCTGCCTACTCCTCTGGGCTTTGGAAAATAGCAGCTTCACCAAGGTCAGCCGCAGTAAACGCCACCTGCAAATTACCCTGCCCCGAGACTATGATTACGAAGACCTTTTTGCCAAAAACTTCCCCAACCATCACACAGACAGCCACTTACTTTCCCTCAAATCCCAAAAGAAAGGTGACCAATTAATCCTGGAATATGAGGTGGAATTTGATGCCAGCATTCACGACAAGGACATCCTCGATACTCTCTTGAAGCTTGCTCCAGACGTCGAAGTCAGCCTCACCAAAACCGCTCAAAAACGTAAAACACTGTAAGCGCCCAATAATCGGGTACATCAAAAGCTCTCCAAAAAGTCTTGAGGAAAATCTCTGACTTTGGAGAGCTTTTTGGTACCTGCAATTATCTTGTCTGAGTTTCGACTATGGGTTAGCATCTAAAAACTCAGACTGAAAAAATGAATCCTACATTCAATTTTCAGTCTGAGTCTATTCACGATAGTATCAACCTACTAACACTATCCCTATTCTATAAAAGTTCACAACTGTGATTAGTCTTCTTCACGACGACGTCTTGATTTCAGACCAACCGCAGCTAGAAGCATTCCAATACCAAGAGCCATGGCACCACTAGTAGCTTCCTCACCTGTATTTGGCAAGTTTCCTTGAGCAGCTACATTTGAGTCAACTTGTGGCTTGGATTCTAATGAAGCTGTTTTTTGTTCAACTCCGGTTGATGGAGTCCTATCGCTGTTCTTATCAGAATGATCTTGACTAGATTCATCTGTAGCAGGTAGAACAACCTTAACCATCACAGGAACCTTATCTTGCGAACCATCTGGGTAGGTCACAAGAACTGTCGCTGGCTTATCTCCTGCTGTACTTGTGTCTACTGGGCTCTCAAACGCTACCGTAGTACCTGTTGGAAGGTCACCTAGGTTAGAGATGGACTTCTCAGCTGATGGAGTTTCACCAACGGTAACGGTTTGATCAGCTGGACTTGGTTGGTTACTGTCTGCCTGGCTTGGGGTTTCTACAACCTTAACTGTCACAGGAACCTTATCTTGCGAACCATCTGGGTAGGTCACAAGAACGGTCGCTGGCTTATCTCCTGCTGTGCTTGTGTCTACTGGACTTTCAAACACTACCGTAGTACCTGTTGGAAGATCACCTAGGTTAGAGATGGATTTAGATGGATCCACGGACTCACCAACTTTAACAGTTGGAGTTACCGGAATTGGTTCATTGCTGTCTGCCTGGCTTGGATTTTCTACAACCTTAACTGTCACAGGAACCTTATCTTGCGAACCATCTGGGTAGGTCACAAGAACTGTCGCTGGTTTATCTCCTGCTGTACTTGTGTCTACTGGGCTCTCAAACGCTACCGTAGTACCTGTTGGAAGGTCACCTAGGTTAGA
>NZ_WSRS01000130.1 GCF_009767945.1 Streptococcus danieliae | reverse complement strand
TTGTTTCACCCAATGGGTGAAACAAAGAAAACTTCTAGAAACCTTGATCTATCAGGGGTTCTGGAAGTTTTTTTAGTCATCTATGAATAATTCGGGTTACTGGATTCATAATCCATAGCTTTAGTTTATCATATTATAGTTTTGCAGGAAGTCTATTCCAGAATTTGAAACTAACCAAATGTAACTTTCTCGGGTATTTTTTTATCAATTATAAAAATATATATTCTTTGTCAAGTTTAGTGTTTTTGTATAATTTTATGGTATACTTAACTTGTATCATTAGAATTAGGAGGATACTATGTATTTTAATAGGAAAGGTGTAAAACAAACCAACTGGCGTATGGTCAAAAAAGGGAAACATTTCTTATTTGGCTGCTCACTTGTGCTAGCTCTAGGGGCTAACTCTATGGTAGGTGCAGATGAGGTTACAGTTGGGGAGGAGCCTGATACGGATTCTTCAGTAGTCGCGACTACCGATCAAGATGATACGGATAGGACCGATGAAGTGGAAACAAGGACTTATCAAGCTCCATTAACAAACCAAGTTATGGTCCAAGATTCCTCTAATAAACTTGAGGGAGAGGAGCCTCAAGCTGAGGAAAAGAAAGTAGAAGTATCTGATGAGGAGATTGAAGAGACTCAACCAATTGCTTCGGAAGATACAAGGCCCCCAAAAAAATCTGTAGAATCCTTGACTTCTGTGCAGTCACTCAATCAAAGTGAATCAGTTGCTGTAGCTAACAAGACAGTTATCAGTAGCCCGATACTAGAAACTGTTATTGAACCTACTACTGTGTCTACAGAAGCAGTAGAGACAGCTTCTAAAGATTCCCTAATGGATTCTTTGCCAACTATTGAAGCAAAACAGGCGAATCCAGTTATTGAGACTAAAGATCTACTCGAAAACACAGCTACTGCTCTCTCCAATATGGAGAATATGAACCACTCATTTGAAGCGGCTTATACAGTTTCTCGCTTCCGTTCGGCTGTTCGAGCAGCTAGTCTCGGTGCTGATCAGAATACCCCGCCATTTGATATTTCGGAGGCGATTTATTCTCCGGGTAAAGACATGCAAGATAAAGGCTATCAAGGTAAAGCTTGGCTCTACCGTGATGGGACACTGGATGGAACTAACAGCAATTCTAAGATGCTGTCTGATGTCAAAGTTTATATTCAGTGGGTTAATGGTAAGGGATTTGTTTCACCAGTCTATTACACGAAGACTAATCCAGATGGTAGTTTTGTGATTGATTTGTCAAAACCAATCGTTGATGCTTCTGGGACATCACATAGCTTCCAGCTGGCTGGAGATACGAAATTTGCGGTTCGTACATGGGTTGAAAATCCTGATCCAGCTAAATATAATATTATTCAGCATGGTGATAAAACCTACGGATTCCACACGAGGACCAATCGTAAGAATGAATCATGGGATTTCACGGCTGGGGTTAATAGAATTGTAAATTCGCATGTTATCCTCCAGGAAAAACCGTTCACAGAATCTTGGCTAGTGAAACCACAAGCAGAGTGGAGTAGTGCTCCAAGTAGTAGCGGTGAGTGGCCAGAAAAAGGGAACTATGGAACTCTTCGTGGTACGGTTTGGTATGAAAATGGAGATGCTCCGGGGACTTTAGCCAATCAATGGATCAACGGTGGAGTACTTCCACAAGCCAAGGGAGATCAAAGCGCGACAGGCGTAAGAGTTGTTGCTTCTTATGTCAATGATGAAGTCGCTCGTTTATTTGACTCTTGGAAAAATACACATAAGAACTATACATTAGAAGAGTTTGCGGCAGCTCAGAAAAAAATCGTTACTGATTATCAAGCGGCCAATGGAGTTGGTTCACATATTGCTGAAAGTGTAGTGGGTGTTGTGAAGCCAGATGGCTCTTACTACATTCCATTTAAGGGATTGTATGGTGTATCTCGTACTCAGCAAAATGCAGGTTTACGTATTTCTTGGAAAGTATCAGATGCAGAGTATGGAAAAGTTGTTTCTGATAAAGATGCAGATAATAGTGCATTGATGAAGTGGAATGGGACAATCGGGCAAAAACATCGCCATATCAATAGTGATTATGTCTACGCTGCTCCAGTTACTGATGATTATGCTGTTTGGTCAAATAACTACCAAACAAATATGTTCCAAAGTACTGCGGATACCTTAACCAAGGCTTTAGAATCCGATAATAATGACTGGCAAAATTTTGCTCTCCTCGCACACCAACCAAATCATGATGTCTTAGTTTATGATACAACAGATAATAAGGCAGCGCCTGGTACAACCGTTGAATCAACGACATCTGGTTTAATGCCAAATCGGGAATATCAAATTCAGTGGTTTAAAAATGGCGAGCCAATTGGTTCACCAACAAGTATTACAGCGGATGGTGAAGGTCGAGCGAAATCTGTACCGATTACGGTAGAACCAAACTTAAGTGCTCCAGCTATCTATACTTCAGGTGTCTTTTTCAAAGATGTACCGACTTCGGATATTTCAGCCGCTCTTGCTTTAGATTCATTTGTGGCAGATGTTGCTAAAAAAGCAGACACGCTTGACCCTGCCTATGAAGATAAGAATGTCGTTCCAGGAACCCCTGCAACCTCAACACCGGCCTTGACTGACAA
>NZ_WSRS01000012.1 GCF_009767945.1 Streptococcus danieliae | reverse complement strand
AGACAACTCATCAGAATGAGTTCTAGCACTTGTCTAGCAGATAGGATGGGTGGCTAACTTCATTTTAAAATTTTTGATGAGATTTTTTGTCCCAAACTCTTTTCTTGTTTTTCTCTTCGAGAAAAACTGGCTAGAAGCCATAATCAAAAAGCCGTTCACTACTTCATGTAATGAGCGGCTTTAGATGGAGAGCATCCAATTAAAAAAAAAAATTAGGCTCTCGCACCTGTCGGCTTTTTCTGATATCTGTCACCACTTGACCCTATCTGCAAAATTACTATCATATTAACACAAGCCAACTAATCATTTCTACGAAATTACTAGTTCTCAAGCTTACTCAAGTCTAATGCCATTGGCTGATAAGATTGATTTTCATCTTCTATAAGGGTACCATATTTAGTGAAGCCAAATCTCTCATAAAAATGGATTACCTTACCTTGATTTACACTATCTAACACAATAGTCTGCCCTCCGATAATCTTTCGAGCTTCTTGAATTTGATTAAGAACTAAATGCATCAAATCATCACCACTAATGATCCTATCAGCATTATAGTTCTTTCCAAATTGAGCTATTAGAATAGCTGGAATTTCCGAAATATGTTTTGCTGCAGAACTCTTTCCTCTGGTCAAAAGCCTCTTCTTTTGACTATTTGGTAAGTCATCCATTTTAATAACTTTCAATGATAGAGAAAAAACTCCGAGCAAATCATCAGAAAAGGACGGTGCTTCCACAACAAACGAACGAGTCTTATTATCCAACTCATCTTTTAAAGCTGATTTAGAAAAATAACCAAGCATATCCTGATTACCATTAAATTCAAACTCTTTTAATACCAGATTAGAAAGAGCTAAATAAGTTTCTCCTTTAAAATGCTCAACACTTTCTTCATCAGAAGGATTTAACCTTCCATCTTCAATCCAGTTTTTCCACATAGTATTGAAGATGACATCCTTGTAGAACTGCTTTAGTGGGGTTATAACTAAATCATCTGAGGTAGGCATCAAATCTGCCTTCTATTCGATTTGGTCTTTCAACTGGTTTAGAAGATTCCTTAATAGCATTGAGGAATCGTTCTGTTGGAGCAGATTGCTTAATTTTTTTCAAATCTTCTTCAGTAAAAACCATCTCACGAGTAATGCTAATTGTAGCCATATCTAAACCTCCTATTAATTTATCATTAACAATTATACACTCTATGACAATTCAAAGTCAAACAGAATAATAGGAATATGCAACAAACGCATGAGGAAATTTAGATTTTGTAAGACTTCAAAAATCGATAATTATTCGAAAAACTCTCCTAAGTCTATAATTGATTTATGAAGTTATTCCATGAATTTATTGATGACAATACTCGCAGAAGACAAAAAGATGACACTAGGAAAATTGGGAGTGGGACAGAACTAAATTTGAAAAAATTTAGTTCGTAGCCTCACCCCCGCAAGGCTGATTAGGCCCTCTTACGAGCTTGAAAAGCGAACGATTGAAGTTTGCTTCGCAAACAAGATTTGGTACTCTCTAACAGCATACAATGCTGTTAAACCCAATCAGCTACTGCGTCAAAGGCATTTTGTTAACCAAAGTTAATGAGGCTAGAAATTCGAAAGCGAGGTAGGTTTGGGGAACCTTTTCAACTCAAGTTAATAATGGTTCATCTGACAACGCCAAATTTTGAATTTCCAAAAAAGAAATCAGTTAGAACCTTTCAGACATTTGTCGTACCTCCCTAGGCTGAAGCCTTTACATTTGGCCGGCTCAGTGGTATGATTAGATTCAATCGACAAGTTGTCAGATAATTCATTTTCTTCGGAAAAATAGAAAAGAGGATTTTTAATGTCACGAGTTACAGACTATATCCAAAGCACTTTCCAAGACGTCCGGGCACGGAACCCTCACGAAGCCGAGTACTTACAAGCAGTTGAGGAACTATTGGCCACCCTTGAGCCTGTTCTTGAGGCCCACCCAGAATATTTGGAGGAGAACATCCTAGCTCGCATGCTAGAGCCCGAGCGGGTGATCAGCTTCCGTGTACCTTGGACTGACAAGGATGGAAAAGTCCAAGTCAACCGTGGCTACCGGGTTCAATACAACTCGGCTGTAGGTCCTTACAAGGGTGGACTCCGTTTCCACCCTTCCGTTAACCAATCCATTCTGAAATTCCTCGGCTTCGAGCAGATTTTCAAAAACGTTTTGACTGGTCTACCCATTGGTGGTGGAAAAGGCGGTTCCGACTTTGACCCTAAAGGAAAAACCGACGCTGAAGTGATGCGCTTCTGCCAAAGCTTCATGAGCGAATTGCAAAAACACATCGGCCCATCCCTCGACGTCCCTGCCGGTGACATCGGGGTCGGCGCCCGCGAAATCGGCTACCTCTACGGCCAATACAAACGCCTTCGCCAATTCGATGCCGGTGTCCTAACCGGAAAACCACTAGCCTTCGGCGGCTCCCTCATTCGCCCAGAAGCGACCGGATACGGCCTGGTTTACTTTACTGAAAACATGCTGCAAGCTAACGGAAAATCTTTCAAAGATCAAACCGTCCTCATTTCAGGTTCTGGAAACGTGGCCCAATATGCCCTCCAGAAAGCGACCCAGCTCGGTGCGATCGTCATCGCAGTCTCTGACTCCAACGGCTACATCATCGACGAGAACGGTATTGATTTTGATCTTTTGGTTGAAATTAAAGAAAAACGCCGCGCCCGCCTCACCGAATACGCAGCCGAAAAAGCTAGCGCCCGCTACTACGAAGGCAGCGTCTGGGACTACCAAGGCCCAGCCGACATCGCCCTCCCATGTGCCACCCAAAACGAAATCAACGGCGCACAAGCCAAGGCCCTCATCCAAAACGGCGTCTACTGCCTCGCCGAAGGAGCCAACATGCCTTCTGACCTCGACGCCATCAAAATCTACAAAGAAAACGACGTCCTCTACGGCCCAGCCAAAGCTGCCAACGCCGGAGGCGTAGCCGTCTCTGCCCTCGAAATGAGCCAGAACAGCCTCCGCCTATCCTGGACCAAAGAAGAAGTCGACCAACGCCTCCAAGACATCATGGAAAACATCTTCACCACCGCCAAAACCACAGCCGAAACCTACAACCTCGGCAAAGACTACCTCGCCGGCGCCAACATCGCCGCCTTCGAAGAAGTCGCTAACGCGATGATCGCACAAGGTGTGGTGTAGCCCTCTTACCAAAGAATCCTCCGCGTCAAAAGCACGGAGGATTTTTCCTGTGTCCTAAAATTACCTAGTCCAAAAACGTCTGACAAAGTCAATACCGTGGGAAATAAAGACTATTCATATTTATCACCTAAAAAGAGAGCCATTCCGCCCTCTTGACATCGCTCGGTCAATTTTTTATTTACCGACGAGTCAGAACCGTCACCCGTCTCCTCTGCTTTGTCGCTACTTTACACTTTTATTATAAGTCCTAAAAAACAAATGGCATATAAAAACACAGGAAAAAATCAACTATCACAATCTATCTAAAACTTCAAAAAACAGCCTCTTAACGAGACTGCTTAAGATGTCTGAAGCGATTTTAAACGATTTATGTTGTGACTAACCGTCAAATCTTTGCCTTTCATAAAACTATCTGCTATACTTGTCATGAAAGAGATTGAGTTGCGAGCTCAATCTCAAGTAGACCGTTTTAAAGACGGGACGAATGTAGTTCGACAGTTTGCCGCTACTCAGTCAAGTTAATAGCGGCTAGCTGTCATTTTTTATCTTTGTTGTTAATCAACGTCAATATAAATGACAAAAGTGCGAGAATCAACATCCCGAAAAGAAGCATTAACTCAATAGCTACTTCCACTGCCATGACGGCAATCCTTTCTAAGTGGTTTTGCATAGGCATTACCTCCAGATTTAGATTTCCGTCCCGCTTTGTAACTTTCTACTCTTTCAGTATACTCTTTTGCAAATTTTCTGTACTTATGGGGACCTCTAAAAACCCCAGTTTTTCTTCAAATTTAATCACTCAAACCTTGATAAATCAACATTTAGATTTTCAGAAATTTAGTTTTTAGAGGTGCCCTTATAAATGACAATTATGATTAACTAAACTAGCCCCTTAGATTCATTTTTCCAAGGGGCTGATTTCTTATGATTTTAAGGTTTAATCCTCCTTTTTCTTAAAGAGTCCTACACTAATTGCTACCAAATTCACACCAAGTAGTGTAAGAAGGCTAGATTGCTCTCCTGTATTTGGGAGTTTTTCTTTATCTTCATTTGCTGGTTCAATTACTGGATTTTGTTCCAGTATCATCTTTATCTTGCTTGGATTCTCTTGGCTTATAGGAGTGACCTTGCCTGGCTGATCGACTCCTTTCGATTTTGCAGTACCAACCAAAACAATTCGTTTTTGACCAGCTTCGATTGTTTCCGACACCAGAGTTCTCTCCATCAACTGTCCATCTTGCCAAGTTTCCAGATAACGGCTGATTTTCTTGCCTGCTTGCCCTTCTTGGAGCACGTGTTTGTGACCTTGAGGGAGTGTGGAATCAGAAATTACCTCTTCCTCAACTGGTAGCTGCTCTTCAAGCACCTGTTCCTTGGTTGTCGTTTGTGCTTGCTCTGCTTGGGCAGGAAGTAAAATAACGGTAGCGGTCAATGGTGCTAAGGTTAAGCTATTTTGCCCAAGGGTCATACCTTGGAGGTTCATCAAAGCCTGTGTGCCTGCACGCGCCCCGTCAACGAGAACTTGTCCTTGTAAAAGATCTCGGTCAGCATCGCTTAGAGTAAAGATCCGCTCCTTGCTATCAGCGTTGACAAAAACCGCATACCGATCTCCATTGCTGGCTACGGTCTGGTATCCGATGACCAGATCTTCGCTGCCGATGCCGTTTTGACCTGGAATTGTCAAGAGGGTCACGCTCTTATCCACTTCTTCTTTTGTCCCTAAACGAAAGGCATCGCTGGACTTACGCAAGGCAATGAGTCCCTTGGTGAAATCGTGAGTGCGGACATTCTCTGGATAGAGGTTGGCATTGGTCGCCTTGCTCCAATCAAACTTGTTCACAGCATCCGATGAGTCATAAGAATCATGAATGTAATAAGGATAATCGAAAGGACTACCATCCGCATTGGTCAGCAAGTGAGCCTTATTTGGAACATTATCCTCTGAAACCGGATAGCGATAATCGGGATGGCGGAACTGCTTGGTGCGACCATACTCCTGCCCCGAATGAATGAAAGGTGTCCCTTGGGCGGTAAGAACAAGCAGATTGCCCAAGCGCTGACGTTGATGAATTTCCGTCACATTTTCAATCTTACTTGGATCCTTCTTAATGGATTGGGCAATAATATCAAAAAGAGTCAAGTTATCATGAGCCGCAATGTATTGAATGACATCTCCTGGATCGTCCGCCACGAAATTCCCTGGCTGCGCCTTGATATTGTTAAAGACAGACTCCAAATTCTTAGGGGCTCCCGTAATAAAGGCTGGTTGCCCTTCATTTGGATAGCCAGATTTGAGAGTATTCCGAATCTCATCCGAGAAAACCGCCACTGTATCAGTTGAACTCATCCAATCCTGATCAGCTGGCTTAACTGGCTGATTGGTATCACCTGTAAAGGTCCGCCACCCCTCTCCAAGCATGATGACATTGGGATTTAATTTTTTAGCTTCCGCAAAGGCTAAGTCAATGACCTCAGCATCATGGTCCCCCATCATATCAAAACGGAACCCATCAACCTTGTATTCATCAACCAGATACTTGATGGAATCCACCAAGACTCGACGACTCATGTGATGAGTCGTTCCCAAACGTCCCCCACCAAAACTCGATTTAGCCGCCCCATCACTCTCCATAAAGTGATAATAATTGGGCTCCAAATCCTCAAAAAGGAAGGTTTTAGCCGTGTGGTTATAAACTACATCTAAGATAACTCCCATACCTTGTTTATGAATCTCATGAACAAGGTTCTTGAATTCCTGAATTCGCTTCATCGGATCACTCGGATCGGTTGAGTACACACCACCAAGCGCAAAGTAGGATTGCGGATCGTAACCCCAGTTGTAGTTGCTATTGGATGACGCATACTCTGATAGACGTTCACCATTCTTCAATTCATTGACAAAATAATGGCTCATAACTGGCAAGAGTTGAATATGTGTGACACCCAAATCCTTGAGATAAGACAAGCGTTCCGCAAAAGCCGCAAACGTTCCAAACTGATGGGACAACTCCCCAGCAAGAGCTGGATCAGACGTGAAATCCCGAACATGGGCCTCATAAATAACCGCATCTTCTCTTTGCTCAAAGTTCGGAATAGACGCGAAACCCAAATCCTTCGGACCAGCCTCACTCGGATCGACAATGGCCGCCTTGGCAACTCGATTCGCCAAACCTTGATCCACCAAGTCACTATTCCAAGCCGCTAAGGATTTAGCGTAGGGATCCAGTACCAAGACCTTCTCCCCTTGGCGCGTGATTTGATAATGATAGAAATATCCTCGATAATCTTTGATTCCTAATCCGGAAGAAAGATTTAATTGAAGAGCCCACTGCCCCTGATCTCCTCTAGTTAAGGGCAAAGTACCAACCACATAATTAGGGTCAAACTTGTCATACAAGACCAGGTCCACCTGCTCCGCACTTGGTGACCACAAGGTTAGATCTACCACCTGACCTTGTTCAGAAACACGCGCCCCCAGCTCACCTTGATAGCCGTAAAGCTGATCCTTGAGCTGCCAAGCCATCTTGGTTGGGAAGGCATCAGTGCCATACCTAAGTGTATAACCTGCTCCTTCTGCAGAAAAATCACCTAATAACTGAACCTTCTTACTCTCAGGATCCATCACCAGGTCACGAATTACTACACCCTTGGCATCTTTATCTACAACGGATAGTTTACCCAATAAATCTTCCTTGCTGACGCCATCCAGAGTTGAGAAGGAAGCCTCCAAAGAATCGAGGCGATTATGGGCAGCCCCTAACACCCGGACATCATTGACATAATAGGGATTGGTATAAATCGTTGCATCATCATCTTTAAGAAAAATCTGCGTATGATTCTTCAAATCTGCGAAATTATAATCCTTAGACTGAATCTTGACCGCATCCCCAGACTGACTCTCATCTAATAACAAAAAACCAATTGAATTTGCCAACTCTGTCAGCTTCACATCCCGATAAACACCAGACTGACCCTGATGCTCAAAATTTATACCATCCGGCCAATCTCCCATCTGCACATCCGCAACATCACCCCAAAGCCATAGACTCTTCTGATCATAATTGCCATCCGTCCGAAAATAATTAATCCTGAGGTACCCTTCCTGCAAAGGCCTATAAAGACTCAGCTTGAAATTCTGATCCAACCAAGCTTGGTTCATATCCGAACTAATCCGCTCAATAGTTTTATCCCCAGTCAAATTCTCACCAGCTGTATTGTTGATTAACAAACTAATCTTTTTAGCCTGCTCCCCCTTCATCCGGACATCCATGTAGTATCCATAGTCATCACGACCAGCCTGTGCAAAACTCGTAGCTCCCGTAGGCCATCCCCCCTTGTCAGAGGAGGGAACCTCCACATCATCCCAGGACCACAAACCTAAACTCTCCACATTATCTGAAGGCAGCTCTTTAAAATGAACACGGAAGCTCCCCTCCTCAATAGGGACACTCTTGGCTTCATCCGAAGCAGGAACAGCTGCAACCGTAACCTCCGACCTCTGAGCCTGAGAATCAGCTTCACCAGCAAACTCCTCTGCCACAGGCTGAACAGTCATTACAGTCTCCTCCGCAAACGGATATGCCTGATAAACAGCCGAATTTCCATCCTCCTTGACCTCTACTCCCTGATTCTCCACCACAGGTTCAGGCGATGTGACCTCATCCGCGGCTACCTGACCGCTCATAAAGATCATTGCAATCCCAACAGACGCAATCCCCGTTGATAACTTCCGAATGGAGAAAATCTCCTGCGCATTCAACTTCTTCATAATACCCTCCTAATGATGTATTTATGATACTATTGTAAGCGTTTTAGAGACGTATTGCAAACGTTTTCTTTTTTGTGGGATAAAAAAAGGTTCCTAAGAATCTGGATTAAGAATCTAGATGATGAATACATTTAAAATTAAATATAGTCGCTAGTTCTATTCTATCATCCATTACAGTTGACAAAGAGCCAAAAACTCAAACTGATAAAACGAATGGTTCATTCAATTCTCAGTCTGAGTTTATTCATGATAGTATTAAGCTCTTTCACTTAATGACATTGCCCCATAGAATCGATTTTCTTGAAAACTTGAAGTACAAGTCTCCAAAAGAATTTCTATTCGGTTGTCAATGTCAACTTGAAAGTTAGAGAAAACTATACAATTTTCTCTACTGCCTCTTTCAAATACTGACCACTCTGTATTCGAGTTGAGATTCTGCGTACATTTTCGACCATCTTAAAGTACTCCTCTTCAGTCAGGTTTTCAAAAATTGATTCTAATTCAAATAAAGAGTCTACTGCAAAGCCCACACCATTGTTTAAAACAAAGTTAGCTTCTGCTGCTTCTTTCCAAACAATTACAGGAATTTCGGAAGCTAGGTAGAGTGAAAGCTTGTGAGGATTATTGTAACGTAAATAATTTCCTGTTTCTCCGGAACAGGTATCTATATCATTTCCATCCCAAACTAGTCCAAATCCCTCTACTAACTGATTCGGTACTTCTTCTGGAGCAAAAGATCCTAAATAATCAATATTTTGACTTTCCGTATCCGGCTCATAATTGATTCCCATCAGCTTGAAATTCAAATGAGATAATTGTTTTAGTTGATGGACATATGGGCTCTTATCTCTTGCTAAATTTCCAGCAATATAAATATTTTTTGAAAAATGAATCTCTTTTTGAGAATCTAAGGGAAGAAGGTAATCAAATATCTCAAGAACTACTAATTTTTCTTCAGAAACACCATAATCCAAAAACCATTGTTTCATTGCTTCATTATGGATAATGAGTTTATCTGCAAATTCAATCATCTCATCAAATTCATTTTTGAAATTTTCGGAATTGTATTGGTATCTAATTAATTCTACATCATGTACCAAGGAAATCATGTAGACATTTCTTTTTTCCTTAAGGTATTTTAAAGCAGCTCTTCTTCCCATTTGACGATTATGGAAAGGATTTTGTCGGATCAAAATTGAACCATCTTCAACTTTAAATTTTAAAGAAGTCCAACTGATAAAGCTTCGAAGTTGTCTAGAGATCTTAGCCAGTAATCCTGGTTTACTTCCCATGTGTCTAATTGACAATTCTTTAAAATCTAGTTCCTTCAAAATAGCAACTGCATCATTTTTAGCCTTACTTCCAGCATGACGATCATTACCGAAGTTTTCAGAAATTTGATACTTTGTCAAGGGCATCTCCTCGTCTTCTTTCAATGTTAATAATTTGGATCTATTCTTTTACCCATTCGTCGAAAAATACCATCAATAAACGCTTTGCGTATAATTGGGAAATTCTGTCTCAAATAACCTGCAATGATAGAATTCCGAATTCGTTGAAGTAAAATTAGAATCGGACTTAAATGTCTAACCTTCCAATTCTTACCATATCGTTTATCAAAGATAATATTATTGCGCATACCATAATACTCACGCCAATTGAATGGTTCCGTCACAGCTGAAGGAGGCATCTTTTTAGCTAATTGGCGATGTAATTGCGCTCTAGTAGCAAAGATAATTCCAGAATGCTCTTGAAGACGCATCGCATAATCTGTATCATCATAAAGTAAAAAATAACCACTATCTGGTACACCTACTTTCCGAAGTAGGTTCATATCAATTACAGGACCTTCAAATGGCAAATCAACTACTCGAATGGCATCTTCTTCAAATGGACCTTTTACCTTTGTTTTTCGTAAACCCGTCCAGAATTTTCTATAATCATCCATATCTAGAGAGATACATGGTTCATCATCAAAATTCTCATCTGTTCGATTTGGAATCCCTACACGAACATCGTTAAGATCCATTTGCTTGATTATTTCTGCCAAACAATCTGACTCTGGATATACATCATCATCCATAATCCATACATAGTCATAGTCTAAATTCGAAACTAGTTCGATACCTTTCGAGAATCCTCCAGCACCACCTGCATTCTCATGATTACGATAATAATAAATTTCTACGTCATCATATGCACATTGATACAATTCTCCACTTCTATAGCTTTGTTTCGCGAGATACCCATCTGTTATTAAATCACTTTCAGTAGAGTCCGTAGCATCATTGTTAAAAATAAGAATTGCAGAAACTTGTTTATCTTGATTTAAAATCCCACTTAAGGCTTTACGTAAATAGATTGAGCGATTATAAGTAACAACCAAAGCACAAACAGTTGGCATAACCATTCCTTTCATATTATATGAACAAATAAATTAAAATTCAAAATTTGATTTATTTGGAAATTTATTTTCTAAGAGCTTCTGTATTTTCGATTGATTTTCATAATTAAATTCTAGAGTGTCGTTAATACAAACCATGTTATAGCGAGAAGTTCGCAATATCTCAGCCAACTCATCAACTTGATTCATATCTATCCTTTTACCAATTGAGATACTCTGTGGCTCAAACTGATTACTCTCAATTTCCCAATACCGGAATAAATATTGATTAATTCCGGTTGAATAATCTCGAAGAGGAGACTCGACGGTCTTTTGGATTGTTGCAGACTCTAATTCCCATATTTTAGAAATAGTACTCTTTTTTACAGGATTTGCAATATGTAACTCCACATATCCGGTAGGTTTCCAAGGCAATAGTAAAAGATTTTTTAAAATTCCCATAAATCCATATTTCAAGCTGAAAAATTTTAAAGGAGACCTTCGTAATGCACTCTTCGTAGGAAAATGGCGATACAACACTTCCATGTTGTTATATAAAGTCTTGATAAAAGGATGCCATGGAACAATAGCATCATAAATTGCTACATGTTTAGGTAAATTATTCACAAAAAAATCTTGTGGTTCTACAGGATTCACCAGGTAAACATCATCATTGAAATACACAAAATTTTCAGATAGTTCTTCAATCCTATGAAAATTTAGTTCAATCGCAGGAGAACTATAAGTTGGTAAATATTCTTGAGGTATAAATTCATCATGATTAACCCAGCGAATTTTAGGATGATTAACATCCAGCCATTCGGGTTTTTGACGATCAGTAATTAGAAAAATTTTATTAACCCAAGGAGCATATTTTTCAATAGACCGAAACCAATATTTAAAAAGACCAAAATCACGATAGCGATCGTCACCATCTTCTACAGACTCGTCACCTACATCTACACCTAATTTTTCTTTTAGGTAAGTCTTTTTCCTGGACAACCATACTGGATCTGCTCCGTCTACCCAGGTTACAACGAAATCAATTTTTTCCTGCGTCATTTTACTCCAATTCTTCTTCTACTACCTGCAGCGCTCTCTCAATAACCACATGCATATCATAATACTTGTAATCTGCTAAACGGCCACAGAAAATAACCTTGTCATTTTGGTTTGCTTCTTCCAAATACTTGGCATAAATAGCATTATTTTTAGCATCATTGATTGGATAATACGGCTCATCCCCACGTTTCCAATCTGCTGGGTATTCTCGAGTAATCACTGTTTTTTCTTGCTGACCAAACTCGAAGTGTTTATGCTCAATAATCCGCGTATACGGAATTTCACGTTCTGTATAGTTCACAACGGCATTCCCTTGATAGTTCTCCATATCAAGTGTTTCGTGTTCAAACTTCAGACTCCGATATTCTAGTTCACCATGCTTATAGTTAAAGTACTGGTCAATCATCCCCGTAAAGACTACTTTTTCAGCCGATGCTTCTAGCTCCTGACGATTTTCAAAAAAATCAACGCCAAGTTCAACTTCAATTCCTTCTAGCATATTTTCAATAATAACATTGTACCCACCAATAGGGATTCCTTGATAACGGTCATTGAAGTAATTATTATCAAAGGTTAAACGAACTGGCAAACGTTTGATGATAAAAGGAGGCAAATCCGTTGCAGAGCGTCCCCACTGTTTCTCGGTATAACCTTTAATTAACTTCTCATAAACATCCGGACCAATCAACTTAATCGCTTGCTCTTCTAAGTTCTTTGGTTCAACATCTTTCATCTCTGCTGTCTGCTCTGCAATCTTATCTTTGACTTCTTGAGGTGTCTTTGTTCCCCACATAGCATAGAAGGTATTCATATTGAATGGAAGATTATAAAGATTTCCCTTATAGTTTGCGACCGGAGAATTGATGTAATGATTAAACTCCGCAAATTGGTTCACATAATCCCAAATTCGTTTATTGGATGTATGGAAAATATGGGCACCATACTTGTGAACATTAATTCCTTCTACATCTTCACAATAGATATTTCCACCAATATGGTCACGCTTATCAATGACCTTTACCTTTTTACCCCGCTTAGTTGCTTCATGAGCAAAAATAGCACCCGAGAGTCCAGCTCCCACAATAAGATAATCGTACATAAAATTCTCCTCTTTACTTTTTCAAATATTCCAAACGCAACTCTTTGAGATCTACAGCTTTTAGAATATATAATCCCCCTAAGTACACTACTGCTCCAACTGATACATAAATCATAATATTTAGAAAAGCTGAAAAATGTACTGTCATTTTTAATCCTAGCAAAACAGTAAACATCAATAATGAAGCTAACAAAATTCGCCACATCGATTTATAAAAAGATAACTGACGTAGCTGTTCTCGTGTTGCATAGACCTGAATAAGCCACACTAAAAATTCAGATAGAACCGATGTGATAGCTGCTCCAATAAAGCCCAGATAAGGAATCAATACTAGATTCAAAAGCAGACTGAATACGGCTGGAACTGTCGTCGACAGCATATACTCCTTATTTTTTCCATGTGGAATCAAAATCTGAATCCCCATAATATTTGTCCAGCCAATAAAGAACAGCCGCCAGATCATAATACTTATCGCAATCGTTACTTCTTGAAAATCAGGTCCCAGGAAGATTGAGATAAAATCCTCATTAATAATCAACATCCCTAAAATCATTGGAAAAATCACAAGATTATAAACAAGAAACGACAGATTATAAAGCCGATTCACCTCATCTTCTTTCTTCTCAGTAATCAACCCCGATATTCTTGGCAACATAACAGTTCCTAAGGAAGTAACGACTGTTAAAAGAATCTTTAAAATCTTATTCGCTTGGTCATATAGACCAACTTCCTCATTCCCTGCTAAGATTCCAAGCATTGTTTGATCAAGACTAATATATAAGGTTATCGCAATCTGAGGAACAAACAATAGGATTACCGGTTTGATATGATACTTTATTTGTTCCCAGTCCCAAACCCATCTTCCGATGTATTTTTTAGCAGGAATCCACATACTCAATTGTCCCAAGGCTTCAAAAACCACTAGAAAGAATACATACTTTCCCAAATCCTCTGATGATTTTACAAAAAGGAAAATCGAAGCTACACCGAGAATTTTAACCAAGGTATTCCGAATAGTAATCCTTCTAAAATCTTCCAGTCCTTGAAAAAACCAGGAAATATCCAATCCCTTTGAAATCAGACTAATCGTGAATAAAAGAGCAACTGGGTGTTGCATTCGAGGGACCCCAATGATTGTAATAGCATAAAATAAAATCGATAAGGACGTAGCTAACAATTGAAGTTGATAAATCGACCAAAAAGTTGATGAAAGTCGATTTCGATTCTGAGAAATCAGACGTGTTCCATAATTCGCCACTCCTAATCCAGCAAGTAGTAAAAAGTAAGTTGCAATCGAATTGTAAAACGCATAAGTTCCTAAATCATTAGATGAAAAAATTCGCGTTACATAAGGAGTTGTGATAATAGGAAGCAGTATCAGCAAAACCTGATAAGACAGATTATAGAGATAATTCTTTATCAGCTTCATCCTGTCCTCCTTTGATGAATTCACTCCCAACCCCCATCAACACAAACATAAAAATATTGTAGGAAGGGCGAATCCAAAACGCTTCAATCATACAGTTCACAGCAATTAAGCATAATAAGCAAAGCAATAAATACTGTTTTTTCTGTAAAATTCGAATCGATTGAATAAAATAAAATAAAATAAGGAGCAACACACTCAACGAACCATAATAAAACAGCATTTGAATATAAGAAGAATCAACATAGGTATAATTCAAGACTGTTTCCGTTGTTCCCCCATAACCTCTAAACTGCGTCCCCGGGGTTCCAAAATAATTAATAGAATAGGTATTCATCGCTTGACGACCTAGTGCTAAACGCATACTAAAAAAATTATTTAAAGCAATATAGCGACCATCTCCCCAATTAAAATGACTGGTCCAATAATACATAAGACCAGCAGCTATTGGTGCTGCTAAAGGTGAAAAACGAAATACTCTACTATTTAAATCCTTCTTAAAATAGAAAATTAAAAAGAGAAGAACTGATACTAAAGTGGAATAAGCATTCAATCGCGCATCTGCTACAAAATAGAGAATAGCCCCGATAGCTAGCCCCAAACCTGTTCGAAACACAATATACTTTTCTCTTAAAACATAAGAGAGCGCAGCAAAAAAATAGAAACAATGAGAAGCAAAATCAGTCGGATAAATAAACCCAAGAGAATTTCTAGTTACAACACCCCGTGCACGATTCTGAACAAACTGTAAGTTTGGAATTACATCTATTAGCGATAAAAATACCGTTGTCACAAGCATGAGGCCCGTAATGGTTACAAATATTTTCAACGCATAATCAATGTCTGCCTTATACAGCAACACAATCAGTGACATATAGATCAGAAAATTGATATTTCGCATTTTCCATGCTACCGCCATACCTGCTAACAATAATAACGGCGCAAATATTAGAAAATTTAATTCAAACTTTTGAATATAAATAAACCGCAATGCTAGAATCCACGTTGCACAAAGGACAATAGCTGATGGAATAGTCGGTAATTCTCTGGCCAGCATGGTTGTCCCAAAAAAATCCCATCCGATCACAAATGTTAACACAACACCAATTAAAAGTTTATCAAAATCTATTCTTAACATATCATTACCTATTTGCCCTTAGAATATTTTGAATCTTAAATGCAAATTTTAACAGAGATAGTCGATATAAAAGATATTTCAATCTATTGGGTTGTTTCACCATATCTTTATAGGTAAGAGGGTGCTTTCTGATCTCATTTAAAATATCCTCAACAATATATTCACACTCTTTTTCATGACCAGCTTTATAGATACTTGATAAAACATGAATTAAACCATTTACATAATATACATCTGCAATATGCTGATCTGATTCCTGAAGATTATCCAAGACAATTTCCGAATGATGAACATCTTTATAGAACTCAAACATATCTTGTACTTTTTTCTGATTCCATGAAGCTGTTATAGAATTAGGATTATCCAAAAAATAATGATAAAAAACCTTATTGGTCAGAAGTACCTGGTTTGAGTTTAATAAAATGCGATACAAAACACCTAAATCTTCATAGTATCGACCAATCGGAAATTCGATACTGTTCTCTCTAAACAAACTCACCCTATAAATCTTATCCGTTACAAATCCTGTAATCCAACCTTGATTCATCATATCTAGATAGGCATCATATCCCGTAACACTACGAATTTCTGGTTCTGCAACTTGCCGTAATGCTTCATATTCAGATTTAACAAATTGTCTACCAAAACAGACAAGGTCATAGTTCTCATCTTCCACTAGCGGTATCACCTGCTCGAAACAACTAGAATCGAGCCAATCATCAGAATCTATAAAATAGATATATTTCCCTTTAGCCAAGGCTGTCCCAGTATTTCGAGCATCTGACATCCCTCCATTCTTTTTGTGAACAACTTGAATGCACTCAAACTTATCGGCATACTCGTCACAAATTTCAGGAGAGCGATCTGTACTTCCATCATCAACCAGAATTATTTCATAATCCTGGTAATTTTGATTCAAAATGCTATCAATACAACGCTCTAAATACTTCTCAACTTGGTATACAGGAACTACAATCGTTAAAAAGGGATCTTTCATTAGTTACCTATCCTCTTACTATACTTGGTCTCCGCCTTTATTCAACCACTCCACCACATCAAAATAAGGGTGGTAGATTTTCAAATCCTCACCGACAAAACCTTGTTCGGAACGATTTTCAAAAAACACCAGATCTTCTAAATCTGTGTAATTTTTTGAAGAGAAAATGACTTTCGCTTGATAAGGTAAATCCTGAAAATCTTTGAGTAGTTGATACGTAGCTTGATCATTATCATTCATTTTGAAGTAAAGGTTATCCCAGTTCATTCGAGCTAGGCGACGGCTCCATTTACTTCTAGCTTCTTCTTCATCTGCATAATGTAAAAAGTGGATTTCGATATCTTCCAAAAGAGCGACTGGATAAGTGATTCCGTCTTTGGAACGATAACGTGATTCCTCTACAAAAACAAGAGGGAGCTCCCCACTTAGATAATGTTTTGGATTAGCGAGAAGCTTAACATAATCGGGAGAATAAATAAAAAGGCCAATAAAAGGAGATTGGTAGGGAAGTCCTAATTCCTGATAAATTCTCCCCCCCCAACAATTATCACTAATTATCGTAAAGCGCTTGTTTTTTAAAGCCTTACGCTGATTCCGATACTTCCAAGCAAAGACGTAAGGTTTTAGTTTTTTCTTAATCGTTTCAATCATCCTCTATCACCAATCTCTCGATATAATGTTGAAAAATTCCCAATATAGGATTGGAGCGAGAAGTGCTCCAATTGTCGCTGTAATGATGCCTGCCCAAATGCTTGCAGTTTTTCCGTTTTTTCCAATAACTCTTTCATCGCTTCTGAAAGCAGTGCTGGATTCCCTGGTTGAGCTAGGAGGCCGTTTTCACCTTCTGCAACCATTTCACAGACACCACCATGGCGGTAACCGATAACTGGTTTTCCTGAAGCCATAGCTTCAAGGACTACAGTTGGAAGTGGATCCGGGTTAGTACTTGGGAGCACAAACAAGTCAAAGAGGTTATACAGTTCTTGTGGGCGATCGTAGTAATCAATCCGTTTGATTTGGTTGGCGTAACCGGATTGGGCAATCGCTTCGTCCAGTTCCTGCACGCGCCACTCCTCACCTTCAAAGGCAGATCCCGCAAGAAAGGCTAAACGTTTTGGATCTTCTTGTAGCAGGGGTAGCACAGCTTCCAGGAAATCGCCTTGACCTTTCCAAGCATTGACACGACCAATCATCCCAATAACCGTTTGGTCCTTAGCAATCCCAAAATGCTCTCTGATGTTAGTCGCATCCATTGGCTGATAAATGCTGTTATCCACACCGTTATAAATCACCTGAACTTGTTCGGGTGTAATAGCTGAGGAAGCCAAGACATGGTTGGCCACAGCTTGGGACACCGTAACAATTTTATCAGCATAGCGCCCCATTAGATAATTAATAAAATCGGAAATTTGTTTGGGTTTAACAATAATTTCATGAACATGCCAAATAAGCGGAAGCCCCAATTTTTTCTTCAGATAGATGCCTTCCAAAACCGCTGTTGTATTGTTATGAATCAGATCAATCTGGTGTTTCTTAGCATACTCTGCCAATTGTTTAGAAAATTTCCGATAGGAAGTAGCGTAGTCAAAAATTCCCTTTGGATTAAAATACTTACGTCGCAAAATAGGATAGGGAATGACCTCAACCTTAGCTCCAACCTGTCGAAGCGCTTCGACTAGTACCCCATCATTGGGCAAAATAACATGGGCTTCAAATTCTGTCTGATCCAGGCGTTTGATCAATTCTAGGAGCACCTTGTCGGCCCCATACATCTCTGCTCCAGCGTGGAGGTACAATATGCGTTTCATGAACTTTCCTTAAACAAGTTTTGATAATCTGTCACAATTTTCTCCCAAGTAAAGGCTTGGGCAATGCGTTGGTTTGAAGCCAAATCAGCTTCAAAGCGTTCTTGGTCTGTCATCTGTTCGGCAGCATTAATCGTTTGGGCCAGTCCTTCCTTCTTCCAATACAAGGCAGCATCCTGACCCACTTCACGATTAAAGCCAACATCCAACAAGAGATTCAACTGAGTTGAAGCAAGGGCTTCTAAGAGGGATGGGTTGGTCCCGCCGACTTCATGGCCATGAAGGTAGGCGAAAGCTTGTTCCCGAATGTATTTGAGCAGTTCTTGATCATAAACAGTCCCTACGAATTTAATACGAGAATCTTGGTCAAACTGGGTTTCCGCAAGGAGTTTATCGTAGAACTTATTCTCTTCAACATTGGTAATCAACACAAAATCCCGTTTCGAATCCGACTGCATAAAGCCGCGAATCATGGCCTCATAGTTGTTTTCTGGCACAAAACGGCCAACGACTAAGTAATATTGCCCCTCTGTGATACACTTTTCCGCAAACCAATCGCGTACCTTGGCATCATCAGAAGTCAGTTTCGACTTACTAGTTTCTGTTCCATAGGCAATATAGATCGTTTGCGGCTGGTACTTGGCATAATCTTTCTGGATGTAGGACTCGATGTTTTGGCTATCGCAGACCAAGAGGTCGGCGTGTTTCACCATCAGTCCCTCGGACAGTTTCCAATAGCGGCGAACAGGATAGGACCATTTGGCACGGAGCCATTCATGTCCATCTGGATTGACAAACAATTGGCCACCGATTTTACGGATTTCCCGCTTCAGCCCTGCAATAAAAGGTCCAATCCGACAGGCTAATACATAGAAAATTGGGGCCTGGTCATGATTCTCCTTAGCCAAATCAATGGCTTTTTTGAGGGCTTGGATGTCATAGGCGATGGCTCTAGCAGGGCCTATATTTGGAACATCAATGTTAAAACAGATAGCTCCGTTGTGTTCAAATGTATCCTGAGTAATCCCTGATTTAGCCGAATTTTCTCGCATACAGGCCACATAATATTGAATATCTGAGTCCGTTTGAAATTCCGTCAGCTTCTCAACAAAGGTCTCAAAGCCTCCATATTTAGCTGGGATTCCCTTAGAACCAATAATATATACGCTTCTTTTCATCTTATCTCTCTACTTCGCTCCCTTCCCAAAAGCCACAACCTTCAGGGTTTTGAGCAGAATTTTTATATCGTCTGTAATCCGCCAATCTTGAATGTATTCGACATCCAAGGCCACAACGTCTTCAAACTTTGTAATCTCACTACGTCCACTGACTTGCCATAGACCGGTAATTCCCGGCTTAAAGCTCAGGCGGCGTTTTTGAGCAGGTGTATATTCTAAGAATTCCTGTTTCGTCGGCGGCCGGGTTCCAACCAGACTCATGTCCCCTCGCAAAACATTATAAAACTGAGGCAGCTCATCCAGACTGGTCTTGCGGATAAATGCCCCGATGGGGGTAATACGGGGATCATTGTCCATTTTGAACATCCCACCCTCCATCGTATTCTGATCCATTAACTCTTTTTTTCTTTCTTCCGCATCCATATACATGGAACGGTATTTATAAAATTTAAAGATCCGTCCATTGCGACCAACACGGTCCTGGGTAAAAACAGCTGGTCCGCCATCGCGGCGAATCAAGGGATAAAGCACCACTCCAACCAAGCCACAGATTACAAGCCCCACCAAGGCTCCTGCGATATCTATGATTCGCTTCAGAACCAGATCGCTCGTCTTGTGGAAGGTTGGGGCATAGCTGGTAACAGGGATCCCCGCAATACTGGCTTCTCGCTTCGAACTACTCGGATATTCATAACCCGGAATCGTAACATGGACCATGATCCCCATCGTCTCAAAGCCCCGAATCCAGTCACTTACCTGGTCAACCGCCTCTGGTAGATAGATCAAGACTTCATCAACGGTTGATCTCAGGGTAAATTCCATCAGATTAGTGGCACTCAATTGCCCCTGTTCTAAATCTTCCTTGGGTTGGTCTAAAAAGAAACAGCCGATGAGACTATAGTTGGCTCTACGCAAAGCCTCTTCCAACATCTCAAAACGATCGGATTGGGTTATTAATAAGATAGATTTAGGCCCAATGGTCTCCGAAGTAGCGAGAACAGTGGACAACCAATCAGGATCCTGATCTAACTTGTCTACACTCATAATAGCTCCTAACTCAAACTTTTCTTATTTCTTGTATGTATCTAATTCATTCTATCATATTTTCAGCGTTTCTGCTTAGTGACTACCCAAAAATCGTAGCCAGGTCTCCCTGCTCACTAGACTTTCCTCGCAAATAACCTTTTTTGTTCATCTTCTTGAACTTTTTATCGCTAATTATTGACAAAAGGTCCATTTTGTCAATAATGAAGAATAAGGGTTTCATCATTATGCTCAAATGGAGCATTTTGTACAGAATACAATCTAGGAGATCCCTATGGAGTACAAATCTCTCAAAAAGATTTATGACAGTGATTTTGACAGCTATCAAATAGACCTGACCGAGGTCACAAAGATTTATCGTCCTAAACAAATTCGCATCCACTAAACCAATCTCCTCTACTCATGTTTTCTGAGACTAGTATAGCTAGATTTCTACTTTATCGGAAGATACCTTGTTATTGGGCGCTTACGTCCAAACTAGGCCCTCACCTCTAGAAATCCAACAACTACAGTTGCACTAAAAAAACCACAATGGAATTCCCCATCTTGAAAGGAATCAAGATGGAGTTCTATTGTGGTTTTTGTAAAAGATTCTTTTTTTATCCCTCTTCCCATTATCCCTAATCCCGTGTCACATACCCCTCAACCGGATAGTCTGCTGGGTCTAGGTCGCCTGTTTTTCCGAGGATGCCCAGGGCTAGTTCTCGGCCGAGCAGGGGGCCGATTGTGAGGCCAGTTGAGCCGAGGCCGCTGACGGTCCAGGTGTTGGGCTGGTCGGGCAGGGGGCCAAAGAAGGGAGAATAATCGCTGGTATAGGCGCGGATGCCCACGCGCACGCCTGTGGGCTGGTAGTCTGCGATGGCGGGGTAGTAGGGACGCATCTGATCAATTAAGGTTTGGAGGACTTGGCGGTCTTCTGTGAGGTCAAAGCCTTGGTCATTTTCGTGGCTGGCTCCAAGGCTGAGTTTGCCGGCTTTAAAGGGGATCAGATCAGCTTCGCCTTCGGGCATAACGACGGGATGCTTGTCCGTTACTTGGTCGAGCTGGTAGTCCAGGATTTGGCCTTTTTGAGGGCGGACATCAACTTGATAACCGAGGGGCTCGAGGACCTGTCCCAACCATGCTCCAGTAGTCAAGAGAATCTTGTCGTAGGCTTGGCCATCCACCAAGATCTGATCACCCTCCCAAGCTAACTGTACTTCTTTCCGAATAGGCTCCAGGCCTGCAGCCTGGAGCAGTTCTGCGACTAGGACGGCTCCATCTACACGGCCCCCACCACTGGCCCAGAAGGCGCGGTCGAAGCCTGTGAGGCCAGGGAAGCGTTCTTGGACTTGATCGCGTGTCCAGAATTCCAAGTCCCCCATGAGGGGTGACTCAGCTTGTTTGGCCAGGGCTCGTTCCATAACCTCATCCAGGTACTCCTCTTTTTTCTTGAGCACCAAGACCCCCGTCTGCTCGTAGGCTTGACTAGTAGAACCCGCTGCAGCTAAGTCCTCCATCAAGCGGGGGTAGAAATCAGCCCCTAGGCGAGCCAGGCGGTACCAGGCCTTGTTGCGGCGGCGGGAAAACCAGGGACTGATAATGCCCGCTGCGGCCTTGCTGGCCTGACCGACTCCGTGATCATAGACAGTCACTTCCACTCCCTCTTCTTGGCTGAGGTAAAAAGCTGCGGTGGCACCGACGATACCGGCGCCGATGATGGCTACTTTTGTCATTACTTTCCTCCTAAAAAGGTTTGGCCCTAGGGCCAAACCTTTTCCTATTTTTCTGTTTCTTCTTGGTAATCTGCGGGAACTGCCGCCACCTTAGGAAGGGTTTTAAGGGGCTGGTCTGCTACCTCTAGCTCTTCCTCTACATCGATGTCAATCACGATTTCTTGATCCGGTGTTACGGCTTTTTTCACCTTTTCAACTACTTCTTCCTTGCTACCGAACTTTTCAGTCAAAGTTTCAACTTGTTTTTCAGAAAAAGCTTTCACATCATTCATCACCGATTGGACAGTGATGTCACCAGATTGAACTGCCGCCTTGAAATCATCGTAGCGTTGGCTAACATTTTGGCCTAAATCGGTCGCCGCTTGGCTAACCTTTTCTTTGGTTGTTTCTGGGTCCGCTTGGTAATCCGCATACCAATCTTTAGCTTGTTTGGCTACTTCTTGTCCTTTTTTACTTTGGACAAAAAGGGCTGCGGCTGCACCGGTTACGGCTCCTAATAAAAGAGATGACAATTTGCTCATGGTTATTTACCTGCTTTCTTTTTTGATCCGAGTCCCGAAAGGGCTGTGCTCAAGAGAGTCCGACTAAGGGCCGAACGCACTCCACCACCTGTTGTAACAGCCTTATCACTAAGGTTGCGGGCAGAGCTATTCAAATCTGAGACCGTTTCAGAGAGGTCTGCAACAGCGACAAAGAGCGGGTTAATGACTTCCATCTTACCGGCTACATCATCGGTCAGCACGTTAACCTTAGCCATTAATTCATTTACCTGATACAGGCTAACATTGGCATCGGTTGTCAACAGTTTAATCGTTCGGTTGGTCTCATCCACCGTTTTTCCCAATTTATGAATAAAGATTGTTAAATAAACAAAGAATACCGCAAGGGCTAGGCCCACGAGGGTAAAGGCAATTTCTACCATAATTTCTCCTTCTGCTAAGCTGCTTGATACCAAGCAAGTTGCTGCTGTTTACGTCGATAAATCCAGAGGCCTAAACCAAGCATCACAAGGACCAGGGATAGAACTTGGGAGACCCGTAGAGGCCCCAAGAGCAGACTGTCTGTCCGCAAACCTTCAATAAAGAAACGACCTGTGCCATACCAAATCAGGTAAAAAAGGGCTAGTTCACCTTCTTTAAAGAGGCGAGGTCTGTGACGAAGGCTGATTAGAATCACAAAACCGAGGGCTGTCCAAATGGATTCCATCAGGAAGGTCGGCTGGCGATAGGCTCCTTCGATAAACATCTGTTGCTGCATCCAGGTTGGCAGGTAATCCAGATGCTCAACTACTGCCCCATAGGCTTCCTGGTTAGCAAAATTTCCCCAACGGCCGATGGCTTGCGCAATCAGCACACCTGGTGCCACAAGGTCTAAAAAGGTCCAGGCCGATAAAAGGTGGCGCCGGGAATACCAGATCAAGAATAAACCACCTGCAATCAATCCTCCATAGATGGCAATCCCACCATTCCAAATGGCTAGGATTTCTGCTGGATGGGCTTGGTAGTAGGGCCATTGGAAGAAGACATAATAAATCCGCGCACCAATAACCCCAATTGGAAAGCCCCAGAGCACAAAATCCAAGATAAGATCAGGATCCCACCCCTTCCGTTTGGCCTCTCGCATGGAGAGCCAGACCGCCAGGACCAATCCACTGACAATAAACAAGGCATACCAACGAACGGCAAAGGGACCTAGCTCAAAAGCTATCGGGTTCATTGGTCACGCTCCTCATTCTCAGCAATCAAACGGGTCAGACGTTCTTCAAAGGTTTTGGTAGCGTCAAAGCCCATTTCTTTGGCCCGATAATTCATGGCTGCAGCTTCAATCACCACAGAAATATTACGTCCCGTCTTAACCGGAATCCGGATTCGTGGAATCGCAACCCCATCAATTTCAAATTCTTCTGGATTATTCCCCAAACGGTCAAACTGCTTGGTATTGTCGTAATTTTCCAAGTAGACACTGAGCTGAACTTGGGAAGAATCTTTTACAGCACTAGCCCCATAAAGACTCATCACATCAATGATGCCAACACCACGAATTTCAAGAAGATGCCGTAAAATCTGCGCCGGCTCACCCCAAAGGGTCATTTCATCCCGAGGATAGATATCGACCCGGTCATCCGCAACCAAACGGTGGCCACGTTTGACCAGTTCCAGGGCCGTCTCACTTTTCCCAATCCCGGAATCACCCTGGATCAGTACCCCCATCCCATAAATATCCATCAGGACACCATGGACACTGGTGCGTTCAGCCAAGCGGGAGTCCAGATAGCGGGATAACTCAGCCGACAAGCGACTGGTCGCCGTACTCGACCGCAAGATGGCAACCTGATTCTCCTCGGCCACCAACAGTAATTCATCCGGAATATGCAAACCACGCGCAATGATCACCGCAGGCGTCTCATCTCGCAGCATATTTTTGAGAACTTGGTAGCGGTTATGGGCCGTCATATGCCCGAGATAGGACCACTCCTTCATCCCAATCAACTGCACACGCTCAGGGGAATAATAATCAAAATAACCTGTCATTTCCAAACCGGGCCGGGAAATATCCCCGGTTGAGATGGTTTTATCCAAGAGTTCATCTGTACCATAGATATGTTCCAGACGGATCTTTTCCATCACTTCTCTAACTGTGACAGCCATGGCATCCTCCTTTTTCTTTCTGCCCTTATTATAGCATCTCAGGGGATTCATGACAATTTTCCTTTGCCCCCTCATGAAAAAGAAAGGCTGGGCCGTGCCCAGCCTCTGAGACTACCAAGTCCAATCATCCTCTTCGACGACTTGAGCCGTTTTGCGGCGCCGACCGTCTCTATAGGTCACCTCATCGTATTCAAGCAAATCTTCCTTATACGGCAAAATAACAGACAGGAGAATATAGAGGAAGAGCGCAGTTCCTTCCGTTATGAGGAAAAAGATGGCGAACAGCACCCGAGCTAGGGTCGCATCCATCTTGAATTTATCCGCCAACCCGGCTAAGACACCACTAACAATCTTTCCTTTTCGCATTTTATAGTACTTAGTCATACGAATCCCTCACTTTCTACAGCTATTATAGCAAGCTCCTCAGCCCCCATCATCGGCCTTGAGGCCGATTTACCGAATTTTTAAGCGCCCTCCACAAGCACCACAGCGCATTCGTTCCAAATTGATCCGACGCTGGCGCTGAAAAACCTGGCCACACTCTCGGCACAGATACTCGTGAACAGTTCTTTGTTTGGGAGGCGGTGCATAGCGGAGTCCATCCACTTCTTTTAAGAGCTTCTTAAAATCAGCATCACCGTGTTTATAGCCCTTTTGCTCAAAATAAAGATGGTAATGGGTCAGCTCATGCCGCACAATCTGGCGAAAAAGGGCTTCCCCATATTCCTCCAGGATCCGAGGGGCAAAGTCCAGATGGCCATCGTGGGGGAAAAAGCGCCCACCAGAGGTCCGCAACCGCCGATTCCAAACAGCCTGATGGCGGAAAGGTTTGCCAAAATCCTCCAAGGAAACAGCTTGCACATACTTAGTTAGATCCACGATCTTCCACCATGGTCAGACTGATACGATTTTGCGGAATCTGAACTTCCAAAACCCAGACCGTCACCAAGTCACCAACTGAAACGACCTGACTAGGATGCTTGACAAAGTTCTTGCTGAGCTGGGTAATGTGAACCAAACCATCTTCGTGGACCCCAATATCGACAAAGGCTCCAAAGTCAACCACATTCCGGACCACACCCTCCAGCTTTTGACCCGGTTTCAAGTCTGAAATATCCAAGACATCCTGGCGCAGCTGTGGCCCTGCAAAAGAATCCCGCAGATCGCGACCGGGTTTAAGCAGGTCTTGCACAATATCCTCCAAGGTTAGGGGACCTACTCCCAAGATCTCGGCTGTCTCCACGATTGGCAGGGCAGCCAAGCTTTTTTTAGCTGCAGCATCCAGATCTTTAATTCCCAAGTGAGCCAACAAGTCTTTGACAACCCCATAATTTTCCGGGTGAACCCCAGTTTGATCGAGAATATTTCCTGCATCCGGAATCCGCAAGAAACCAGCTGCCTGTTCAAAGGCCTTGGCTCCAAGCCGAGCCACCTTCTTCAATTCCTGTCGGGTCTGGAAGGCTCCGACTTCTTGGCGGTAGGCCACAATATTTTCAGAAATCGTTTTATTAAGACCGGACACATGGCTAAGCAAGGCTGGGCTGGCCGTATTGACATTGACCCCAACCTGGTTCACCACTGTTTCCACCACAAAGTCCAACTGTTCACGAAGCTTTTTCTGGCTCACATCGTGCTGGTACTGCCCCACACCAATCGATTGCGGATCAATCTTCACCAACTCCGCCAGTGGATCCTGGAGGCGTCGGGCAATAGAGATAGCTGAGCGTTTTTCAACCGGTAGCTCTGGAAACTCCTGCCGTGCTAATTCACTGGCTGAATAAACCGACGCCCCACTCTCATTGACAATCACATAGGCCACTTCCGGGAAGTCCTTGAGCACCTCCGCCACAAAGGCTTCGCTTTCCCGACTGGCCGTCCCATTGCCAATCGCAATCAACTCCACCTGCCACTCCTGAATCAATTGGCTCAGACGCTCCTTGGCGGCTTCTATCTGCGCCTTGCTAGCCGGTTTCACGGGGTAGATCACCTCAGTTGTTTGGAGATGACCCATCTGATCCACAACAGCCAATTTCGCCCCTGTCCGAAAGGCTGGGTCAAAACCAAGGACCACCTTACCTTTCAACGGAGCTGTTAAAAGCAGGTGCCGCAGATTCTCTGAAAAGAGCTGAATTGCCCCTTCCTCGGCCATTTCTAAAAGCTCAGACCGCACCCGACGTTCCATGGCTGGAAAGAGCCGTTTTTTCAAAGCCTCGTCAACCACCTCCGTCAGGAGCTGGGTTCTCTGAGCAAAACGCGCCAGATAGAAACGCTGCACCTTCTCCACCTGATGGACAAACTTGACCTTGAGCACCCCTAGTTTTTCACCACGATTTAAAGCCAACACCCGGTGACCCGGAAGGCTAGCCAGACCCTCCGCAAACTCGTAGTAGTTTTGAAAAACCTGCTTGGGATCCTTGTCCGCATCTTTGAGCTGGGCAGTCAGATGGGAATTATCCCGAATCTCCTTGTAGAGCCAAGCCCGCAAACCGTGGTTTTCCGAAAGAGCTTCAATCGCAATCTCCTTAGCCCCATCAATCACCGCTCGAGGACTTGGGTAGGCCTCAGACACATACTTCTGAGCCTCCGCTTCCAGATCTTCCTGACCCTGGAAAAGTAAACGGGTTACAGGCGACAAACCGGCTTCCTTAGCCAGACTGGCCTTGGTCTGCTTTTTCTCCTTAAAGGGCAGATAGAGTTCTTCCAGCTCCACCAATTTTTCCGCAGCCTGCAAGGCTGCTTCCAGCTGAGGCGTTAGCTGCCCCTGGTCTTGCAACTTGGCCAAGATAGCTCCCCGTCGCTCATCCAAGGCTGTCAAACTAGCCATTCGGTCAGCAATCGCCTTGATGTCCACTTCATCCAACCCTTTTGTTTTATCCTTCCGATAACGGGCAATAAAGGGAATCGTCGCCCCCTCAGCAAGCAGGTCCAGGACAGTCGCAACCTGAGCCTGGGTAATCGTTAACTCTGTAGCAATTTTTGTGATATTTTTATCCATAACTATAAGTATAGCACAGGGAGAGGGCTTGAAGCAGAAAAAATAGTTGAAACCCAGAGTTTCCTCGCGATTAAGATTGGAAGCCAAAATTGGCGGACAAAGGAGACCCATTTTGGCAAAAAGAACAGTATAATAAAAGCATTAAAAAACAGGAGGTGTAATACATGAAAAAACTTTTTATAACCCTAGGCCTCCTTAGCCTTGTCATCTTCCTCATCAAAACCTACTATGACCTCAGAGGAAACCTCATCCACTATTCTGTCTACTATGCACAAAATCTAGACCATGATCCTGACTATGATCCTGTTATGGCCATGGTTGTGGATAACCTCGACTATATCCCTCGGTTAGAAGATGACTCGATTCACTATGACTTCGATGGACACTCTACCATTTATAGTGCTAATCATGAGATGTATATAACAAGAGGTTCAAGCGAATATTATTTCGTTAATAAAAGCAATAACCATCGTGATGGTTATTACTTTACCGAGCAAGGGAAATTTTCTCACTTCAGAGTGTTGTCTAGTGATCCAAAGCTTACCGATAACTCAGATCAAAGAAAGATGGAGGCTAAAAAATATGTCACTGAGATCTTAGAGCCCCTGATCGCCATCCAACCCAAACCGCCTAAAGGTGAAAATCTTCAATGGCTCTTTAACATCACCTACGGCAGACGTTTTCAATAGGATCGAACTGTCCAAACTCTACCTGTAAAAGGGAAAGCTTTATGAAAAATTCATCCTAACTATAAGTATTCTCAGCCTCTGTATCTTCCTCGTCAAAACCTACTATGACCTCCAAGCAAATCTCATTCACTATTCTGTTTACTATGCCCAAAATCTAGACCACAACCCCAATTATGATCCGGTTATGGTCATGATTGTCGATAATCTCGATTATATCCCCAGACTAGAAGATGACTCGATTCACTATGACTTTGATGGACATTCAACAATTTATAAGGAAAATCCCAAAATATATTTAAATGGATCACCTGAACAATATGTTGTTTATAAAAATGATGAGCTCTATTATTTTACTGGACAAGGTAAGTTTTCACACTTTAGAATCTTAGGCAGCGACTCAAAATTTGACGATAGCTCAGATCAAAGAAAGATGGAGGCTAAAAAATATGTCGCCGAGATCTTGGAGCCCCTGATTGCCATCCAACCCGAGCCTCCTATATACTCTAGCAAAAGTACTGGATCTTTTATAGTCATTTGAAACAAGAACAAGACAACAAAGCATCCAGAAAATTGTCATAACTGGGCAATACTTTTCTGAGGTGTTTTTTCATATGAGCCCATGTGTTTTCAATAGGATTATACTCAGGTGAGTAGGGGGGAAGAGGCAAGAGTTTATGTCCTTGTTCTTCGCACAATACTTTTAGACGACTCATTCTATGAAACCTTGCATTATCCAGAATGATAACGGATGGGCTGTCCAAACTAGCTAGTAAAAATTGTTGAAACCAGGCTTCGAAAAAATCACTAGTCATGGTATCTTCATAAGTCATGGGAGCTACAAGTTCACCATCTACTTGACCTGCAACTAAAGATATCCGTTGGAATCTTCTTCCAGATATCTTACCTTCTATCAACTGTCCCTTCAAAGAGCGTCCGTATTCCCGATAGAAATAAGTTTCAAACCCTGTCTCATCAATATAAACAGGAACCATATCCCTTAAATTATCCAATTCTTTAAGGAATTGAGCTACTTTTTCGGGATCTTGTTCGTAGT
>NZ_WSRS01000129.1 GCF_009767945.1 Streptococcus danieliae | reverse complement strand
TCGAAAGAAAAAGTGTTGTTTTTAGAACTGTTATTTGTTAGACTAAACATATGGGTTTCCTTTCTGATTGTGATTTTTTTGATGCTTATATCATAAAGGGGAACCCTTTTTTTGTCCAGTCATATGTCTCACCCAATGGGTGAAAATCAAAAATTTCTAGAAACCTTGATCTATCAGGGATTCTGGAAGTTTTTTTAGTTATCTATGAATAATTCGGGTTAATAAAAATTCTCCGTCTAAATTCTTCGAAATAAAGCCTATTCATGCTACTAAACAGTAAGATAGATGTGGCTACTCCAAATACAACTCCTATGAACATAATCCAACGTTCCCGCTGAACATTCTCTAACAACTGAATATAGATTTGAGAAGCGGGTTGTAATTCCCCAACCCAGTTTTTGATTCCTTGCTTCTCAAGTAACTCTTGAATATCTGATAACTGATTAAAAAATACATAATTCTGTATAGCATCCGACCAAAACAGGACTGATTGCTCTCCTGTCGATTCTGGTGTCACTACAACAATAATTGGATCTTTTAGAAACTGCTGGTAGGAAATCGGGGTGCTATTGTAAACAAATCGGTCCTTCCCCGATTCTAAATAACCCACTGTCGCTTCCATCTCTTAACGGCTATCTTTACTGGCCATACGATTTGTCACATCTTCCTCAAAAACAGATTTATAGTGTTCCTCTTCCGAGCGAAGGAAGTCAGGTAACAATAAGACAAACTCCCCTGTATCTAAATGCTGTAGTTTCTCATCAATCGCTACATCTACAGAAATATTTTGATGTTTCAAATATTGTGGTGTGACAAAAAGGACATTACCAGAAGGACCATAATCCTGCCAGTCTGTAGATAGGGATAAATTTTTAGAGGAATTGATTCCATTTTGCATCACACGATCAACCAATTGGTGTCTCGCTAACAAAGCTTTCTGCTCTGATACAGCCTGAGATACTAACTGATACCAAATCTCCTGTTTCCTTTGCATATCCTCATTATTCCCCCCCACATCTATACCCTCACGGCTAATAGAGAGGGAAATAAGGTCCTTCTCCTGAATCCATGCCTCCTGCCCTTGTTTTTGTTGTTCCCAGGCTTTTGAATAATTCAAACCACTTCCCATTCCCACCGAAATGATTATAATAGCTAATAACTGTCCCATTAAAATAAGACTAATAACACCTCTAACAGGAATTTCCCCCTTAATCATTTGCATCAAATGGACCTTCTTAACACCAACTGCAAATAACTGAGCAAAGAACAGATCAATCAATAGTAAAAGTAGATTATAAACGATTAACCCCACCACAATTGTCATAAGGGATATAGACGGAAGCGAGAACACAAATTTCAAAATAAAAGTAAGAATTCCTCCAACAGCTAAACCGACTCCTATCGATTTTAAATCTTGCACAAGCGGTCTAAGAAAAATGGACCACCGTCGCTCTCCTGAAATAAGCCGAATACCTGAAGTCTTCAAATAACCAATCTGGCTGATAAGAGTCAATGAAGCAAATGTTAATAAGAAAATTAGTAATCCAATTAATTGAAAACCATTGCTGACCGCTAAAACTAGTGTAGAAAATTGAGACGGGCTTGATAGATACATATTGGTTAATCCAAACTGACTTAACTCCTTCTTCAATCTTTGAAAATCTAAGTCACCTTCAAAGATAAAGTAATTCGTCTCAAGACTAAGATTTTCACCCTCTTTATAAGTCTTTTCCAAAAGTTCACTTGGCAGCTCTCCCCTTCCAAAAGTCATATAGGAGAAAACCGGTTTCCCTTCTGAATTCGGATCTTGAGATTGAATTGCAATCAGACTATCGGTTTGATACGCCAGCCTATCCAAAGATTCTGCTACTTGTTGAAAATTAGTCTCAGGACTAGAGTCAAATACAGCAATATTTGGATAATAATAGGATATATATGTATCGCTCCAAATTGTCAAAACCCAAACAAAGAATAAACTAAGCAATACATTCGATATAACAATGAAAACTTTCTTCATCATCTGCCTCCTAATTCCAAAATAGGGGGCAGAAATAATTCCGCCCCCAAAAATGAACTAATTCATTATAGCAATCAGAAATGTTTTACGGCAATCTCTACCAACCTGCATCAAAGACAACATACTCTCCAACATTTGTATTGATGAATGCATACGAAGTTGCATGAGCTCCCGCATAAGCAGTTCTCTGATTATTCCGAGCTGTACTGCCTACATAAGACCAATGATGCTGGCCTCCATGATAATAATTTGAGAAAGCTCCCCAATTATTTGGATTATGGTGTGCTCCATAAGTCCACTCCCCTCCACGATGAGAGACAGCCGAAACAGGGAGAACGAAGGCTACAGATAAAAATGCAATAACCATTATGACCAGTTTCTTAGTTTTCAGCATAAGACTACTCCTTTATAAAAAGATATAAGGGCACCTCTAAAAACCAGAAGTATTCCGTCATATAAAAAAAGAAGGGACTCTTGCCCTCCAATTTCCAGCAAAAGTCCCTGTATTTCCTACTTTTCTATCCCGATTATCGGGAGAATTCTGATTTTTGGGCGCACTAAGCCCATGTATTCAAATTCAGTCGTTTGATCTGTTCAAAACGACAAATATTGTA
>NZ_WSRS01000128.1 GCF_009767945.1 Streptococcus danieliae | reverse complement strand
GTGGAACCTGTCTTTGGACAGGTAAAGGCTTGTTTAGGTTACAAACGTTGTAACCTACGAGGAAAACGACAAGTAAAAATTGACATGGGATTGGTTCTCATGGCCAATAATCTCCTCAAATATAGGAAGAGGAGATTCTAAAAGAAAAGGAGAGACTCATTTCAGTAGATGAATCTCTCCTTTTTAGGCTTTATGAGACTTTTGTCCCAGCCTCAAGGAAGATGGTCTTTATTCTATATTGTCAGTTTTCAGGGATTCCACACAACTTGACAAAGAACCTTAATATTAGACCCTAAAACAAGGAAACCACTCTCCGTTTGGAAAGTGGTTCGTTTAATTTAAGCAACAGCAATTGCTTGAGGTTCAACCCTATTTACAAAGCAAACTCCAATCGGTCATCAAAATAGAGAACGCTTCTATTCCTTGATTTAGAAACTCGAGAAGTCAATTGCTGACCCCTTGACCGCTCTCTAATTTTTAGGCTCGGGGTAAAAATGTCCACTGGACCTACCTCGCTCTCTAATTTTTACTTATCTCCTTTGTTGCGGATGACGAAGCCGGTTTTCTTTTCGCTGGAGGTGTTTTGTGGTTTTTGGTTTTTGTTTTTACGGTAGCGGTTGTCACGGTCATAGCGGTCGTTGCGGCGGTTGTCGCGGTAATTGTCACGACGGTTCCGATCGCGATTTCCGGAGCGGTAGCCACCGTCACGGCGGCCGCCACGGCCACGGCCACCATAGCCGTTGCCAGATGGTTTAAATGGCAGGGGTTTTTCACGGGCAATTTCTACTTCTGGTAGATCTGCTGGGTCTTGTACTACCAGAGTTAAGATGTAAGCTGCCAATTCTTCTGGAGAAAATTCACTCGCCAATTGCTGGGCATCCTTACTGACTTTAGTAGCCTTGGCTGCGAAGTCTTCTGCCGCAAAGTCGCGTTCAATTTTCCCAAGTGCAACTTTCTTTTTCGCTTGGTAGGCTTCTTCTGCTGTTGGTGGTTTGAGACCCTTCATCCGTTTTTTGGTCAAGTTCTCAATAATTTGAAGGTAGCCCATCTCATTTGGAGAAACAAAGGTTACGGATTGACCAGATTTACCAGCCCGACCTGTACGTCCAATCCGGTGAACATAGCTTTCCGGATCTTGTGGAATATCATAGTTATAGACATGGGTCACACCTGAGATGTCCAAACCACGCGCTGCAACGTCTGTTGCGACCAAGACATCCAAGTTCCCATTTTTGAAATCTCGAAGAACCCGTAGCCGTTTGCCCTGATCCAAGTCTCCATGGATTCCTTCTGCACGGAAACCACGAATTTTCAAACCACGCGTCAACTCATCGACCCGACGCTTGGTCCGACCGAAGACAATAGCCAATTCTGGCTGCTCCACATCCATAAGCCGCGTCATAGTGTCGAACTTCTCTTGTTCCTTAATCCGGATATAGTATTGATCAACCAATTCCGTTGTCAATTCCTTGGCAGCAATCTTGACGTGCTCCGGCTCTTTCATAAATTGCACCCCAATCCGCTTAATAGCATCTGGCATGGTTGCTGAGAAGAGCAAGGTTTGACGATCCGCTGGCACGCGCTCAATAATCGCTTCAATATCATCCAAGAAGCCCATGTTCAACATCTCATCGGCCTCATCCAAAATCAAGGTTTCAATCTTATCCAGTTTCAAAGCCTTGCGTTTGATCAAGTCCAAGAGACGACCCGGTGTTCCCACAACAATATGCGCCCCTGCCTTCAAAGCCTTGATTTGCTTCTCAATGCTGGATCCCCCATAAACGGAGCGAACCCGCACACCTTTAGAGCGCCCGAAGCGGAACAACTCCTCTTGACTCTGAACCGCCAATTCCCGCGTTGGCGCAATTACCAAGGCCTGAATCGTCGCCTCTTGTGGTCTAATTTTTTCTAAGGTTGGCAAACCAAAAGCAGCCGTTTTCCCTGTACCAGTCTGTGCCTGACCAATAACGTCTTTGCCAGTCAAGGCCAAGGGAATCGTCTGCTCCTGAATGGGGCTGGCTTCTTCAAAACCGGCTTTCTCAATTTCAGTCAATAATTCTTGCGATAAACCTAATTCTATAAATTTCAATGGTATCTTCTTTCTATCAAATCGATTCGGATGGACCTCTTACAATTTCGGTCCCTATCCCAAGGAACAGGCGATGAGATGCCATCCATTTTGAGCACACGCTCCCATCCCACCAACTTCATTGTAACTTACCCATTGTACCACATTCTGCAACTTATAAACAGAAATAGACACAAAACTTTATAAAATGAATTCTCATGAATTGTCCGAAAATCGTAAAATGACGTTCAGCAGCTCACCTCCACTATTTGTTTCTGGAGTTATGATGCAATCCCACGCTTAAGTTCACGACTAATGATTGAGCGATTTCTTCTTAGAATACATGAAATAGCTGCTTGCTACTGTCCTTCGTTACTGAGAAGCTCTATTTTGCCTCTGTCACTCGCCGAAAGGTGTTTGTAGAATGGATTTGGTCGATTCTAGCACATCAGATAGCTCTATCCTTTCTCGAAAATAACAAAAACAAACATTCTAATAGAACACCAAAATTATTTGGGTCAGAAAAACAAAAAAGCCTGTGGTAACAGGCTTTTTTGGGCTCTTTGTCAAGTTGTGTGGAATCCCTGAAAACTGACAGTTTTAGGCTTTTATTATTTAGCTTTTTAATAAGGGTGTTGAGATGGTTTTAACGTCAATCCGAATCCGGCTTCTTTCGAATTTCTATGAGATGCTTTCCCTGTGGTGGGGG
>NZ_WSRS01000127.1 GCF_009767945.1 Streptococcus danieliae | reverse complement strand
TGAAAACAATATGATCCTGTGGTAAGACTGAAGCAATTTCTAGTGGTAAGGTGGTTTGATTTGTGTTATAGTGAATGTACATGGGATAGCCTTTCTCAGTATTTTGTCCTAATTATATTGTATCAAGACTATCTCCATAAGGCAAAAAGCAACGGCTTTAAAACCGTTGCTTTTTGCGTTAGTCAGAGGGGTTTTTGTCCCAGCCTCGTGCTGTCAACTCCATAAAGGTGTACTTTTATCAACGTTTGTAAACTTCTTTCCTATGGCCGACTTCAAGAGCCAAGACTACGAGTTCATCGTCTATAATGTCACAGATTACAGGATAATTGCCAATTCTGTAACGCTATAACCCTTTTAGATCCTCTATTTTTGGAGCAATTTTTCTTTGACCAAATAGTCATGGGCAACACTAGCGGCTGTTTTCCCTTCTACATCAACCTGATAGTTCATCTCTGACATCTGACTAGCAGTTATTTTTCCAGCTAGTTGATTCAGAATCCCTTCCAGTTCTGGGTGTTTTTCCAACAAGTCTGCCCGCATTAAAGGGGCTCCTTGATAGGGTGGGAAGAGTTGGCGATCATCCTCCAGTACAAAGAGGTTGTATTGTTTAAGTTGACTGTCTGTCGAGTAGGCATCAATCAGATTGACGGCTCCTGTCTGGATGGCCTGATAGCGCAGTGATGGCTCCATGGTGTTGACCTTGAAGTTTAGGCCGTAGACTTTTTCGAGGCCAAGATAGCCGTCAGGGCGGTCATTAAATTCCAGCGAAAAGCCCGCTTGCAGTTGGGATTGGATCTTGGCTAAGTCTGAAATCTTCGCCAGTTGGTGTTTCTTGGCAAAAGTTTGTGAGACTGCCAAGGCATAGGTGTTCTGATACTCCATCGGCTTCAGAGGCTGGGACAAAAGTCTAGCCTCTCTCTTTATGATTAGCAAAATACCTTTGACGCAGTAGTTGATTGGGTCTAGAGAGTACCAAATCTTGTTTGCGAAGCAAACTCCAATCGTTCGCTTGATAGCGAACATTTCATGTTCGTCCATATCATAGGCTCAGCGAGTCAATTCCTGACTCGCTGAGAGGACTACGAACCCGACCTAATCAACCTTGCGGGGGTGGGACTACGAACTAATTTTGAAAAAAATTAGTTCTGTCCCACTCCCTTGACAATCCCTCTTCGTGCAGCTTCATAGACGGCTACTGGGTCATGTAATAGCCAGTCTCCTTGGGGTAGTTCAGAATCCAAAGCAAAATCTGAAGCGAATTTCGATGAAGGTCATACTTTCTAGCAAAACGCTCATACAGAACCGTCTGTTCATACATCATGCGGACATAAGTTTTAAACTCCATAGAACCCCTCCCTCTTAGCCCTTGCTTTAATAAGTTCAGTATAGAGCAAAGTCTTTTATAGTCAATTTTTTTGACTATTTTTAAACAAGAAGAAAAGCAGCCTTTTTTACAGGCTACTTTTCTTATAAATCTAAACATGACTCGCAATTAGTGATAAGTCACCATCAAAAGTCCAATCTTTAACGTTATTAGGCAGGATAAAATGATCGCCCTTTTGCAAGGAATAGGTCTGACCATCCACAGCCAAGCTCCCTTGACCCTCGAGAACACTCACGAGATAGTAATCCGCTTGCTGGTGGAAGGAAACCGGCCCTACCACATCCCATTTATAGACCACAAAAAAGTCATTGGCAACCAGGAGGGTCGATGTAAGATTCCCTAGCTGCAAAGAAGTTGGCCGACTATTTGCTGGTTTGCCAATCGTTGAAACCGCAACCGACTGGTCAATATGCAGCTCCCGACGATTGCCCTGCTCATCAACCCGTTCAAAATCATACACACGATAGGTAACGTCACTGGACTGCTGGGTTTCTAAAATCATAATCCCCGCACCAATCGCATGAACCGTACCACTCGGCACATAGAAGAAATCTCCCGCTTTCACAGGCACCTTGGTTAATAATTGCTCCCAGTTTTGCGATTCAATTTGTTGGCGAAGTTCTTCCTGAGACTGGGCCTCATGGCCGTAGATAATCTCCGCACCTGGTTCAGCATCAAGCACATACCAACACTCTGTTTTTCCAAGACTCTTTTCATGAGCTAAACCATACTGGTCATCCGGATGAACCTGAACACTCAACCAATCATTAGCATCTAAAATTTTCGTAAGCAAGGGGAACACAGGCTCCGGACGATTCCCAAACAAATCCCGATGCTCTGCATACAAGTCATCAAGCTTCTGGCCTTGATAAACACCGTTTTTTACAGTCGACACCCCATGCGGATGAGCTGAAATGGCCCAGTATTCTCCGACCTTACCACTTGGCAGCTCGTATCCAAAAACATCCTGTAATTTACGACCACCCCAGATTTTTTCCTGCATCACCGATTCTAAAAATAATGGTTCTGACATTGCTTGTCCTCCTATCTATTCTTTCACA
Source organism: Streptococcus danieliae (assembly GCF_009767945.1). Classification (GTDB taxonomy): domain Bacteria; phylum Bacillota; class Bacilli; order Lactobacillales; family Streptococcaceae; genus Streptococcus; species Streptococcus danieliae. The sequence continues at coordinate 352 of NZ_WSRS01000127.1, read as the reverse complement.
ACTGTAAAATCATTTCTCACACTAATACTATCACAAAAAGAAAAACATGACACGGTTTCTCAGATGGGTTGAGGGTAAACTTTAAAGAAATCTTTCAAATCCCTAACTTCAAAAAGTAGATTAGAGTAACCTTAAACCCTATACCATCAAAAACAAGCAACTTACCCAGCTCTCTCTGAGATAGCTGGTTTTTTACAAAGATACTTAAAGGAAAGTTGAGACATCCCAAAGTTAGACATCAAAAAAGGGTTCTATAATAAGTTGTGTGGAAAGCTTGCTCTCCATGCAACTTTTTTTGTAATTCAGAGTGCAAAAAAAAGCAATTCCTAGTAAACTGATAAGTGAAAAAAAA
>NZ_WSRS01000126.1 GCF_009767945.1 Streptococcus danieliae | reverse complement strand
ACTACGAACAAGATCCCGAAAAAGTAGCTCAATTCCTTAAAGAATTGGATAATTTAAGGGATATGGTTCCTGTTTATGTTGTCTTGTTCTTGTTTCAAATGACTATATAATCCAAAAAACTCCCTAAAACTTGCACTTTCCTTTTTACCCTTAACAACAAAATGTGTTATAATCGAAACATAAAAAGAGCTGGACGGCAATCCAGCTCAAAGTAGAACCGTTTAAGACGGTGACTCGTTAAACAGATTTAATCCGTCCTACTCGTCAAAGTAAAGGGACGGATTATTTTTTGTCGCCATCTTTGAAGATTAGATAGCAGAGACCGATCAACTCAATGCTAAAACTAGCAAAGAAAAAGATAGTCTGCACAACTTCAAAGGCGGTCAAAAAGCGCTCCTCCTTCCTGTCAGATTTTGATGAATTACCCATAGGCATCACCCTCTCTATCGAAAATCTGGAGCCACCGTCTTCACTTTTCTACAGGATTTATTCTAGCATGTTTCTTTCCAAAAGTATCAGATGAACTGGGTACTCTTGTTATTCCTTCAAAAGTTGCTACAATTATAGCTAGTAGGAAAAAGACCAGCGAACCTCTTGAAATACAAGGGATTTGCTGAGCTTTTTCCATTTTTAGATAATAAAGTCGGGATTATTCATATTTCCCCAAAAATCTCTTCTAAGCTGCTCTTTATGTCTTTATAGATATAGTCAGTTAATGGAGTATTCTCACTAAGATTTCTTGAGAACAAGAGGTTTGAAAAGCGAATACTCCTTATACAAACATCTGCAGATGCTCTATTTAATGATTGATAACTTTGGGTTATTTCATTATAAATATCCCAAAGATCATCTTCTAAATCACCAAGTCTAACTTCAACGGAATTATCATATTCTAAATGAGCTACATGATAAATATCTACCCAAGGTTCTCTGTTACTTTCCCAATAAATAATTCGTAATTTATAGGGCATGTCTTGATACTTAGAAAAATACTTGTAAATATTAGGGAAGCTGTTTTTTACCATCTCTAGATAACTTACTTCAGCGAACTTAAAAAAAGTCTCAGCGATTTCTATTTTTCTTTCAGTAGAATATAAGTCTAATACTAGACCGTTTGATTCTGTGTATTCCCTATCTCGACCAGGTACAATGGAACTCTTATAATTAACATTAGCACATTGTAAAAGAGATAACAATCTATTTAAACTGAACAACTCGACTCCTTCTGAAGTAAAAATCTGTGGAACACTTGGAGATTCTTCAAGAACATCATGAATCCTTTTTGAAACTTCTTTACTCATTTGACCAATATCCTCAATATCTTTAAGCCAAGGTACTCCATCTATGGTTTCTTTTAAAATCTCACATAAAACATAGTGACTTGCTGGTAATGATTGATCTTTCAGTATCTTGTTTAGATTATCCTTAATAACATCTATTGCTATTTTTCTCCCACTATCACCCACAAGCCCAGATAATTCTAGATTCGTACTACGCTGTATCATACTAGCCTTTTTTGTCAATATATTTTCTAGGTACTCCTGATTAGCCTGCCTAATATTACCAGCACTAATAATTTTTATATCCGGTGCACATTTATCAACAATGTCAAACCAGTAATACAGACTTGATTCATTAATACCTCCTGTAATACTTATCTTAAATTCTAATTTTTCCTCTTCTTTGAAAAATGGTTCAAATTGATCTGAAATAGAATAAAAGTAATTCTCTATAATAAATTTATACGTTTTATGAATTTCTGATAGCATTCTTTTAATTGTGTTCTCTGTAGAAAAATTTGTTACTCCATTTTTTCTTAATAAATCATTTTTAGAATTAACACACTCAATATACAGAGGTAAATTATGTTGCAAAACAAAATCTAAAAATTTATCCTGTTCCTCAATAGTTGAACATAATCCTGAAATAAAAATAACTACCTCTTGCCATTTTTCATCATAGACAAGTTTTTCAAAAAATTTTGGATTTGAAGAAACATTTAGATTCTTAGCTATATAGTACGCCGCACTATATTCCTTAAATAATTTATGAGAAAAAGTGATTTTATTTGAAACACTAAATATTCCAAAATTTATAAAATAATCAATTAGACTCCTTTGATTCAGCGCAACATCCGAGTAACTACTTATTATTTGATCAATTTCAATATATTCAAAACTTGATTGTTCAAAATGTTCATAAGAAAACCGGCCAAAAAGATTCAATGTGTTATGTAGGGATAATTCTAGATAATTGTTGTTATTGTGATAATTGTTCTCGAAATATTCTGTAAAAATTTGGGTTCTATTTAACAACTCCTTGTTTTGCTTGTCAGCCAAAATAGTCTTTCCAATTCTAAACAACAAAGGGTTTCTAAATAATTCAAGGTATGATTTAGGCAGATTACTATATCCTCTAACTTGAATTAAATCATTTTGAATTATACTATCAGACAAGCCTGTTAGGTAGAAAGTATTTTTTTTCCCGAGCTCGTACTTATAACGATTTCCTCGAGTTGTAAAGAAGAAAAAATTTTGATTATCTGATCCCATTAATTGATTAGCTTCACCAAAAAATTTTTTTCTCTTTTTCTCATCAATGATATCATCAATACCATCGAAGAACAATGCTAATTGACTATTGTAGAATAATTGTATTATGGCTTCCCTACTATTCCCTTCAATGAAAGGTTCCATTTTCGATTGAATAATATCAAATAATGTTCTCGAACTATCTTCATATTCCGAGAGTGTACAATATCTTGTGTAAACGCAAAAAAAGAATAAATCCTGTTATAGTAGAGTTAGACAAAAAAATACTACTAGAAAGATTTATTCCCATGACCCAGTTTATCACAGATTTAACCACATTTCTAGCTAATCATTCA
>NZ_WSRS01000125.1 GCF_009767945.1 Streptococcus danieliae | reverse complement strand
TGCCATTGTTTTTTAGCAATTTCTGATGATTTTTTAGCTATTTACACGGAGTTGTTTGAGGTATGAATAATTTGGGTATAAATAAAACTTAGGGATATTGCATATGAGTAAGGAGGAGGAAGCGATGGAAACTTATGGAAAAGTTTTTAAAATATTGCGGGAGTCCAAGAACTTGTCTTTGGCTGAGGTCGCCGGGGATTATGTATCAACAGCTCAATTGTCTCGTTTTGAAAATGGAAAGAGCCGTCTATCTGTAGATCTTTTCTTTGCCTGTTTAAAGAACATGGATATTTTGCAAGGAGAATTTTCTACGTTTTATAATATTTATTATCAGCAAGAAGATATTCGTACTTCTATTCGTTTATATACTGAAATGAACAATCGAAATACTTATTTTATAAAACAAGAATTATCGACATCAATGAAGGAATATGATAGAACAGGTAAGAAATCGACTAGAGTTTTAGCTGCAGTATTACATGTATTTTGGGGTAAGTGTGATAAAGGTTATCAAGTTCCTGCTATAGAGATAGAGGTGATTACAGATTATTTATTCTCAATAGATGAATGGTGTTTTTATGAGTTATGGATTTTAGGTGCTTGTTATAAAGTGTTAAGTGTTCAAACTTTAGAAGTTTTTATACAGGAGATAGTAGCGCGAACTCAGTTTTATATGGGAATAGAAGTAAACCGTAAAAAAGTATATCGAATACTTCTAAATATTCTAGGTTATTTATTAGACATTGGCGAAGAGCGACGGGCGAGTAAGTTGATTCGGTTGGTCCAATCTTTAAACATTTTAGAAAATGATGTTTTTGAACGTCTGCAACTAAAATTTTGTCGAGCTCATTTAGCCTACTTGCAAGGAGATAAGGCTGCTTTAGATACGATGAAAGAGTGTCAGCGATTTGCGGAATTTTTGGATTGTTATTATTTGTCAGAAGCTATCTCTGAGACAATTCAGGGACTTACAGATAAGTTGTAATGTCAACCCTAAATCGGACACTTTTTATAAGGAGTTTTCATCGTTCGCTCCGGCTTGACCTTGAGTCTCCTGAGTAGTGATTTTGACGGCTGACAAAGCTGCCATAAGCAGCCTTTGGAAATCAGCCTATCACTACTCAGCTCAACCTCAAGCCGGAGCTAGTTTGCTTCGAGCTTTGAATGTTAATGGTGACAAATTGTTCAGTGTAGAATGTTTACGCTTGTGATTCCACCAATGAATATAATCGTGTGTTAGTAGGGCAAGTTGTTCTAAGGACTTAAATTTGTACGCATTAACAAATTCAGCCCCTCTGTCAGTATGGAAAACTTCAACTTTATCAAGATCATATGGAATACTTTTCATCGCTTCAAGTACCAAATCTGCATTCTTGTTAGAGCTGACTGACCAACCAACAATTTCACGATTATACAAGTCAAGAATAAGACACGCATAACACCATTTTCCACTTACTCTGATATAAGTTAAATGTGTAGTGAGTTTTTGCATCGGTCTATCTGCACTAAATTCTTGGTTTACAATATTTGGTAAATCATCTTTATTTGAAGTACTCTTGCTAGGCTTAAAAGCAGTAAGAGTATATTTGGAAATCAATTTGTATTTCTGCATAATTTGACCAATTTTACGACGAGAAACAGTAATTCCTTGATCCTCAAGATCGGACTTAATGCGTCTAGTCCCATAGGTTTTACGGCTACTCTCGAAACTTGATTTAACTTTTTCTTCAAGGTCTTTACTGGAATGTTTAGGCTTTGGTTTGTAGTAAAAGCTACTTCTAGAAACACCTATAGCTTTACATAGCGCTTTAATTGGGTATTTTGAAGATAACTTGGCGATTAGTTTCTTTTTTGTCCCAATATCAGCGCTGCGGACTTTAAAATATCAATCTCCATTTCTTTCTCACGCAATTGTTTCTTAAGCTTACGAATTTCCCGTTGCTCGGGCGATAAATTATCTACATGCTTAAAGCTACCTGTAGTACGGCTTTGTTTCAACCAGCGATCAACTGTACTGGGGTTAAGGTCATACTCTGTGAAAACTTCGGTACGTGGCTTACCGTTTTCAATCAAGGCAACAATTTGGGACTTGAATTCTTTTGAAAAAGTGCGACGTGGTCTCTTTGACATCATTTATACTCTCCTGTGTAATAAAATAATTATCTCACTCCTTATAAATTCTGTCCAGATTAGTGTAGCCGATTCAGTACATGGAAATTGTTATAAAAAACAAAAGAATCAAGGTCGGCTAATTTTAAAAACACTCTATTATTTATTGGAGGCATATAATTTACCGTAAGAATGGACTGAAATAAATTTCTCTCAAAATAAAAATAAAGCGCTTGCATTTTGGTGAAAAAGGAGTATAATAAAAATTGGAAAGGTACTTATTCCAAAAGTTTAAATAAGGAGGAGTTACCTATGTCTGAAGAAGTATTAAAACTTCAAATGTTGCCTATCCAAGTTGAAGAAACTGATGAAGTTGATGGAATGCGTTTTAGTATATTTAGTAATCACCGCTGTGGTAACTGGAGTGCTCTTAGTTGGGAACGTTGTTAAGGGCACCTCTAAAAACTAAATTTCTGAAAATCTAAATGTTGATTTATCAAGGTTTGAGTGATTAAATTTGAAGAAAAACTGGGGTTTTTAGAGGTCCCCTATATAGTTAAACCACCCAATTATGATATATACCCCAAAAGTTAGAGACACAAAATCTAACTTTTGGGGTGTATTTTGTAAGCGGCCAATAACAAGGTATCTTCCGATAAAGTAGAAATCTAGCTATACTAGTCTCAGAAAACAGGAGTAGAGGAGATTGGTTTAGTGGATGCGAATTTGTTTAGGACGATAAATCTTTGTGACCTCGGTCAGGTCTATTTGCTAGCTGGAAAAACAGATATGAGACAGGGAATTGATTCCCTAGCCTATATCATTAACCCAAATTATTCATACCTCAAACAACTCCGTGTAAATAGCTAAAAAATCATCAGAAATTGCCAATAAACAATGGCAATTTCTGATGATTTTTCTTGTCGTTCAATCTGTTCTAAGGATAAAAATGGATTCAATGCCTTATGACCCTAAAAAGGACAGGTTCTATAATAAGTTGTGTGGAAAGCTTGCTCTCCATGCAACTTTTTTTGTAATTCAGAGTGCAAAAAAAAGCAATTCCTAGTAAACTGATAAGTGAAAAAAAA
>NZ_WSRS01000124.1 GCF_009767945.1 Streptococcus danieliae | reverse complement strand
TTTTTTTTCACTTATCAGTTTACTAGGAATTGCTTTTTTTTGCACTCTGAATTACAAAAAAAGTTGCATGGAGAGCAAGCTTTCCACACAACTTATTATAGAACCTAAATTTTTAGGGATAAATTCAAGATGAAAAAAGGCCGAGACCACCGTCCCGACCTAAATTATCACAATTATTGAATCAATTTTTTCATCTCATCAATCCGAGCAACTGTTGCATCATATTTGACTTGATAATCTGCTTGTTTCTCTTTTTCTTTCTGAACCACTTCAGGCTTGGCATTGGCTACAAAGCGTTCATTGCTGAGCTTCTTACCAACCATATCCAATTCCTTCTGCCATTTAGCCAACTCTTTGTCCAGACGCGCCAATTCCTCCTCAACATTGAGCAAATCTGCCAATGGCAAGAAGATTTCCGCCCCCGTAATCACGGCTGACATCGCCAATTCTGGGGCAAGTAGGCTTGAGGAAATCTCAAGCTGTTCTGGATTTGTAAAGCGTTTAATGTAGTTTACATTGGCCTTGAAAAACTCTTCCAACTGGCTATCCGATGTCTTAATCAGAATGGTAATGGCTTTCGATGGAGCTACATTTACCTCTGCCCGACTATTCCGAACGGAGCGAATCAAATCTTTAAGACTTTCAACCCCTTTATGGGCTGCTTCATTTTCAAAAGCAGGATTCACAACAGGGTAAGCTGCTAGGACAATCGAACCCTCTACATACTGAGCGAAAATCTCTTCTGTTACAAATGGCATGATTGGGTGAAGCAAACGGAGAATCTGATCCAAGGTATAGAGAAGGACAGACCGCGTCATCACTTTCTCAGCCTCATTATCACTGTAAAGAACTTCTTTGGTCAACTCGACATACCAGTTGGCAAATTCTTCCCAGATAAAGTTATAGAGAAGGTGACCCGCAACCCCAAATTCAAACTTATCAAAATTATCTGTTACCTTGGCAATGGTTTCATTGAGATTATGAAGAATCCAACGATCCGTTACATTTCCGGCCTGATCAGCGGCTACCTGAGCAACATTTTCACGCGCCAGCTCCAAGCTCAAGCCTTCATTATTCATCAGAATGTAACGTGAGATATTCCAGATCTTGTTGATAAAGTTCCAAGACGCATCCATTTTCTCATAAGAGAAACGAACATCTTGACCAGGCGCAGAACCATTAGACAAGAACCAACGCAAGGCATCCGCCCCATACTGATCAATCACATCCATCGGATCAATCCCATTGCCCAAGGACTTAGACATCTTCCGACCTTCCGCATCGCGAATCAAACCGTGAATCAAGACATTTTTGAACGGCTGACGACCCGTAAATTCAAGGGATTGGAAAATCATCCGTGATACCCAGAAGAAAATGATATCGTAGCCGGTTACCAAGGTTGAAGTAGGGAAGTAACGTTGGAAATCTGCAGAATCCTCATCTGGCCAGCCCATAGTTGAGAATGGCCAAAGGGCAGAACTGAACCAAGTATCCAGAACATCCTCATCCTGAACCCAGCCGTCTCCCTCCGGAGCTTCTTCCCCAACATACATTTCGCCAGCTTCATTGTACCAAGCCGGAATCTGATGCCCCCACCAGAGCTGCCGGGAAATAACCCAGTCATGCACATTTTCCATCCACTGAAGGAAGGTATCGTTGAAACGAGGCGGGTAGAACTCGACCTTGTCCGCAGTCTCCTGATTAGCAATCGCATTTTGAGCCAACTGGTCCATCTTCACAAACCACTGCGTTGACAAACGAGGCTCAACCACCGCTCCAGAACGCTCTGAATGACCAACAGAGTGGACCCGTTTCTCAATCTCTACAAGCGCACCTAGCTCCTCGAGCTTAGCCACAACAGCCTTACGAGCCTCAAAACGATCCATACCCGCAAACTCACCAGCTAGCTCATTCATGGTTCCATCATCATTCATCACATTAACCTGTGGCAAATCATGACGTTGACCCACCAAGAAGTCATTTGGATCATGAGCCGGTGTAATCTTCACGACACCTGTTCCAAATTCTGGATCCGCGTGCTCATCCGCAACAATTGGAATTGGCTTGTTAACGATTGGCAAAATAACGTTCTGACCAATCAAATCCTTATAACGTGGATCTTCCGGATTCACCGCTACCGCCACATCCCCAAACATGGTTTCTGGACGTGTGGTTGCCACCTGCAAGGCACGCGAACCATCTGCCAACATGTAGTTCATGTGGTAAAAAGCCCCTTCCACATCCTTGTGGATAACCTCGATATCTGACAAGGCTGTCCGAGCTGCCGGATCCCAGTTAATGATAAACTCACCTCGGTAGATCCAGCCCTTCTTGTACAAGTCCACAAAGACCTTACGGACAGCCTTGGATAAGCCCTCATCGAGGGTGAAACGCTCCCGACTATAGTCTAGTGAGAGGCCCATTTTGCCCCACTGATCCTTAATCGTCGCTGCATATTCATCCTTCCATTCCCAGACCTTCTCTAGGAACTTCTCACGCCCCAAGTCATAACGCGTCACACCTTGCTCACGTAAACGCTCTTCAACCTTAGCCTGAGTTGCAATTCCCGCATGGTCCATCCCTGGCAACCACAAGGTATCATAACCCTGCATCCGCTTCTGACGGATAATAATATCCTGAAGTGTAGTGTCCCAAGCATGACCCAAATGCAATTTCCCGGTTACATTCGGCGGTGGGATAACGATTGAATAAGGCTTAGCCTCAGCATCTCCCGATGGTTTAAAGACATCTGCCTCCAACCATTTAGCATAACGCCCAGCCTCAACTTCGGCTGGATTGTATTTTGGTGATAATTCTTTTGACATAAAATCCTTTCTTAAGATATAAATCATAGTTTCTAGAAGTTTTAAAAATCCACTCCTACTCACTTATCAAGGGCACCTCTAAAAACTCATACTTATTGTCGCCTTATTTCAAATAAGTAGGTATTCCTATTTGGTAGTGCGGACGTGAGCAGTCTCCTTCGGAGTCTCATCACTAAATTTTGAGCCAAGGTCTCAAAATCTCCGCCATCTAGCAGTTGTTTCTAACTGCTGACGGTTCCACTACAGTAGAAATACCTGCTTTTCTTTATTTTCACTCCCTAAATTTTATGAGATAATAGAACTACTAAGATGAACGAGGTACTATCATGCTATTATTTTCCGACGATGAACGACTTCTAGAAAAACTGTCACAATTGGGAAATCAACTA
>NZ_WSRS01000123.1 GCF_009767945.1 Streptococcus danieliae | reverse complement strand
TTCGCATCCACTAAACCAATCTCCTCTACTCATGTTTTCTGAGACTAGTATAGCTAGATTTCTACTTTATCGGAAGATACCTTGTTATTGGGCGCTTACGTAAAATCCACTGCTTGCAAAAAATCGAGAACATTTTCTGTTCTCGATTTTAGATAGCTATTTATTTTTTTCAGATCGGTTCATAAAGTAGAGAAGAGTCTGTAGTTCACTAGTCAAGTCAACATATTGGACAACAACATCTTTAGGAACAGATAGGTTAACGGGTGAGAAGCTGAGAATTCCTTTAATGCCGGTATTGACGAGTTGATTGGCAACTTCTTGGGCTTTAACACTGGGAACTGTTAAAATAGCGGTTTTAACCTCAGACTCACTTAATTTTTCTTGCAGTTGAGAGATAGGATAGATTGGAATACCGTCATCAGTAGTCGTCCCTACGGCCTCATGTTCATCCCGATCAAAGGCCATGACAATTTTCATTTTATTGCGTTCTTCAAAGCGGTAGTGGAGCAAGGCTTTTCCCATATTTCCAACACCCACAAGAGCTACATAAGTAATGTTGTTGTCGTTGAGGAGATCTGCAAAGAAGGTCATGAGTTTTTTGACATCATAACCAAAGCCTCGTCTTCCTAGCTCTCCAAAATAAGAGAAATCTCTGCGAACAGTTGCGGCATCAATTCCAATAGCTTCGGCGATTTGTTTGGAACTAGCTTTTTCGATTTTTTCAGTATTAAAGCGCTTAAAAATACGATAGTAAAGAGATAAGCGCTTGGCGGTTGCACGAGGAATTGGTTGATTTCTCACTTCCATAATCCCTATCCCTTCCTTTCTCAAGAGTTTGTGAATTAATTATATTATAAAGGAATCAAGCCTAAAAAGCAATGAATATACTTACAAAAATTATGATAGAAGTTCTAATAGTTCTAGTATAGGAACAGGAGTGGGGTCTTACTTTAGGGATTCGATGGGGATTTCGAAAGAAAAACCGAACTTTATCCTCTATCAGGCAAAGAAAAAAGGTTGAGAGGGAATCCCTCAACCTTTTAAGCACAAGGCTTATTTGTAGTTACGTGATTCCAAACCTTCTTCTTCAAGGAAGAGACGGAATGGTACCAATTCTTCAGCTTCGTATTTCTCTTTGTAAGCTGCAATTTCTTCAGCAGAGTAAGCTTTTGGATCCAAACGAAGTTCTGGAGCTTCTACTGGGATTGGACGATGTTGAGTGATGCGTGCATCGATTACAACAGTCTTACCTTCTTTGTTCAATTTCACAGCTTCTGCCATAACAGCATCCATATCTTCGATACGATCCACTGTGAATCCAACAGCACCTTGAGCTTCAGCGATCATCTTGTAATCTGGGTTAGTGAAGTCTACACCAAACAAGTGTTTGTTTGTATCTTCATATTTGTTCTTGATGAAGGCATACTCAGCGTTTGAGAAGACAACGTTGATAACTGGTAGGTCATATTGAACGTTTGTGATAACGTCTGGGTAGCACATACCGAATGCTCCGTCACCCATGATGTTCCATACTTGGCGATCTGGATTGTCTTTCTTAGCAGCAATACCACCAGGAAGAGCAATACCCATTGTCGCAAAGAGTGGAGAAGTACGCCACATGTTCTTAGGAGTCATGTGAAGGTGACGAGTAGAAGTTTGAGTTGAGTTACCTACGTCGATTGAGTAGATTGCGTTCTCATCAGCATGTTTGTTGATTGCGTTGTAAACTTGGTACAATTGCAATTCGCCTTCAGTTTTACCTTCAAGCTTGTTCATGTAATCACGCCAGTTTTGGTTGTTCTTGACAACAGCTCTCCACCATGGTGTAGATTCAACTGGGTTTACTTTATCAAGGATAGCTTGTGCAGCTTCTTTAACATCACCAAGGATTGAAGCATCAAGCGCATGACGTTTACCAAGTTTGTATGGATCGATATCCACTTGGATGAATTTTTCGATGTTTTTGAAAGTGTTGTAAACTTCTGAGAATGGGAAGTTGCTTCCAAGGAAGAGAACTGTGTCTGCTTCGAAGATAACTTCGTTGGCAGATTTCCAACCAACACGGTAAGCAGAACCAGTTAAACCTTCGTAATCCCACTCAAAGGCTTCAAAGTTCTTACCAGTTGTGATGATAGGAGCTTTGATTTTACGAGAAAGTTCAGTGATCACATCACCTGCACCAACACCACCGAAACCAGCGTAGATAACTGGACGTTTTGCGTTGTTAAGGATTTCAACCGCTTTATCAACTTCAACTTGGTTCAAAGCTGGAGCTACAAATGTACGGTCGTAAGTTCCAGATCCGTAGTAAGAATCTGCATCGATTTCTTCGAAACCAAAGTTAACTGGGATCTCAACAACTGCAGGACCTTTTTTAGCGATTGCAGCACGGCAAGCTTCGTCGATAACTTTTGGCAATTGAGCAGCGTAAGCTACACGTTTGTTGTAGACAGCTACACCATTGTACATTGGGTTTTGGTTCAACTCTTGGAAAGCATCCATGTTCAATTCAGTAACAGGACGAGAACCAAGGATTGCCAACATTGGAGTAGCATCCATAGCTGCATCGTAGATACCGTTGATCAAGTGAGTTGCACCAGGTCCACCTGAACCGACACAGACCCCGATAGATCCACCGAATTTAGCTTGCATAAGAGCTGCAAGAGCACCAGTTTCTTCATGGCGTACTTGCAAGAAGTTGATATCTTTGTCTTCTGCAAGTGCGTCCATCAAGGAACTCAAAGTACCAGAAGGAATACCATAAATTGTATCAACGCCCCATGTTTTCAAAACATTGAGCATAGCAGCAGAAGCAGTGATTTTAGTCATAGTGACAAATCTCCTTTGAAATAGTAATCATAAACTAATTAATGGAAACGCTTAACTAGTATTACAAGGTAATTATATCACAGTTTCGAGCACAATGAAAACAATCTGCTCAAAATTTTAAGAATTATTCTAAAAATAACGTTTTGAGGAAGTTTTTTCACGCACTGGTACTTCCTCAAAAGTAGGCCTGGAACTTGTTAGAGGTTACTGCCGTCCCTTATCTCAGGGAAGGTGTTGGATCGGTTTGCCCTGCTCGAATACCTCTCAATAGAGTAAAAAGAAAGGGAGTGGGACAGAACTAAATTTTTTCAAATTTATAGTCATTTGAAACAAGAACAAGACAACAAAGCATCCAAAAAATTGTCATAACTGGGCAATACTTTTCTGAGG
>NZ_WSRS01000122.1 GCF_009767945.1 Streptococcus danieliae | reverse complement strand
GTGGAACCTGTCTTTGGACAGGTAAAGGCTTGTTTAGGTTACAAACGTTGTAACCTACGAGGAAAACGACAAGTAAAAATTGACATGGGATTGGTTCTCATGGCCAATAATCTCCTCAAATATAGGAAGAGGAGATTCTAAAAGAAAAGGAGAGACTCATTTCAGCAGATGAATCTCTCCTTTTTAGGCTTTATGAGACTTTTGTCCCAGCCTCTTTTGTGGTTCTTTGCCAAGTTGTGTGAAATCCCTGGAAACTGATACAGTCTTTTAGTTTACTTTTAGTACAAGGCAGCGAGTCATAGACAGCTCAAAAGCTACGGGGGAGGTTTTGAGCTTGGTGACAAAACTTTCGAAGAAAGTTTCAAAGAAGTACGGCAAGACGAGCTAACGCAGTAATAAACTAAACGACTATAAAGAAGCACAAAGATAGGTTTCTAACCCCTTGTATGCCAAAGGGGATTCTTGTTTTTCATATTTATAAATGACAAAGTTGTGGAGGTAATATGGTCTGTATTTCATGGATATATGGCAGTATATGTGTTATAATAAGATGAAATTTCTATACGTATAATGCATACTAGAAATTATTAAAAAATCAATAAAGGAGACAGGAATTGGATAGAGGAGATGCTAAACAAAGATTTTCGATTCGAAAATATAAGTTAGGTGCTGCTTCCGTATTACTTGCAACTGTATTCGCGAATGGTACTACAAGTGTATCTGCCGATGAACAGATTGGGACTACGGAAAGTACAGCTACTGTTTCTCTAGATTCAGCTATAGAAGAAAATTCGATAGAGGAGTCAGCGAGTGAAACATATGTGGGACCTGCTGTTTTAGAGTCGACTTCACCTCAAGAGACTGTTGAAGTGAAGCCGAGTTCGGAAGCTGCAGATTTGAAGTCGAGTTCGGAAACTACAGATTTGAAGCCGGAGATGGGAGAAAGTTCTGTTGAAAAATCGAAGTCAGCAGAAACGAATCAATCAATCTCGTCAATTCCTGAGGTAGTGGTTCGGGAAACGGAAGTGCCACATTCAACTGTAGTAGAATCTGAAAATAAATCGATGGAGAATCCAAAGGTTTCAGAATCTGCTCCAAAGTTTGATAGTGTATTTGAAACTAAGAAAGAAACAGTGACTCATCCTATTGTGAAGGAAGAGAATGTTTCTGAGGTAACAGCTACAGATGCTGAGAATGTGGCTCTTGTTCAGGACTTGGAGAAAAAATCAGAAAAAGCTGAACAGGCAAGTCGTTTTCGTTCTGTTTTACGATCAACTGGCGCTCGGGAAGGTGAAGTAAGGATCTTCCAATTATTCCGTCAGATACAAACCACTTCAGGAGATGCTGCTGATTATGGAGCTCGGGTTATTTCGTTTGATGGTTATGTATCCGAAAATGGTCCAGAACCTGACGGTACATACCTTGTTCGTTGGGTTGTTAAATACGTTCCAAATCGAGTAAGTGGAAGAGCTCCTGCTGCCCCGGTTGGGGTTAGTATTGCTGGAACTGCAACCTATGAGGTGCCTAAGACGGTATTGTTTAATGGCCAAACAATTACCGGAGTTCCCTCTAAGACCGATTCTACTACTAAATATTATTCTCCATCGGTAAAAGCCAATATCGGTCAAGAAAATACATTAGAGTTTACTTCTAAGGTAACTCCTTGGCCAGACCGTGATGATTTTTGGGGTCATTTTGTGATTGACTTTGCGACAGCATTTTCTCCGACTTATAATAAGCCAGTTGATCCTGCGAATCGTACGACTCCGATTCGAAATATCATTAGTGCCACTGTTACATTGGATGGAACAGCCTTTAAAAAATATAAAAATAGGGACAGGACAGTTACCGAGGAGATTCCGTTTTCAACTGAATACCAAGCGGATGATAGTCAAGACGTTGGAAAACAGCTTGTAGTTCGTGAAGGTGTTAATGGAGAACAGACGGTTAAAATAACAACTTCGAAGAATGCCCAAGGAGAGACTGTTGAGACTCGAGGCGAACCAGTTGTCGTTCGCGAACCGGTATCGAAGCAGGTTAAGGTCGGAACCAAGCCTAAGGTAGAAACAACGAATCTTCCGTTTAAGACAGTCTATCAGAATGATCCAACTATGAAGGCTGATGCTCCTGAAGTTGTTGTGACGGAAGGAAAAGAAGGTCGGAAAGTTGTCACGACAACCTACTCTGTTAATAGCACAACGGGAGAAGTAACTGCGAATACTCCGACTGAGGAAGTTACGGATGCGGTTGATCGTGTTATTAAGAGAGGGACCAAGCCTGCTGATAAAGATACTTACGAACCTGTCGGGAAAGAGCAAACAGTGAGACCAGGGGGGACTCCGAGGGCGACGCTTGCGATTGGGAATTTAGCAGATTTACCAGAAGGAACTCAGGTTGGATTCAAGAGTCCTGTTGATACCGCAACTGAGGGTAATAAATCGGCTGTTGTTGTAGTAACCTATCCAGATAAGTCCAGTGAAGAAGTTCCAGTAATTGTTAAGGTTGTTGCACCAGATGCGGACAAGTATACGCCAGCAGGGAAGACGCAGACGGTTAAACCGAATGAAACTCCACAAGCAGTAAATTCCATTGAGAATGCGAGCAGCTTACCTGAGGGGACCCAGTATGCCTTTAAGGCTCCTGTCAATACCTCAAGTGAGGGAGACAAGTCAGCTGTTGTTGTAGTAACCTATCCAGATGGTACTCGTGATGAGGTTCCGGTAACCGTTAAAGTCGTCACTCCAGATGCGGATAAGTATACTCCAGAGGCTCGTGAACAAACGGTGAGACCAGGGGGTACACCAAGAGCAACGGTTGCGATTGCGAATCTACAAGACCTTCCACAAGGGACCAAAGTTGGCTTTAAAACTCCTGTTGACACCTCAACTGAGGGTGATAAGCAAGGAACAGTTGTTGTAACTTATCCAGATGGTTCCAAGGAAGACGTTCCAGTAATTGTTAAGGTTGCTGCACCAGATGCGGACAAGTATACGCCAGCAGGGAAGACGCAGACGGTCAAACCGAATGAAACTCCACAAGCAGTAAATTCCATTGAGAATGCGAGCAGCTTACCTGAGGGCACCCAGTATGCCTTTAAGGCTCCTGTCAATACCTCAAGTGAGGGAGACAAGTCAGCTGTTGTTGTTGTAACTTATCCAGATGGTACTCGTGATGAGGTTCCGGTAACCGTTAAAGTCGTCACTCCAGATGCGGATAAGTATACTCCAGAGGCTCGTGAACAAACGGTGAGACCAGGGGGTACACCAAGAGCAACGGTTGCGATTGCGAATCTACAAGA
>NZ_WSRS01000121.1 GCF_009767945.1 Streptococcus danieliae | reverse complement strand
TTATCCTAAAAAATGTTTGGACTACAAGTCACCAAAGGAATTTCTTAATGGTGGCTAACTTCAACTTGAAATTTAGCTTTGAAAATCAGGAGTTTGGTGATTCAGAAAAAATTTTGGTCAATGCTCCCTCTAAGTCAGCCTATTCTCGTTTTGTCAAAGATTTAGAGGAAGTCTGTCCTAATATTGATGAGTGGATACAAACAGGAATTGCAGAACTCTATGAACTGCTCCCTGATTAAAGAATAAGCAGCGGGAATGATTCCCAAAAACTCCCTCAGACTTTTTGTCACAAAAATGATAAAATAGATTTGTCTGGGATTTTGCAAGTTCTACTTACTTGTGGAATCTAGTATAGTCCTTTTCAAGAAGGGCGTGATGAACGTGCTTGTTGGTGAGTTCGTTCCACTTTAAAAATGATGGTTCAGGAGGTCTGTTCGAGCCTCTGAGAAGAAAGGAAAACCTATGAAAGGTATTATTTTAGCGGGTGGTTCAGGTACGCGCCTTTACCCGGTGACGCGGGCGGCATCCAAGCAGTTGATGCCGGTTTATGATAAGCCGATGATTTATTATCCCCTTTCAACCTTGATGTTGGCAGGGATTCAGGAGATTTTGATTATCTCAACACCGACGGATTTGCCACGGTTTGAAGAGCTCTTGGGCGATGGTTCTGAGCTCGGGATTTCCTTGTCCTATGCGGTGCAACCGAGTCCAGATGGTTTGGCGCAGGCTTTTATCATTGGTGCTGACTTCATTGGCGATGATGCGGTGGCGCTGATTTTGGGGGACAATATTTACCATGGGCCAGGTTTGACCAAGCTTTTGCAAAAAGCTGCGCAAAAGGAAGTCGGTGCGACCGTTTTTGGTTACCAGGTTAAGGACCCTGAGCGTTTTGGGGTGGTCGAGTTTGATGAGCAGATGAATGCGATTTCGATTGAAGAGAAGCCGGAAGTGCCTCGTTCCAATTATGCGGTAACAGGTCTTTACTTCTACGATAATTCTGTGGTCGAAATTGCCAAGAATATTAAACCAAGTCCTCGAGGAGAGTTGGAAATCACGGATGTGAACAAGGCCTATTTGGATCGTGGAGATCTATCTGTTGAGTTGATGGGGCGTGGTTTTGCCTGGCTGGATACAGGGACCCACGAGAGTCTTTTGGAAGCGGCCCAGTACATTGAAACGGTCCAGCGGATGCAAAATGTGCAAGTGGCCAATCTGGAAGAGATTGCCTATCGGATGGGCTACATTAGTCGGGAACAGGTCTATCGTTTGGCCCAACCGCTTAAGAAAAACGAATATGGACAATACCTCTTGCGTTTGATTGGAGAAGAAAATGGCTGATAATTTTTTTGGAAAAGAGCTAGCGGCTCGTCCGATTGAAGCGATTCCAGGGATGTTGGAATTTGACATTCCGGTTCACGGAGACAGTCGTGGCTGGTTCAAAGAAAATTTCCAAAAGGAAAAAATGGTTCCGCTTGGTTTCCCAGAGTCTTTTTTTGCGGAAGGGAAATTGCAAAATAATGTAAGCTTTTCAAGTAAGCATGTGCTTCGCGGCTTGCACGCAGAACCTTGGGATAAGTACATCTCGGTAGCCGACGAAGGACGTGTCTTGGGAGCCTGGGTGGACTTACGGCAGGGTCCAAGTTTTGGGAATGTTTACCAGACAGAGATTGACGCTTCCAAAGGGATTTTTGTGCCGCGGGGTGTTGCCAATGGTTTCCAAGTTTTGTCGGACAAGGTGGCTTATAGCTATTTGGTTAATGATTATTGGGCCTTGGAGCTTAAGCCCAAATATGCTTTTGTCAACTACGCGGACCCAAGTCTCGGCATCCAGTGGGACAACTTGGAGGCAGCAGAAGTTTCAGAGGCAGATAAAAATCATCCGCTTTTACAGGATGTAGAACCAGTAACAGAAGATCAATTGTAAGGGAAAGAAATGACAGACTATAAAAAAATCATTGTAACCGGTGGTGCAGGTTTTATCGGTTCGAACTTTGTACATTATGTTTACAACAATTTTCCAGATGTTCAGATTGTTGTCTTGGATAAGTTAACTTACGCAGGGAATAAGGCTAATATTGCGTCTATTTTGGGCGATCGTGTGGAGTTGGTTGTGGGTGATATTGCGGATGCGGAGCTTGTGGATCGTTTGGCCCAGGATGCGGATGCGATTGTGCACTATGCCGCTGAGAGCCACAATGATAATTCCTTGAATGATCCACGTCCGTTTGTGGATACCAATTTCATCGGAACTTATACCCTGTTGGAAGCTGCGCGTAAGTACGACTTGCGTTTTCACCATGTATCGACGGACGAAGTCTACGGTGATCTTCCTTTGCGGGAGGATTTGCCAGGAAAGGGAGAAGGTCCAGGGGAGAAATTTACGGCTGAAACGCCTTACAATCCTTCCTCACCTTACTCTTCAACCAAGGCTGCCTCAGACTTGATTGTCAAGGCCTGGGTGCGTTCTTTTGGGGTCAAAGCGACGATTTCCAATTGTTCCAATAACTATGGACCCTACCAGCATATTGAGAAGTTTATCCCACGCCAAATCACCAATATCTTGAGTGGCATTCGTCCCAAGTTGTACGGTGAAGGGAAGAATGTGCGGGACTGGATCCACACCAATGACCATTCTTCAGGCGTTTGGACGATTTTGACCAAAGGAAAGATTGGCGAAACCTATCTAATTGGGGCTGACGGTGAGAAAAATAATAAAGAAGTGCTGGAACTCATTTTGAAGGAAATGGGGCAAGAACCGGATGCTTACGACCACGTTACAGACCGTGCAGGCCACGATCTGCGTTACGCAATTGACGCCAGCAAGCTACGCGATGATTTGGGCTGGAAACCTGAATTTACAGACTTTGAAGCGGGTCTGAAGGAAACCATTGCTTGGTACACAGCTAACTCAGATTGGTGGAAGGGCGAAAAAGAAGCAGTTGAAGCCAATTATGCAAAAACCCAGGAAGTAATTCAATAAACAGTGAGAGAGGCTGGGACTAGGGTCCTCAGCCTCTTATTTCTTACCGTCTCATTTGACGAAAGATTGGTTCTTTGTCAAGTTGTGTGGAATCCCTGAAAACTGACAATATAGAATAAAGACAATCTTCCTTCCTCCCCTCCTTAGAGGGGAGGAATTTTTAGATAGAGTGGACAGCAGGAGTCTGCATCCAGTAAATTCTAGCAAATAGATGCTCATGTTTTCGAAATCCGAAAGCAGAACGTTTCAACAGCTTAATCTTATTATTGGTTCGTAAGCGCCCAATAACAAGGTATCTTCCGATAAAGTAGAAATCTAGCTATACTAGTCTCAGAAAACATGAGTAGAGGAGATTGGTTTAGTGGATGCGAA
>NZ_WSRS01000120.1 GCF_009767945.1 Streptococcus danieliae | reverse complement strand
TATGTCTTACCAGAATCCAAGTTAGGCCGTGCTCTCAAATACAGTTTGGATTATGAGTCCACATTCAAAACTGTACTGGAGGATGGACGTCTCGTTCTATCCAATAATTTGGCAGAAAGAGCAATCAAATCCTTAGTAATGGGGCGCAAGAATTGGTTGTTTTCCCAGAGTTTAGAGGGAGCAGAGTCTAGTGCGATTATTATGACTCTAATTGAGACAGCCAAACTCCACCAAGTGGACAGTGAAAAATATATAGTTTTCCTACTAGAACATTTACCAAACGAGGAGACTCTCGAAAAAAAGGAGGTTCTAGAGGCTTATTTACCATGGGCAAAACAAATACAAGAGCATTGTCGTTAAAGAAACCTCCAAGATTCAAAGCAAGCTGCTTACAATCTTGGAGGTTTTTTGATGTACCCTGTTATTGGGCGCTTACGAAACAGCTTCCGTAATCTGGCTCTGCTTCTTCCCATCTCCCTGTAAAACTGCATACAAATCTTTCAACTCAGAAAAACTCTGAGCATTAGCACTTCTTAACTCTTTAATAGCAGCTACATCTGACAGGTGATTCATTTGTTGATTCCGCTTGTAGATCTGATGCTTTAACTGAAAGATAGAGACCTTTGTTTGAAGCTCTTCTATATATTCCTGCTTTGAGATTTTGGACCCTCTCAGAAGCGATAAAATACTCCCATCTTTCATCTGCTTAACAAGACTCAGCTCTGCTCGCAAATGGCGAATCGGTAACTGGATCCGATCAGGGGTTGCCTTACTAATTGGCAAATCAACACTATCTGCAAATTGATTCTTTAAACGTTGTTCTAGTAACTGCTCTTTTTCTGAGAGTTTATAGTTAGGGATCAATTGTAACTGAATAACCTGTAATTCCTGAGTTAGTGATTGCTTTTTAAACTCGACAAATGGCTGATCAGATTCCAAAGGCTGCACCTGGTCCAGAAGCTTTTGACTAACTTGCAAGGCTTTCTGTCTGGCTTCTAACTGGCTCAACTTCAAAGCATAGCGATAGATTCCTAATTCCCGACGTTCTTTTTCGCTTGGCTGTGCTTTTCCCTTAGCAGCATCCACCAGATCAGTTAGCTGACTAGACGATAAGAGAGACAAATCTTTTAAAGTCAGGACCTTCAGTTGAATATCCTCCCTTAGCTGACTAATATCATAAACAGACTCCTTTACAAATTCTGGCCGCCCAATTCCCCTTCCGTACTTATCATAAGCCGCATAGACTGGCTTAGTAATTTCCAAGGCCTCTTCTCCATCCTTTATGAAATAGCCCAATTTCTGCCAATCCTTGAGACTTTTGACAACAGTTGCAGTAGGTAACTGTTCCAAAAGTTTTTTCTGGTTCAAGGGGGAAAAGTTCTCCAAATTTTTTTCCAGCTGAACGTCTCTCAGTTGGGGTTCAGATTCCTTAAAAGATTTCAAAATCTTATTGGCCAAGCGTTCCCTTAGATCCAGTACACGACGAGCTACATGATGTTCCAAATCATAGCCTTTTGATTCTGTTAAGGACCGAATCATTTTCCCATCCATTTTTCGGAGTTTTTCATAAACTTGATTTTTTTCAGCCGAATAGACACCTTTATAAGTTTCCAAGAACTCCCTGGTCTCTTCTAAAAATTCTTGATAAGCTGGGGCACCTGCATGTTGCAAATAAGAATCCAAATAGCGATCCAGAAAAAATTTGCTGACGGCAAAATCTTTGGCATTGGATCCGTACCTCCATTTTCCATGGTTTGGTAAATGATTGTAGGCTTGTTCCAAAAATTTTTTTTCAGCTGCCGACCGAATCTTATCTTCCTGGTAAACCGATTGAATTAAATTCGTTTTAAGGTTGGCCAGGATTTGCTCTTTTCGGATCAAGTTTGATCTTGTTTCTTCTTTCAACAGTCCATGATGGATTCCACTCTTGAAACGATTGATGGTTTTAAGGGAGAAATTGCCCTTATATTCCATACGGCCACGAGGTTCATAAAAGATCTTTTCACGAGCCGAATGAATTTCAGATAATCCAAAATGGATGTGAATGTTATCTGTATTCAGATGAATATTTCCCCACCAAAAAGCAGAATCAGAAAGCCCTTCTTTTTGAATCAAGGTTGGCATCATATCTCGCATAACTGCCTTGATAGCTTTCTGATCAACTTGGCCAGTCGCAACATCATATAAACCTTGTTCAGCTAGAAATGAATTATCAAACGAAATAACACCCTGCCACAAAAGCGATCCATTTTGATAAGCTGCTTCCAGATTTTGCTTCAGCTCTGTTAGCCTCTGCCTTTGAAGATAGTCTGCATCTTGAGTAAAAATAGCGGTCACTTCTTCTGACTGTACCTCAGTCGCATAAGATCTATTCATGTAATCAATATACTCCCGAAAATTCAACTGACTTTCTGGGACAGATTCTCGAATCCGATTCACTTCCTCTTCCGTCAAACCTTCAATCATTTGACGGTTGCTTTCCAAGAATAACTCATCGTCAATTTTCACAGCTTTATCACGGTTCATATAATTCACGTAATGATAATTAGGCTCAGTGTATTGAATCATAAATGTAATGTTGGGACTTGTTTGTATACTCAAAACTAGCTCCTTTCAATCATGTGAGAACTGACCTTTTAGTGAGAATATTTGATAGCTTGTCCTCTGCTAATATCTTCTTTGAGAATATCATCAATCCGTGCCATCAACTCATTTTGTTTTGGATCAAAATGAGAATGAACAGATTCTAAATCTTGAATATCAAAATCAACTCCTTTTGTAATTGCATGGAAATTGGTCAGCTCTAAATAAAGCAGTTGATCCATTTGTCGACGAATGGATTTTAAAAGTTTTTGATCTTCAGCGTCTGTCAAATTTTTTTCCAGCCGAATCAATCGTTCTGAAAAAGAATGTTGTTCCCCTTCTAAAAAGAGTTTATGAAAAGTATGAATCACTTTAACAACAACTGCCGAAGAATTGTTACCCTGACGATTCAAGCTCCCTCCTATCTCTGCATCAAGATAGGCTTTAATCTCATCAAATTTCTGCAATGTCTCTTCATTTAAATAAACATTCAATCGCTTTGCCATACTGTCTCCTCACTTAATCTTTTTGAGCACTCCCTGTCAAATAGTCAATACTATATCCTGGTTGGGCATTAAAAATATAGATGTCAAAAGAGATGCGGTTATCTTCGACACTCTGTGCTTCCATACGGACACCACGAGCTACCAATTCCTCATTTTTAAATAAAGGAGTTACTCGATAGCGAACATGATGTCCTGTTTCCTTAATATAGTCATTTGAAACAAGAACAAGACAACAAAGCATCCAGAAAATTGTCATAACTGGGCAATACTTTTCTGAGGTGTTTTTTCATATGAGCCCATGTGTTTTCAATAGGATTATACTCAGGTGAGTAGGGGGGAAGAGGCAAGAGTTTATGTCCTTGTTCTTCGCACAATACTTTTAGACGACT
>NZ_WSRS01000011.1 GCF_009767945.1 Streptococcus danieliae | reverse complement strand
TACACTCCTGAAATGAATCCAATCGAGCAGGTGTGGACTGAGATTCGTAAAAGAGGATTCAAAAACAAAGCCTTTAAAACACTTGAGGAAGTGATAGATAAACTACAAGAAGTGATTCAAAATTTGCATTGGTCTGATCTAAAATCTATTGTCCATAGAGAATGGCTTTTTTCAGATTTTGAATTTCAATGAGTATTAAATAAAAAGTTATGAAAACCTTTACAAAAGCGAAGGGATACGGTATAATGAGTTGTAAGTCAAACGATTGCCTATCGTGAAGCTATTAAATATATGAGGAGATGTATGATGAAAGATGCATTCAAAAATCTAACGAGCTTTGAATTCTGGCAAAAATTCGGTAAAGCTCTGATGGTGGTTATCGCTGTTATGCCAGCCGCTGGTTTGATGATTTCCATCGGGAAATCGATCCCAATGTTGGGACCGGAAGTTGGCGCTCTGGTGATGATTGGTAGCGTGCTTGAGCAAATTGGTTGGGGTGTTATCGGAAACCTCCACATCCTCTTTGCTCTTGCAATCGGTGGTAGCTGGGCTAAGGAACGTGCGGGCGGTGCTTTCGCTGCGGGACTTTCCTTCATTCTATTGAGCCGCTTGACAGGGGTTATCCTTGGTGTAAATGGTGATATGTTGCGTGATCCAGATGCAACTGTACAAACACTGCTTGGATCAACTATCAAGGTCTCAGATTATTTTGTGAGTGTCCTTGAGGCGCCTGCCTTGAACATGGGAGTGTTTGTCGGAATTATTGCCGGATTTGTTGGAGCAACTGCCTACAACAAATACTACAACTACCGTAAACTTCCAGATGCGCTTTCCTTCTTTAACGGAAAACGGTTTGTACCATTTGTGGTTATCCTACGTTCTGTGATTGTAGCGATTATCCTATCCCTTGTATGGCCAGTCATCCAGTCTGGAATCAACGCTTTCGGTGTTTGGATTGCCAACTCCCAAGAAAATGCGCCATTTATTGCCCCATTCCTCTTTGGTACTTTGGAGCGTCTCTTGTTGCCATTTGGTCTTCACCATATGTTGACCATCCCAATCAACTATACCGCTCTTGGTGGTACTTATGAGATTATGACTGGTGCAACAGCAGGTCAAACTGTATTTGGACAAGATCCACTCTGGTTGGCTTGGGTAACTGACTTGACAAATTTGAAGGCTGCCGGTGATACAGCTGCCTACAACACCCTTCTAGAAACTATCACTCCTGCCCGCTTCAAAGTCGGACAAATGATTGGTTCGATGGGTATCTTGATGGGGATTGTCTTTGCAATCTATAAAAATGTCGATGCCGATAAAAAAGCGAAATACAAAGGGATGCTTACTGCAACTGCCTTGGCAGTTTTCCTAACTGGTGTTACTGAGCCTGTTGAGTACATGTTTATGTTCGTGGCGATGCCACTTTATGTTATCTACGCTTTGATCCAAGGTCTAGCCTTTGGGATGGCAGACATTGTGAACTTGCGGATGCACTCTTTCGGAAGCATTGAATTCCTAACCCGTACTCCACTTGCGATTAATGCAGGTTTGGGAATGGATATTGTAAACTTTGTTTGGGTAACTGCCCTCTTTGGTCTTGTAATGTACTTCATTTCAGACTTTATGATTCGCAAATTCAACTATGCGACACCAGGTCGGAACGGAAACTATGAAGAAGGTATGGCTTCAGCTGATTCTGCGGCAGCAGGTTCTGGTGATGGTAAAGTAGCTGCTCCATCGCAAGCGGTTAACGTTATCAATCTTCTTGGTGGAGCAAGTAACATCAGCGATGTTGATGCATGTATGACCCGTCTTCGTGTAACCGTTAAGGATCCTGATAAAGTTGGATCAGAAGATTTGTGGAAAAAAGAAGGAGCTATGGGTCTTGTGATGAAGGACTCAGGTGTCCAAGCGATTTATGGACCAAAAGCCGATGTTTTGAAATCAGATATCCAAGACCTCTTGGATTCCGGTGAAGTGATTCCACAAACTGTGATGACAGTCTTTGATGATGCTCCTGCAGAATCTTCGGCCCCTCAAGGTAAAGCCGTTGCAGTTGCTAGTGTGGCTGATGGTAAGGCTATTGAATTGGCCTCTGTTTCAGATCCAGTCTTTTCTCAAAAAATGATGGGAGATGGATTTGCAGTTGAACCAAGTAATGGTGAATTCTACGCCCCTGTTAATGCAACTGTAACCAGCATCTTCCCAACCAAACACGCGCTCGGTCTCTTGACTGAAGAAGGACTTGAAATCTTGATCCACATTGGTCTAGATACTGTCAGCTTGGAAGGTAAGCCATTTACCGTTCATGTGGCAGAAGGTCAAAAAGTGGAACGTGGGGATCGTTTAGTAACCGCTGATTTGGATGCTATCCGTGAAGCAGGTCGTGAAACAGCTACAATCGTTGTCTTCACCAATCAAGACTTTGTTCAAAGCGTATCTGTTAACAAACTTGGCCCAGTTGCTAAGGATGATACAGTTGCAACTGTTGAACTATAATCTTAAACTAGAAAAGGGAAAAAATGGCAAAATTCTTAACCTTGAACACCCATTCTTGGATGGAGGAAGAGCCAGAACAAAAATTGGCTGACCTTGTTCAACAAATTGTTCGTGAGGATTATGATGTCATTTGTTTGCAAGAAGTTAATCAGGAGATTAACTCTTCCCCTGCGGAAGAAGTGGCGGGCTACGTAGTAGCTCAGCCACTTCTTGCTATTCATGACGATCATTTTGCACATGTACTGGTGGGTGAATTGCAACAGGCAGGTCTGCAGTATTATTGGAGCTGGGCCTATAATCACATTGGTTATGACCGTTACCATGAGGGAGTGGCGATTCTCTCCAAGGAACCGCTAAAGGCCAAGGAACTATTGGTATCAGATATTGATGATCCCAAGGACTACCGTCGGCGTCAGGTATTGTTGGCGGAGACAGTAGTGGACGGGCAAGCTATTCAAGTGGCTAGTGTCCATCTATCCTGGTGGAACAAGGGGTTCCAAGCTGAGTGGGGGCGCTTGGAAGCGGAACTCAAAGCGAGTTTCCTTCCGCTCGTGTTAATGGGAGATTTTAATAATCCTGCCGGTCAGGAAGGCTATGAGCATATTCTGGCTAGCCCCCTACAACTTCAGGACAGTCACTTGGCAGCGAAAGAAGTCCAGGGTGAATTTACCATGGGTGGACATATCGATGGCTGGGAGGCTAAAACCCCTCCCCTTCGGATTGATTTTACCTTCTTGTCACCTAGCTGGCAGGTAGAGCGGTCAGCTGTGATTTTTGACGGAGTAGCTGGCCCGATTGTCAGCGACCATTTTGGCTTGGAGGTTCTAGCCTATCCTGGCCATTAATAGGACTAATCGTGTATGCGAACTCTGATCAATGATTCGAAAATGAGCTTCAAAGACTTGGACCAAACTCCTTGGGGAGTTCGCAGTTGGTCCAAGTCTTTTTTGGAGTTTTTATTCTCCTTTCTTTACAACCAGCTTTTGGGTATCCGGATTGGAAATTATATTTCTTGTTTTTAGGACTAGCCAGGAGCTTTTTGGCTATTTTTTTCGAATACGGTGTTTGGCATGGTATAATGAAGTGTTGGAGGTGAAGGATGCGTTGCCCGGAATGTCAAAGTGATCAGACTAAGGTTATTGATAGCCGACAAGTGGAGCAGGGAGCTGCGATTCGTCGGCGTCGTGTTTGTGAAAATTGCCAATATCGCTATACAACCTATGAACGGATTGAAACCAAGCCCCTGGTGGTTATCAAAAAAGATGGGCGTCGGGAAAATTTCGAATCTTCCAAGATTTATAATGGCATTTTTCAATCGGCCGAAAAACGTCCAGTTACCTCCGAGCAGATTAAAGAAGTGGTTAAAAAAATTGAGACCAACCTTCGAAATTCATCGAGCGGGGAGGTCAGCTCGGATGAAGTGGGGGACCGTGTTTTAGAAGCTTTATCAGAACTCGATCCCATTGCCTATTTCCGCTTTGCCAGTGTTTACAAACGTTTTAATGAATTAAGTGAGGTCGAGGAACTCCTGCGACAATTCCGACAGAAAGGAGAAGAGAGTGAAACCGAGTGATTTTTTTTACTACGGGAAGGGTTTGGCGCCTCAAAAGGATGCTAGCTCCTTAGTAGTCTTTTATTACCCGATTATTGGGGCGGATGCCTTTGCTCTCTATCACTATTTCTTGAGTTTTTGGGATGGGGGGAGCAGCCAGACCCAGGTTGCCCAGGTACTGAACCACCTCCAATTTGGTGTGGACCGTTTTAATCAGGCCCTTGAATTGCTACAGGTTGTCAGACTAGTGGAAGTTTTTATAGCAGATTCCATTACACTTTATCTGCGCTCTCCTCTTGAAGGAGCGGAGTTTCTTCAAGATCATTTGTTACGTCCCTTATTGAAAAATAAAATTGGAGAAGTCGCTTTAAAAGAACTAGAACCCGCCAAACCGCAAGGGCAGAAGCAGGTGGCGAACGAGGGTAAGTTTTTCAAAGGACTCTTGGCTGGAGAACAGCGAGAAGTTGTCAAAGCCACTTTCAACCAGTTTGACCCAGTCACTTTCCAGAAACGCCTCGAAAAAGGCTCTCTCAGCTATGCCAACCGGGATACGGATGTTCTGGCCTTGGAACTTTTAGCCCGAGAATACCACTTAAATTGGAATCAACTCTATCAGTTGGCAGAAGAAACCGCTGTTCAGGGGAAAGTTGCCACCAATCGCATGGAAGCGAAATTGAAGCAAAAACCAGTTGTGGCTAGTTTTAGTCAGGGAGAGAGCTTCTATTTGAAGGAAAGTAAATCCCAATCTGCTCTGGAGTTTTTAGGGCAGCTCAAGGATACTCGTGGAAGTTCTGTTACCGACCAGGAACGAGCTCTGATTTTGAGCTTGCAGAAACAAGGTTTTTTAGACGAGGTCATCAGTATTCTCTTACTCCTGGCCTATAATCGAGATAACAGCTTGCAGATCAATGAGCGCTATGTTCTCAGAGTGGCTGAGGATTTCCAAAAACAGGGGATTACGAGTGCAGAAGAAGCGATTGTTCGCATTCAGCAACGGATAAAAGAAACATCTCCCTCTCGGAAGCAGACTTCGTCCGGCAACCGGAAGAAAGGAAGTAGCCCATCTAGCCCATCCAATGTTCCTAATTGGAGCCAGAAAAATTATGTCGATCAAACGACACCAGAAGAGATGAGGGCGCGTGAAGAAGAGCGCAAGCGGATGTTCCAACAAATGAAGGGGGAAGGAAACTAGATGAAATCAGTACATAATGCCCTGGAAGGAAAAGCTCAGCGAAAAATGGACTACCAACAGTTGGTCCAAGAGATTCAGCAGGATCCAGACGTGAATCGCTTTATCCAAGAACACGGACTTAGTTTGGAAGAAATTCAACGGTCAATCTCCAAGTTTAGTCAATTTATCAGTGAGCGGGATCGTTTCCAGAAGGGGGAAGAGGCCTACCTCTCCAAAGGTTACCAACCTGTTCTGATCATGAACCAAGGCTATGCAGATGTTAGTTATCAAGAAACAGATGAATTGATTGCAGCTGAAAAAGCCCGAGAACTCCGAAATCGCGTTCAGCTCTTGAATTTACCTGAAAGTCTGAGAGGAGTTAGCCTGCAAGACTTGGATTTAGATGATCGCTGGGCCACCATTGAACAGTTGACCAAATTTATTCTGAACTATCCGCAAGACTACCAAGGTCTCTATCTTTACGGTGATTTTGGCATCGGCAAGACCTACTTGCTAGCAGCTTTTGCCAATGATCTAGCGACTATTAAGGGGATTCAAACGGTGATGTTGCACTTTCCAACCTTTGTTCAGGATCTTAAGGATGGCTTTAAGAACAATACTGTTCGGGAACAAATTGAGGAGGTCAAGGGAGTCCCTTGTTTAATCCTCGATGATATTGGTGCGGAACAATTCTCATCTTGGCTACGAGATGAGGTCCTCCAGGTAATCCTCCAGTACCGGATGCAGGAAAATTTACCGACCTTCTTTAGTTCGAATTTATCCTTTGGAGATCTACAAAAGCGCATGTCCAGAGGAAAAGAAGGTGATGAAAGTTGGCAGGCTCAACGGGTGATGGAACGCCTGCGTTATTTAGTCAAAGAAATACATGTGCCGGGTGCAAACCGGCGGAATCAGTAAAGGAGAAATTATGTCAGTAGCAACAGTGGCGATTGTCGGTCGTCCCAATGTCGGAAAATCGACGCTTTTTAACCGGATTGCCGGGGAGCGGATTTCAATTGTGGAGGATGTGGAAGGAGTAACCCGGGATCGGATTTATGCCCAGGCCGAGTGGCTCAATCGTTCCTTTAGCATTATTGATACCGGGGGAATCGATGACGTCGATGCTCCTTTTATGGAACAAATTAAACACCAAGCCGAAATCGCCATGAATGAGGCCGATGTGATTGTCTTTGTGGTCTCTGGTAAGGAAGGCATCACCAATGCGGATGAATATGTCGCGAAAATGCTCTATAAAACAGAGAAGCCGGTCATCTTGGTGGTTAATAAGGTTGATAATCCAGAGATGCGCAATGACATCTATGATTTTTATTCTTTGGGGCTGGGAGAGCTCTATCCAGTTTCCAGTGTCCACGGGATTGGAACCGGAGATGTCTTGGATGCGATTATTGAAAATTTACCAGCTGAGGATTCCCAAGATGAGTCCGATGTGATTCGTTTCAGCTTGATCGGTCGTCCCAATGTTGGGAAATCCAGTTTAATCAATGCCATTCTAGGTGAGGATCGGGTTATTGCCAGTCCCGTAGCGGGAACAACCCGTGATGCCATTGATACTCATTTTGTAGATGCAGAGGGCCAAGAGTTTACCATGATTGACACTGCGGGTATGCGCAAGTCCGGTAAGGTCTATGAGAATACAGAAAAATACTCTGTAATGCGGGCCATGCGGGCGATTGACCGGTCTGATGTGGTCCTGATGGTTCTAAATGCCGAAGAAGGAATCCGGGAATATGACAAACGGATTGCTGGTTTTGCCCATGAGGCCGGTAAAGGAATCATTATCGTTGTTAATAAGTGGGATACCTTGGACAAGGACAACCATACCCTCAAAAACTGGGAAGAAGACATTCGTGACCAATTCCAATACCTCTCTTATGCACCGATTATTTTTGTATCTGCGATGACCAAACAACGCTTGCATAAGTTACCAGCAATGATTAAGGAGATCAGTCAAAACCAAAACTTGCGGATTCCAAGTGCGGTCTTGAACGATGTGATTATGGATGCGATTGCGATTAATCCAACCCCAACGGATAAAGGGAAACGGCTTAAAATTTTCTATGCAACCCAAGTGGCTGTCAAACCACCGACCTTTGTTATTTTTGTGAACGAAGAAGAATTGATGCATTTCTCTTATCTCCGTTTCTTGGAAAACCAAATTCGCAAAGCCTTTGTTTTTGAAGGAACCCCAATCCATTTGATTGCCCGTAAACGGAAATAGCAGGGTCTCTGTTTGAGAAATATTATTTAGTGACCATCAAAATTAGAATACTTGTAGAATTTCAAAAGAATGATTAGGAAAGCCGACGAGGGGAGTTTAACAGCTCTGAGAGCCCTGTTAAATCGGATCAATAGAAGCCAAGTACAGCTTTCGTACATCCTAAAGTTTATCATGGAAGCTTGGCAAGATTAGATTTTGAAGCATAAGGAGGAGGAGTATGCGAATGATTCCAGGTAAGGTACGCCAGGAAGGTAAGGTACTCTATCAAGATGATAGGGTTAGGTTTCAAGATTACCAGGATGGTTTGTTGCAATTTCAGGTGGCTACAGAGGAGGTTCACCTCTCAGCAGTTGGAGGTCAAGATTATTGCTCCTGTCAAGATTTTAGTAAAGAGGGCTACTGTGCTCACCTTGCGGCCGTTGAGATTTTCATAAGGGAAGAAGAGGACGGTAGGACATCTGTGGAATCATTAGTCCCCTTGGAAGCTGAGCCAAGGCGCGAACGCTTTCCTGATTTCCATAAGAACGGAGAAAATTTCTTTAGCTTTTTCCTAAAAGATAGGAAGGAGCTCGACCAATTACATCTAGAAGTTGAAGGAAGTCTTCCACGTTATCGCCCTGTAATCCAGTGGACTTTCAAGTTGCGTTATGGGGAGTCTAAAGCCTATATTGTTAGGGATATTTCAGATTTATTAACACGCCTGGAATATGGAGCTGAGCTTCGCCTAGGTCGCCAGATTCAAATTGAGAATTTAAGTTGGGAGTTATTTGATTCAGCTAGTCAAAATGTCTTATCTTTTCTCTTGAATCTTAAGCAAGAGGCTTCGGTGATTTCTAATCCATTTTTTTCACATTACGGGCGCTATCTAAGTCTCCCCTTACCCCTGCTGCAGCAAGCCTTTCCTTTGTTTCAGGAGTTGGAGCATTTTTCGGTAGATTTTGATGAAGGGGTTCAACGACATCCCGGCTTCCAACCATTGACAGAAGAGCAGAGTCCCTATTTTTTGAAGTTGCTAGAGGCTAAGGGAGGTTATGAGCTATTCTTTGAAATCAAAGAGCATTTTAGCTTTTATGAAGGACAACTCCTTTATTTTCAAGATACTTTTTTTCAAATTTCCTATGGCCAAGCTAGGCTTTTAAATAAGCTTCATTTCTATTTTGAAACTATTGTAATGGAGCCCTTGGTTTTTGGGACCAATCAATTGAGTCGCTTGTTTACTTTTTTGGAAATGGTAAAAGGGGTTGTGAATCTTTGGTTGCCGGAGGGTTTAGAGCCACAAGCGTTCGCAATTACCCTCCATTTGGATGTTGATCCACAGGGGTGGATACAGACTCAGTCCACGTATCAGATTGATGATCAAATTTTTACAGATGAACACCAGCTGGCCTCTTCGGGTCTTATCTTGAGTTATCAGCAACAGCTGGACTATGAGCTAGCGTTACAAGAAGCTGATTTTCCATCCACGATGGTGGGGAGAAGACCTCCCTTTACGGAAGTAGAGATAGTGGATTTCTTTGATTACCACCTTCCAAAATTACAGGAACTAGCAGATGTGATCCTGTCTCCTGCTTTTACAGAACTGAGACAGGAAGTTGATTTGGAACTCAGTATTGAAGAAGGACAAGGTTTCCTGGAGGTGAGTTTTTCCCTAGAGGGAGTTGACTCAGCTGACATTCAGGAGGCGATACAAGTTCTTTCGACAGGAAACCTTTACCGAACTAAGACAGGGCGTTATCTTAGTCTAGCTGCAACCAAGCAAGAGCAACTACAACAGCTGATGTCGGTGGAGGATGGCATCTGGAATCAAGAAGAGGGACATTTCCAAGTTAAGCGGCAACTGTTGGGACGTGTAAATGCTGCCTTACATGGAGCTTCTGTTAGCTATTCAGAAGCTCTAGAGGAACTCTTAGAACACTTAGTTGATCCAGGAAGCTATCCCCTACCTCCCCATCCAATAGTCGAACAATTGCGAGACTATCAACGGCTGGGTGTTGCGTGGATGTCGATGCTTGCCCATTACGGTTTTGGCGGGATTCTCGCAGATGATATGGGGCTTGGGAAGACCCTGCAGGCGATTAGCTTTTTAGTATTGAATCTGAAAGTGGGGGAGAAATCTTTAATTGTTGCCCCTTCAGGTTTGCTGTATAATTGGAAGGCAGAGTTGGAGCGATTTGCCCCTGACTTAACAGTTGGAATGGTCTATGGTTCCAAAAAAGAGCGAGAAGAAGTGCGTGGTAAGGATTATCAGGTCTATTTGACTAGCTATGGAAGTCTACGGCAGGATATTTCTGATTATCAAAACGAGCACTTTCAATCACTCATCTTGGATGAGGCACAGTACTTAAAAAATCAGCGCACCAAGGTTCACGCAAGTCTGCAAAAGATTGATGCAGAGTCGATTTTTGCTTTGTCCGGTACGCCTGTTGAAAATCGTTTAGAAGAAATCGGATCCATTTTCGGAATTGTACTGCCTGGTCTTTTACCGGCAAAAAAACTCCTCTTAAAAATGCCAGTGGAGGCAGTCGCACACCAAATTCGCCCCTTTATTCTTCGTAGGGACAAGCAAACAATTTTAACAGAACTACCTGAAAAAACAGAAGATATCTATGTGACGGAGTTGCTTCCTGAACAAAAAGCACTATATGTGGCACAACGGGAACAAATGCAACAAGAGCTTCAAGGATTGACAGAGCAGGAATTCAGGAAACGCAAAGTAGAATTTCTAGCCGGTTTAACCCGTCTGCGGCAGATTTGCGACAGCCCTGCTCTTTTTTTGGAGGATTATCAGGGACAGAGTGGTAAATTAGAATTATTGAAGATTTTACTCGCTGGAGCCAAGGAAAGTGGCCAACGGATTTTGATTTTTTCCCAATTTGTAGAGATGCTCACCTTGGTGGAGCCAATACTTGATAAAGCTAAGGTGGATTACTTCACGATCAAAGGGTCGACACCCGCCCGTAAACGGCAAGAGATTAGTCAAGCTTTTAACCAAGGGCAAGGTGATGTTGTATTAATTTCGTTGAAAGCTGGTGGTGTCGGTCTTAACTTGACTGGGGCAGATACGGTTTTTCTATTAGATTTATGGTGGAATCCAGCAGTGGAGGAGCAAGCTATCGGTCGTGCTCATCGAATGGGACAGCAAAATCCAGTTCAAGTTTACCGTTTTATTACCAAGGGTAGTATTGAAGAAAAGATTTTTGAATTGCAAGAACACAAACGCAATCTTTTAGGTTCTATTCTGGATGCGGGGCGTCCTAATGAGTCCTTTGGTTTGGACGAGGTGAAGGAAATTTTAGGTATCTAGGAAAAGTAGGAGGACTAAACTTGAAAATCGGAGAAAAAACGCTATAATTGAGATTTGAGAGGATAAAACGATGGTAGATAAACAATTTCCTTTGGCGACTGATTCTGACCCAATTTTTGAGGATCGTCAGCCAATGAATCTCTATGAAGAGTCTGATTTTATTAGTAATATTAAAGGTGATTACCAGGAAAAGTCCTTTTATGATTGGGCGCCGATTTCGACTGCAAAACTCGAGAACAAGGAGTTACCGGTCGAGGAAGAGTTTAAGACGGATGCCGCCTTGGGCCGTGAAAAAGCCAGAGAAAGTGTCCGCCAGAAACGGTCCGCCTCTTATCTTCAGGATGATCCCAATCAGGTCTTTCGTCAAGACCTCAAGCGTCGTCTGGAGGAAGTGCAGCCCTTACGACCTCAGGAGGAAGCGGGTTCGGATTACCGTAAGTATGGCCAAAAACTCAGTCAGGACCAGTATATTCTAGCGGATTTACGGGGACGGACTAAAAAAAGTGATAAAAAGGCTAGCAAGGATTCCTATGATTTTCTAAGGAAGAGTCAAATTTACCAAGAGAAAGAACAGAAAGTAAGTCCTCGTCGAACCAATCAGGAATTGGATTTGCGCAAGTTGACGAATGAGAGAGAGAAAAAATGACCAAGCGTTTTCATTTTATCGGAATTAAGGGGTCAGGGATGTCAGCCTTGGCACTCATGCTGCATCAAATGGGCTATGAGGTCCAGGGGAGTGATGTCGATAAGTACTACTTTACCCAACGCGGTTTAGAGCAGGAAGGGATCCAGATTTTGCCCTTTGATGCAGCCAACCTGTCTCCCGATTTAGAATTGATTGCGGGAAATGCCTTCAAGGCTAGCAACAATGTGGAACTGGCAGCGGCTGAGGAGCAGGGACTTAGCTACCGTCGTTACCATGAGTTTCTGGGCGAATTTATGGAGCAATTTACCAGTCTTGGTGTAGCGGGTGCTCATGGGAAGACATCGACAACCGGTTTGTTAGCCCATGTTTTGTCTCATATGACAGACACATCTTACCTGATTGGTGATGGGACTGGACGTGGATCGAAACAAGCTAGTTACTTTGTTTTCGAATCAGATGAATACGAACGTCATTTCCTTCCGTATCATCCGGCTTACTCAATCATTACCAATATTGATTTTGACCATCCGGATTACTTTACCAGTCTAATGGATGTCTTTGATGCCTTTGACACCTATGCAGATAATGTTAAAAATGGTCTCTTCATTTACGGGGAAGACCAACTCCTCAGGAAGATTACTTCTGAGGCTCCGATCTATTATTATGGATTTGATCCTGAGACAAATGATTTCATTGCCAAGGACTTGGTGCGTTTGACGACTGGTTCAACCTTCACGGTTGAGTTTCGTGGGGAAGACCTTGGTCAGTTCCACATTCCAACTTATGGCAAACACAATGTTATGAACGCGACAGCGGTTATCGGCTTGTTGCATACGATTGGTTTTGATTTGGACTTGGCGCGTCAGCATTTGAAAACCTTCGCGGGTGTGAAACGTCGCTTTACCGAGAAAATTGTGAATGGTGTGACCATTATTGATGATTTTGCCCACCATCCAACAGAAATCATTGCGACCATTGATGCCGCTCGTCAAAAATATCCAAGTAAAGAAATCGTTGCGATTTTTCAACCCCATACCTTTACGCGGACTATTGCCTTGATGGATGAATTTGCGGAGGCCTTGAACTTGGCAGATTCGGTTTATTTGGCAGAGATTTATGGATCTGCCCGTGAGGTGGACGACGGTCAGGTACGCGTGGAGGATCTGGCAGCTAAGGTTGCCAAAAAAGGTGGTATTATCACAGTCGATAATGTCTCGCCTCTCTTGGATCATGACAATGCGATTTTTGTGTTTATGGGAGCTGGTGATATCCAGACCTACGAACACTCTTTTGAGCAGTTGCTTGCGAATTTAACTAATAATATTCAATAATGAAGTAGAGAGGTGGGGCTGGTCCCGACCTCCCCTTCTTTTTTTGGGAGGAAATATGATACGTCTGGCAAGGATGGCTGATTTGGATCGGCTGCATGAGATTGAAGTCCAAAATTTTGGACAGGAAGAAGCTTTGCCCTATGAAACCCTGGCCCGTCATATTCAAAACATTGCGACCAGTTTCCTAGTTTATGAGGAAGATGACCGCATTCTCGCCTATCTTGAAGGACCGGTGGTTCCCGAACGAACCCTAGTAGACCGGAACTTTTACCAAGCTCAGGATTGGAGTGCGGAACCGGGCGGCTACATTTCGATTACCAGTTTGTCCGTGGCGCCGGAGGCGCAAGGCCGGGGGCTGGGAACCTTACTCCTAGATGAGCTGAAGCAGGTGGTCTTGCGGGATCAGCGGCTGGGGATTAACTTAACCTGCCATGATTACTTGATTGGCTATTATGAAGGCCAGGGCTTCCAGCTATTAGGTCCCTCTTCTTCCACTTATGCCGGAGAAAAATGGTTTGATATGTTGTGGGAATTAGGGTTATAATCATTAGTGGAAAATCCTGTCTTTGTGGTATAATGATTTAGATTAGTATGAAGGAGGTCCCGCCTTTGGCTGACCAAGAAAGACCGAAAAGTCTAAGCTTTAAAGAGCAAATTCTGAGAGACCTTTCCAAATCCAAGCAAAAAAGACAGGAGATGCTGAGTCAGGTTCAGCGTGCCCATGCTGAAAAAATGGCTCAGGCCCAGGTGGTTGAACAAGAAGCAGGAGTCGAACAGTCTAGAGTGAAATCCTCAGAGACTAGGCCTGCCGTTCCAGCTACCCCTCACGCCGGAAAGATCAAACAGACAGATGTGAATCCGGAGGCTCCTGTAGCGGCACCCAAGCCGGCAGTAGCTCTCAAACGGAAAGGGAAGTCCATCCAGGTGCCCTTGTCCATTGGTAAAAAACATACCACCACCATTGAGACAGAGGCTCTTCGCAAACAAAGAACGGTCCCTGCGGCTAAAGAAAAAGCGCATGCAGAAGCTGTCCAGCAGAAACAACCTGGAGCTCAGATTCGCATGAAAGCAGCTCCAGGGAAATCGCTCTCTTTTGCTGCCGAAGAACAGAAACAGAGCCTAGCTCCTGTAAAAGAAACCAAGTTGGCTCGGGTTGAACAAGTCGACTGGCAAGGAGAAGACGACATGGAAAAACGTCAAGAAAAACGTCGAAAACAAAACCAAGTGGCTAAGAAGATTGTTGGAGTGGTAACTCTGCTACTCTTACTTTGCTTCCTAGCAACTGGCGTTTTCGGTTACATTTACGTCCAATCTGCCTTGGGGCCGATTGATCAAGACTCAACAGAGTATGTTCAGGTTGAAGTGCCGATTGGCTCTTCTAACCGAGAAATTGGCCGCATTTTAGAAGTGGCCGGTCTCATTAAGAGTGGCCAAGTGTTTAATTTTTACACACAATTCCGCAATCATACCGATTTCCAATCCGGTTATTACAACCTGCAGAAAAATATGAATGTAGAGGAAATTATTGAGAGATTGAAAGAGGGCGGAACGGAGAGTCCGGTGGCCCCATCTCTCGGTAAAATCACAATTCCGGAAGGTTATACCTTGGAGCAGATTTCGGATGCTGTTACTCGAAATGCAGCTTCGAAAGATGGTCAAGAAAATAGTATCTTTACCAAAGAAGCCTTTATGGAAAAAGTTCAGGATGATGGCTTTATCGAAGCGCTCGTGGCGAAATATCCAAATCTTTTGGGCAGTCTGCCTGCCAAAGAAGCGGGAGTTAAGTACCGTTTAGAGGGCTATCTCTTCCCTGCAACCTATGACTACAATGAGGGTGACACAGTTGAGGCCTTGATTGAACAAATGGTTGCAGCCATGGATGCCAATATGGCACAGTTCTATGAGCCGATTGCCCAGCAACAAAAATCCGTGAATGATATCTTGACCCTAGCTTCTCTTGTTGAGAAAGAGGGAGCAACAGATGAGGATCGGAAAAATATTGCCAGCGCCTTCAATAACCGTTTGAGCCAACAAATGCCTCTCCAAAGTAACATTGCCATCCTATATGCAATGGGCAAACTTGGACAAAAGACAACCCTCGCTGAAGATGCTGGAATCGATACCAATATCGATTCACCTTACAACATTTACAAAAATCCAGGTCTTATGCCTGGTCCAGTAGACAGCCCAGGAATGGCAGCCATTCGTGCCACCATTGATCCCAACAAAACAGACTA
Source organism: Streptococcus danieliae (assembly GCF_009767945.1). Classification (GTDB taxonomy): domain Bacteria; phylum Bacillota; class Bacilli; order Lactobacillales; family Streptococcaceae; genus Streptococcus; species Streptococcus danieliae. Next base: position 14,698 of record NZ_WSRS01000011.1, on the reverse strand, counting down.
CCTCTACTTTGTAGCGGATGTCGATACAGGTACCGTCTACTACGCCAACAATATTGAAGAACATAATCGGAATGTTGAAGAACATGTCAATTCCAAACTAGCCAATGCATCGGCTAGTGCCAATTAGAAAGTGAGAAACTATGGCAGAAAAAACCTATCCAATGACCCAGGCTGAAAAGGAAAAGCTTGAAAAAGAATTAGAAGAACTGAAATTGGTCCGTCGTCCAGAAGTCGTTGAGCGGATTAAAATCGCCCGTTCTTACGGAGACCTCTCTGAAAATAGTGAATATGAGGCAGCCAAAGACGAGCAAGCCTTTGTCGAAGGTCAAATCTCAGACTTGGAGACCAAAATTCGCTATGCTGAAATCGTAGACTCTGATTCCGTTGCTAAAAATGAAGTAGCTATCGGTAAAACTGTAACCATCCAAGAAGTGGGTGAAACAGACACCGAAACTTACATGATTGTCGGATCTGCTGGTGCTGATGCCTTTGCTAATAAGGTTTCTAACGAAAGCCCGATCGGCCAAGCCCTCATCGGCCGTAAAACCGGTGACACCGTTACCGTCCAAACCCCAGTTGGCAGCTACGACGTTAAAATCGTATCTGTGAAAAAATCAAAATAAGCAGGTTAGCCTGTGAAAAAGGACTTGATTCTCATTTTGAAGAATCAAGTCCTTTTTTGGTTCTGAGAGTAGCCAGAACTACAAAAAGCCCCATCTTCCAAAGGAAAATGGGGTGGTCACTGATTAGCGTGAGCGCTGCTTACCAGCGTTGCGTTTTTTGTTTGCCTGTTGACGGTTTTGGGAGCTTGGTGGGGTCACGTCTTTGATAGGACTAGCACCTGCACCGGCTCCAAAGGCTGCTCCGAACTGACTTGGTGTTTTAGGAGGATTTTCTTCAAATTCCTTGGCAACTTGTTTACGGAGACGTGGACGAACCACATACATGGTAATCAATTGCTGAATAATTGAGAAGAAACCACCGACCAACCAGTAGAGGGCTACTCCGGCAGGAGAGCTGAAGGAGAAGAACATAATCATCAAGGGGCTGATCAACACCATGGACTGCATTTGTTTGCGTTGTTCTTCAGTGACTCCAACCAGGGTCAAGGCTGACTGGATCAAGTAGAGAACTCCGGTTAGGATGGTCAGGAGCATACTTGGAGAATCCAAGGGAATATTCATCCAGCTGGAACCTGCGATACCAGGGGTATGTTGGGCTGCGAAGAAGAGAGCTGAGAAGAAAGGCATCTGGATCAAGATTGGAAGACAGCCGATGCCTCCAAAAGGATTGAGGCCATTTTCCCGTTGAGCCGCCATAAATTCTTGGTTGGCCAATAATTTCTCTTCTTGGGTCTGGGCATTTCGCATCCGCTCTTGAATCGGTGCCAAGATGGGTTGCATATAGGCCATTTTTTCAGCCTGATAAGCTGCCTTCTGGGCCTGGTAGAGTCCTAGCGGCAGGATAATCACACGCACAATAATGGTTACAAGAATAATCGCCACACCATAACCCAAGGCTTGGTTTTCAGCGAAGAAAGTGATCAGGGTGCTCATGGGTTGCCCCAAGAGGGTCCAAATGAGACCTGTCGGATTGCCATTAGCATCTTGACCGACACAGCCTGAGAGCAAGACTAGCATGGAAGCTAAGAGTCCTGCAGTAGCAAATGTTTTTTTAGTCGTCACAATTCAGTTCCTTTTCTAAATGATACCTTTCTATTCTACTGCTTTTGAGCCTGGATTACAATAGGACTGTAGACGGAGCTTAGTTTTGGATGGCAAAATCTTCGTAAGAAGGGAAATTTGCCAGGGTCACATCGACATAGGTCACTTTAGAAAAAGGACTAGGTCCCTTTCTCACCTCTTGGATAAAAAGAGCCATCTTTGCCGCATCTTCGGCCTGGGCTAGAATTTCAACCAGCCCATCCTCGCGGTTCCAGACACGACCGGTAATCCCTCCCAAAGAATTGGCTAATTCCCAGACGGACCAGCGAAAACCGACTCCTTGGACTCGTCCCTGAACAATCATACGTACTTTTTTCATGACTTTCTCCTTTTGTGCTATAATATCTCTTATGACTATTATAACCTCTAAAACTAATCCTTTGATTAAAAAGATCAAAAAGCTGACCAAGAAAAAATACCGCAAGGATTCCTATTTGATTGAAGGTTGGCACCTTTTTGAGGAGGCCTATCAAGCTGGAGCTAGCTTTGGCCCGATTTTGATTTTGGAAGAAGAACGGCATCGTCTCCCCGCGGATGTCAACTATCAAGTAGTGAGTCCTGCCGTTCTGGCGGAAGTCGCCGATTCGAAAACGCCTCAAGGGATTGTGGCCGAGGTGCAACGAGAGGTCCAAGAGGTCCCAGATCTGACCCAGGGCAAGTGGCTCTATCTTGAAGAAGTGCAGGATCCAGGTAATGTTGGTACCATGATTCGGACAGCTGATGCAGCGGGCTTTACGGGGGTTCTAGTGAGCCCTGGAACAGCTGATATCTATAGCCCTAAGACCCTACGTTCCATGCAGGGGAGCCACTGGCACCTACCCATTTATGAATATCCCTTGGACCAGCTAGCCCAGGAAGCTCATGCGCCGCTGCTGGTGACCAGTCTGCAAAACCGGTCTCAGAGTTACTTGGATCTAGGTCCCTTGGATGCGGTGATTCTCTTAATGGGGAATGAGGGCCAGGGTGCCTCGGAACAAGCCCATTCACTGGCAGATCAGACCGTTCATATTCCGATGGCCGGTCAGGCAGAAAGCCTCAATGTGGCTATTGCCTCGGGGATCCTCTTGTTTCATTTGAAAAATAGCTAAAGGAGAATTTATGCAACCAATTACCAGTCAAGCCGATACCGGTTTAAATCGTTTCTTTGCCAAGGTCTATGGTTATATGGGTCTGGGTCTAGCAATCTCAGCCCTAGTTTCAGGACTTTTGCTTTACGTTTTCCAAGCAACCATGCTCAACATCATGGCCAACCATTCCTGGGTTTACTATGCCGCTTCCTTTATTGAAATTGCCTTGGTCTACTCCGTTTCAAGCACTGCCTGGAAAAATAATCCAATGGCCATGCCTCTGTTCCTGTTCTACTCAGCTCTTAACGGCTTTACACTAAGCTTTATTTTGGCAGCCTACAGCCAAACCAATGTCTTTGCAGCCTTTGTGACAGCGACCCTGACCTTCTTTGCGATGGCTGTGATTGGTCTTGTCAGCAAGCGAGATCTATCCGGTATGGCCCAGGCCTTCCGAATGGTGCTACTGGGTGTGTTGATTGCAAGTTTGATTAACATTTTCCTACGAAGTGCCGGCTTGTCCTATGTGATGAGTTTGGTCATGGTCGTGATTTTTGCTGGTTTGACAGCCTACGACAATCAACGCATTCGTCAAGCCTACCAGCAATCAGGTGGGCAAGTGTCCAACGGTTGGGCGATCTCTATGGCCTTGAGTCTTTATTTGAACTTTATTAATCTCTTCTTGAGTATTCTTCGCATTTTTGCGGCTAACCGCGATTAGGAAAGAAGCTTACAAGTTTTTGCTTGGAGGTCTTTTTTCTTTTTGAAAAAGCGTCAGAGCTTTGGTATAATAAGAGCGAATGTATGTAATACTCAAACTAGTTAGAGTAAGAGGAAGGATTTGAACTATGGCTTTGTGGCTAGCAATTATTTTAATCGTCGTTTTCTTTATTGGTGGTGTGGTACTCGGGATTTACTTGACCCGTCGCCAAGTTGAACAAGAAATGGCTCAATACCCTCGTTTGAATAAGGATGCCCTTCGGGTTATGATGGGCCAAATGGGTCAAAAGCCAAGTGAGGCTCGTGTCAACCAAGTTTACCAACAAATTGTCAATCAACAAAAGAAACAAGCCAAGAAATAAAGAGGTGAGGCTGAGACAAGAGTCTCAGCCTTGTCGTTTTCCTCAGGTAACCTAGGCTCTCTAGTCTTACCTTGAGATCTATCAGCTGAGATAAAGGGAGGATGGTATGGATAATCGTCCAATTGGTTTCTTAGACTCAGGGGTTGGAGGTTTGACGGTCGTTAAAGAATTGCGACGGCAACTCCCCCATGAGGAAGTCATTTATATTGGGGACTCGGCGCGTGCGCCTTATGGACCACGCGCCGCCGAAGAAATTCGGCAATATACTTGGGAATTGGTCCGCTTTTTACAAGAGAAAAATGTCAAAATGATTGTCATTGCCTGCAATACGGCTACAGCTGTGGCCTGGGAAGAAATCAAGGATGCCTTGGACATCCCCGTGTTAGGGGTGATTCTTCCAGGAGCCTCTGCAGCCCTAAAGGCTAATCTGAAGGGGACGATTGGGGTTATTGCTACGGAGATGACCGTGGCTTCAGACATTTACCGGCAGAAGATCCAGTCCTTGGATCCCAAAGCCCAGGTGATGAGCCAACCCTGTCCTCCTTTTGTGCCCTTGGTAGAAGCCAATGAACTGCAGTCCAGTTTGGCTAAAAAGGTGGTTTATGACCAATTGAAGGACTTTCAGGGCAAGGTCTCAACCTTGATCCTAGGTTGTACCCACTACCCTTTGTTGCGCCCGGTCATTCAAAATGCCCTAGGGCCTGAGGTGACCTTGATTGATAGTGGGGCGGAATGTGTCCGGGATATTTCCGTTCTCCTGAATTATTTTGAGATTAACCGCGGTCGTGATCTCGGTGAGCAGCAACACACCTTTTATACAACCGGTGATGTTGAACCCTTTACCCAGCTAGCTCAGACCTGGCTGGAAGAAGCAGTACGAGTGGAGCATATAGATTTATGAAACAAGAATTAGTAGAATTTCGAGATGGACAAGACTGGTACGTGGCACAAGTTTCTGACGGACCTCACTTAAGTTTCGCTTTTGATCAGGAAGATCAGGTGTATCATTTCCTAGCTCCTTTTCAAAATTTGTCCCAAAAAAACGGCTTTAAAGTTCAAGTTTTCCAATGGTCCTCAGCCCAAAAGCTAGCTCGCTTTATGGTGGACTTGATAAATCGTAGCGAAGACCGGCAGTTGACCTTGGAGCGGCGGGGAGCAGCCCTCTTGGTGGTTGAGGACGGGCGTTTGTTGCATGTCGCCTTGCCTGAAAACGGTGAAGAGCTGGCCAAGGTCTTGGGTGAAGCGGACTTAGAGCCGCTCTTGATTGCGACACGCAATGAAGGGAAAACGGCAGAATTTAAGAAGATTTTTGAGCCCCTTGGTTTTCGAGTGGAAAATCTCAATGACTACCCCGACCTACCTGAAATTGCCGAGACGGGGACAACCTTTGAAGCCAATGCCCGCCTGAAGGCCGAAGGAATTGCAGCTATTACTGGAACCATGGTGTTAGCCGATGATTCCGGCTTGAAGGTTGACGTCTTAGGCGGACTGCCAGGAGTCTGGAGTGCTCGCTTTGCAGGTCCAGATGCGACGGATGCGGACAACAATGCCAAGTTGTTGCATGAGCTGGCTATGGTCTTGGAGGCTGACAAGCGTTCTGCCCAATTTCACACGACCCTGGTTGTTGCGGCACCGGGGCGGGAGTCCCTAGTTGTTGAGGCCGATTGGCCGGGTTACATTGCATTTGAGCCTAAAGGAGAAAATGGATTTGGTTATGATCCTCTGTTCCTCATTGGGGAGACTGGCAAAACCTCTGCCCAATTGAGCATGGAGGAGAAAAACCAGCAGTCTCATCGGGCTCAAGCAGTTGAAAAATTAGTGGAGGTATTTCCATCATGGAGAGACGGACAATAGTTGTCATGAGCGATTCTCATGGAGATCGCGAGATTGTTCAAGCCATTAAAGAGCAGTGGCAAGACAAGGCAGATCTGATTTTCCACAATGGCGATTCGGAGCTTGAAGTGAATGATCCGGTCTGGGATGGCATTCAGGTTGTTGCTGGCAATATGGACTTTTTAGCCGGTTATCCCGATCAGCAGCGGGTGGAGCTGGATGGCTATAAGATCATCCAAACCCATGGTCACTTACAGAACATCAATTTCACCATGGATAAATTGGCCTATTGGGCCCAGGAGGAAGAAGCTAGCATCTGCTTGTATGGCCACCTCCATGTCCCAGCTGCTTATCAGGAAGCGGGGATTCTCTATGTGAATCCAGGTTCTGTCAGCCAGCCCCGAGGCCAAATCTTGGAGCGGCTCTATGCCGTCCTCTCAATCCAAGGTGCACAGGTTCGGATTGATTACTACACGCGTGACCATCAGCTTTTCCCAGGCCTAAGCAAGGAGTTTACCATCCAATGATTGCAGAACCACTAGAGGATTATTTGAAGGCTCAAGAATCGACCTTCCTCACGCCGGCCAAAAATCTGGCGGTGGTCATTGATAGTCACAATGTCGACCATGTGATTCTGTTGTTGAGCCAGATTAGCTACACTCGGATTCCCGTGGTCACCGACCACGGTCACTATGTTGGGACGATTTCTCTGACGGACATTCTCAGCTACCAAATGAAACACAATCTGTCTGCTGAGGAGCTGGAAAGTATGGACATTTCTCATATGGTGAAACGTGATGGATTAACCCTGGGTCCTGGTTACAGCTTAACCGAGGTTTTCCATAAACTGGTTGATGAATCCTTCCTACCCGTTTTGGATGACCAAGGTGTCTTGGAAGGAATTATCGCCCGGAAATCCATTTTGAAGGCCACCAATGCCCTGCTCCACGAGTTTGGTCAGTATTATGAAATGAGTCCCAAATGAAAGACTGGATTGAAGCCTTTTTAGACTCCAAACGCTTGTCAGCCAATACCCGAGCAGCCTACAGTTCCGATATCCAGCAACTGGCCAAAAGTCTGCAGGGAGCAGTAGTAGACGAGTTAGGTCTGAAACTCTATCGTGATTCCCTGGCCCAGCTTAGTGTAACCGCCCAGCGCCGGAAATTATCGGCCATTAATCAATTCCTCCTCTTTCTTTATGAGGAGGGTCATAGCGACCAGTACCATCGCCTCACCTTACCTCCTTTGGAAAGGAAAGAGGAGTCTAGTACTCCTGACCGGACTTTGCTGGCTAAGGATTTGTTTGAGACAGCCACCCAGTATCCCCAAGGGCAAATTCTGGTCGCCTTGATCTTGGAGACTGGCCTACAGGCAACAGAGATTATCCAGCTAGAACGGACGGACTTACAGCCGGCCCTGGGGCTGCTACAGGTTGGCCAAAGTGGGAGGCGCCGCGTTCTGGAGTTAAGTTCGCGTCTGAGCCAGGCCCTAGCTCAAACAAGCCAAACTTCCTACATCTTTGAACACCAAGGTAAACCCTATACCCGTCAATGGGTCTTTCTGCAAATCAAGGCCTATTTGGAGGAGCAGGGACTGGTCCCGCACTCTCCCCAAAGCTTACGGGAGCAATATATTTTTAAAGAATTGCAGGCTGGGGTGGGCCTGTTGACAATTGCAGACAATCTTGGGCTCCGCTCCCTGCACAGTATTGAGAAGTACCGCAAATGGAAATAAAAATCAAAGATTTTGAGGGGCCACTGGACTTGCTTTTGCACCTGGTCTCCCGCTACCAAATGGATATTTATGATGTTCCTCTCTTGGAAGTCATTGAACAATACCTAGCCTATCTCTCCACCCTCCAAGCCCTCCGCTTAGAGGTGGCGTCTGAGTATATGGTCATGGCCAGTCAGTTGATTTTACTGAAGAGTCGCAAGCTCTTACCTCAGATTCAGCAGCAGGAAGACGATGAGCCCATCGAGGATTTTGAACAAAATCTCCTACAACAATTGGAAGACTATCGCTATTTTAAAGCAGCTAGTCAGGAATTGGCCCAGCAGCACGAGGAGCGCTCACGTTACTATAGCCATCCGGCCCTGCCCCTGGCTTCAGAAGTGGTTGTTTTGAATCGCGATGTGACTGCTACGGATCTCTTCTTGACCTTCTCCCACCTGTTACGGCAGGAGAAAAAGAAGCGACAGGGTCAGCAGACGACGGTGGAGCGGGATGATTTCCGGATTGAGGATTCGATGGAGCAGATTCGCCAAGGTTTGGTACGGGCTAAGGGGAAATTGGCTTTTAGCCAGCTCCTTTCCCAGGCGGAATCGCTCTCGCAAATGATTACACAATTTTTGGCCTGCTTGGAGTTGGTGAAAATCCAGGAAATCCGTCTCCATCAGCCAGAAACCTTTGATGAAATATGGATAGAAGGACAGGTGTCATGAGTCAATTAGCAGCCTTAGAGGCCCTTTTATTTACAGCAGGGGAGGATGGTCTGGATCGTCTTCATTTGAGTTCCATGTTGAATGTAGCTCCGACCCAGCTGGAAAGCCTACTTCAGACTCTGGGGCAAGCCTATAATCAGAATCCGGATTCTAGCTTGACCGTGATTGAGACCAAGGGTAACTTGCGTTTGGTGACCAAACCTGCCTACGCTTCCCTACTGGAAGCCTATGCCCAAACCCCTATGCAACAGTCGCTGTCCCGGGCCAGTTTGGAGGTTCTTTCGATTATTGCTTACCGCCAACCCATTACCCGGATTGAAATTGATGCCATTCGCGGGGTTAACTCCAGCGGAGCTCTAGCTAAGTTGCAAGGATTTGGTTTAATCAAAGAAGTCGGCAAAAAGGAAACCCTTGGCCGTCCGAATCTTTATGGCACGACGGACTATTTTTTGGATTATATGGGGATGAACCATTTGGAGGATTTACCCCAGGTTCAAGTTGAGGAAGAAGACCAGGAAGAACTGTCTTTATTTAGGATTGAGGAAGAAAATGAGAATTAATAAATATATTGCCCATGCGGGTATTGCTAGTCGGCGAAAAGCGGAAGAGTTGATTAAGCTGGGCCGGGTAACCATCAATGGCCAGGTGGTTAAGGAATTAGCCACTACTGTCAAAAAGGGCGACCGTGTAGAAGTCGAAGGGCAGCCAATTTATCAGGAGGAAAAAGTTTACTACCTCTTAAACAAACCCCGAGGTGTGATTTCGAGTGTTAGCGATGACAAGGGCCGGCGGACCGTCCTCGATTTCTTTGGCAGCGTTAAGGAACGGATTTATCCGGTTGGGCGGCTGGACTGGGATACTAGTGGGGTTCTGTTATTGACCAATGATGGGGACTTTACCGATGAGATGATCCACCCCCGCAATGAACTAGACAAGGTCTATCTGGCGCGTGTGAAAGGACTGGCAACCAAGGAGAATCTGCGTCCCTTGACTCGCGGAGTTGTGATTGACGGCAAAAAAACCAAACCAGCTGTTTACAATATCTTGAAAGTTGATCCAGCTAAAAATCGTTCAGTGGTTGAACTGACCATTCACGAGGGCCGCAACCACCAGGTCAAGAAAATGTTTGAAGCGGTTGGCTTAGAGGTTGATAAACTGTCACGGACCCACTTCGGCCACTTGGATGCAGCCGGCTTGGCTCCAGGAGAATTCCGGCGCCTCAATAAAAAAGAAGTGAGTCAATTGCATAATTTAGCGGTGACGGCCAAGAAGTCTGCTCGGAAAAGATGATGAGCCATTTGCTAATCCTCTGTGTTCGCTTCTACCAACGTTTTATCTCGCCCCTCTTTCCTCCTTCCTGCATCTATAGTCCAACTTGCTCCACCTATATGATCCAGGCGATTGAAGCTTATGGTTTATGGGGCTTGTGTCTGGGAACCAAACGGATTCTTTCCTGTCATCCCTGGTCGGAAGGCGGGGAGGCTCCAGTTCCAGCTTCCTTTCATTTTTTGAAAAAAGAAATCAAGAAGCTTGACAGATAGGGAGCTCCTAGTATATACTAAAAAAGTAATTTGATTGATTTAGCTCAAACCTGTTGTGACCTAAGTTAATCAAGTTTGGCACCACATTGTCCGCCGAGCTTGACTCCGGGTGATGTGGCTATTTTTTTAGCTGGAAAGGGAATTTCTGTGAATAACATTGTATTATACCAACCCCAGATACCCCAAAACACGGGTAATATTGCTAGGACCTGTGCGGCAACCAATAGTCCCCTTCATTTGATTCATCCTTTGGGTTTTCCTTTGGATGATAAAAAAATGAAACGGGCTGGTTTGGATTACTGGGATCAATTGGATATTCACCATTATGATTCCCTAGAGGACTTCTTGGCCCAACATGGAGGAAAGAAACTCTACCCCGTTACCAAATTTGCAGAACAGACTTATGCCCAGATGGATTATCAGCTAGCTGAAGACGTCTATTTCATCTTTGGGCGTGAGGATACAGGCCTTCCGGAAGCCTTTCTGCAGGATCAACGGAGTCAAGCCATTCGGATCCCCATGAATGACGACCATGTTCGGAGTTTAAACCTTTCGAATACGGTTTGTATGGTGGTTTATGAAGCTCTTCGCCAACAGCAGTTTGTCGGCTTGGAAGAAGTACATCATTATGTACAGGATAAGATAAAGTAAGGAGTACTGATATGACTCGAGTTAGACAGTTGACCATTGTGGCGGTTCTTTCTGCCCTCTCATTTATTCTCATGTTTTTCGCAATGCCGATTATTCCAGGAGCTGATTTCTTGCAGTTAGACCTCAGCATTTTGCCAATTTTGGTAGCTTTAGAACTGTTTGGCTTGAAACAAGCTAGCCTGGTGCTCTTGCTTCGTTCCCTTTTGAAGTTAGTTTTGAATAACCAGGGAGTGTCAACGATGATTGGTTTGCCGATGAACATGCTGGCTGTATTTGTCTTTATTCTTGTTTTGGCCTTGGTTTGGCGGAAGAAGGATTCTTATGTTCAGTATTTCCTAGCCGGTGGTCTAGCGACACTAGCCTTGACACTAGCTATGGTGGCCATGAACTATTTCTATGCGATTCCCCTCTATGCCCAGTTTGCCGGCTTTGACATTGGAAAGATTATTGGGATTGGAACCTATCTTCAAGCTATGATCCTTCCTTTTAACTTGATTTCCGGTGTTGTCTACACGATCAGTTTTGGTCTGGTTTGGGCCTTGATGAAACCTCTGGTGAAAGCTTATGCAGAATAAGCAACTCTATTGGAGCAAGGGCAGTTTCTGCCTCTTGCTCTTTGTTATTTTAGGCTATACCGTTCGGTTTTATCCCCAGCATCTGGAGGCTTTTGATGGAATGGTACAGACGGCTGTGCGGGGCGATCTGCCAGCAGGCCTAACGAGCTTCTTTGCCACCCTGACCAAGATTGGCAATATGCCGGTGATTATCACCTGGGTCACAGTGATGACGCTTTTTTTGGTCTGGAAACGCTACTACAGTGAAGCTCTTTTTCTGGCTGGGAATTTGATCCTGACAGGTCTACTGGTAGTCCTGCTCAAAAACATTTACCAACGGCCCCGCCCCAGTCTGGAGCATCTAGTGGTTGAGCATGGGTTCTCCTTTCCAAGTGGCCATGCTCTGGCAGCTGGTTTGGTCCTTGGATCCTTGCTGATTCTGGTTACCCAGGGAATCAGCTCGACCGGCCTCAGACGCCTGCTTCAAGTAGTTTTGGTCATTCTGATTTTGCTCTTGCCGCTGTCGCGGGTCTATCTGGGCGTCCACTATCCCAGTGATGTGCTTGGCAGCCTGCTCCTTAGTCTGGGCCTCCTATTGATTGAATATCCCGCCTATCAGGGCCTCCGTTTTCGTTGGCGCTTTACAGGCAAACAAGCAAGATAGCCTTGAGTTAGCTTGCTTTCTTTTTGGATAAAAATGGTATAATGGGAACATCTTTAAAACGAGAAAGGGAAGGTAAAAATGGTTCAAAAACCTTTGGAACTGGCCCATGAATTTTTGGCTCAGGTGTTGGGTCCAGATGCGATTGCGGTCGATGCAACCATGGGAAATGGCCATGATACACTGTTTTTAGCTCAGCATAGTGGCCATGTCCATGCCTTTGATATTCAGCAGGTGGCTTTGAAGAAGACCCAGGCCCGTTTAGCAGCAGCAGGTTTGGCCAATGTGAGTTTGCATCTGGTCGGCCATGAGCAGTTGGAACAGTATGTGACCAGCATTCGTGCTGCCATTTTTAATTTGGGTTATTTACCGGCAGCAGATAAGAGTTTAGTGACCTTGCCTGAGACAACCCTCGTGGCTGTGTCCAGTGCTTGCCGTGCTCTGGTTCCGGGAGGACGGATCGCAATTATGGTCTATTGGGGTCATGCCGGTGGTCCTGAGGAAAAGGATGCGCTGTTAGACTTTGTCCAAACCCTGCCTCAGGAGCATTATACGGTTATGGAATACAAGCCCTTGAACCAACGCAATACACCCCCATTTTTAATTATGATTGAAAAGAAAGAAGAGAATCATGGATAAAGCTAGATTTGAAGAACGCTTGCAACGCTTGCGGGAACGGCGGACTGTGACCCGTTTGGAGGAAGCTCCAGCCGAGGCGGATAGCAGCCGTTTTCGGAAAATTCGTCGTAAGCAGCAACGTTTGTTAAATTTGGAGATGGCTCGTTGTTCTAAGCAAATTCAACACCAGGATGAGCAGAAAACCAAGGCTTTGATTGATCAAGAGAAGAGTCGCTACCAGAAAATTTGTCGGGGAGAGGGGTAAGTAGATGGGCCCCTTAGTGATTCTTTTGGTCTTTTTGACCTTACTCATTCTATCCAATGCGATCAATAAGGTTTTTCCACGTTTACCCATCCCCTTTTTGCAGATCCTATTTGGGATTATGCTTGGTTATTTTTTGATTGATCGGCAATTTGAATTTGATACCGAGCTGTTTCTAGCCCTGATCATCGGACCTCTGGTCTTTCGAGAAGCCGAGGAGGCGGATGTTTCTAGCATCCTTCAGCATTGGAAAATCATTCTTTATTTGATTTTTCCAGGAATTTTTGCAACGACCTTTGTTCTGGGCAGTTTATTAGCCCAGCAAATGCCTCTGTTACCCTTTGCAGCCTGTATTGCTGTGGGGGCAGCCTTGGGGCCAACGGACTTGATTGCCTTTTCTTCCCTAGCCCAGCGTTTTCGCTTTAGCAGCAAGTCGGCTAACATTTTGCAGGGAGAGGGTTTGCTCAATGATGCCAGTGGACTGGTGACTTTTCAGGTGGCTATTTTAGCCTGGTCGTCGGGTGCTTTCTCCCTGGCCCATGCTGGTGGGAACCTCCTGTTGCAGATGTTGGGAGGAGCCCTGGTCGGGATTGTGACAGCCCTCTTGAACCGGTGGGTTCACAATATTCTGATGCGGTTCCAGGCGGTCGATGTGGCAGGTGAGCTGCTGCTGGAGTTGGGTTTACCCCTCTTGACTTTTTTCCTAGCTGAAGAATTCCATGTATCTGGGATTATTGCCGTTGTGGTTGCAGGGATTCTCAAGGCTAGCCGCTTCCGACGGATTAACCCCTTGGAAGCGGAGGTTTTTGAAACCACAGAGATTGTCTGGAAGGCCTTGACCTTTATGCTCAATGGCTCGGTCTTTCTCCTCTTTGGAATCGAGATGGTCTTCCTGGTTGATCCTATCCTCACTAGTCCAGTCTACGACACGGTTTTACTCCTTGGTCTCTGCCTGGCTCTAACCGCCCTTCTTTTTGGAATCCGCTATGTCATGTTACGGATTTTTTATACCCTTCAAGTTTTTTTCAAAAAAGAAAAAGGGGAGCAGGATCTGTTAATTTTGACCTTTGCAGGGGTAAAAGGGACGGTCTCCATTGCGACTATCCTGCTCTTGCCGCAAGAGCTCAAGGAAGAGTATCCTGTATTGCTCTTTTTGGTGGCCGGGGTGACAATTCTGAGCTTCTTGACCGGGCTCTTGGTCTTGCCCAATCTGGCAGAACCCAATCGGGAAGAGGCTGATCACTTGATGGAGATTGCCATTCTGACGGATGTGATGAAGCAGTTGGAAAGCGAGCTCTATCAATCCCAGTCCAAAACCTCACTCTACTTGGTGTTGGACAACTACAATGATCGCCTGGTCAACCTGACCATTGCCCAAGAAGGCAAGACCATTCAGGAGGAATGGACGGACTTGATGCTTTTGATTTTAAGTGTCGAAAATGATGGTTTGGAACAGGCCTATGAAGATGACCAGATTTCCGAGCGGGCTTACTTTGCCTACCAGCGTTATCTCCGTGCCATGGAACGACGGATCAATCGGTCGGTAGTGTCCAAATTGACCTATGTACTCCTGGTTGTTTGGCGGGTACTCCGCCTCCTCCTACATGAAATTTTGACCCTCGGGGCCAGCAGCCGCCAGTGGATGCACCACCAAAATCTCCGTTTGACTCAGGATGATGAAGACGATTTGGCCATGCTCTATTTGGAGAATACAGAGGTCATTGTGGATGCTTTGGCAGACTTACAAGGAGTCTACACAGATTCCCTGATTCAATTTGTCCAAGATTGGCGGATCCGGGAAACAGCGATTATTGGGGATGGAGGCTTTGTCAATCGTGTCTTGTTGAGAGAGCAGGCCTACCGTTCCAAAGAGATGCTCAAGGCCTACTATCTAGAACGAAAAGCGATTTTTGATTATGAAAATGACGGCCATATTAGCAGCCAAGAGGCTAATATCCTTCGCTCCCAAGTCAACCAACTGGAATCTTTTGCACTCAAGGATGCGACACCTAGCCTCCGTCTCGTAAGGATGAGACGGAAGTAGAAGGTAGGTGAAATCAGCCTAGCCCTCCGCCAGTTTTTGGTAGGAGAAGAATTTTTCAGAGACGATAAAACGGCTCTTTGTCAAGTTGTGTGGAATCCCTGAAAACTGACAGTTTTAGGCTTTTATTATTTAGCTTTTTAATAAGGGTGTTGAGATGGTTTTAACGTCAATCCGAATCCGGCTTCTTTCGAATTTCTATGAGATGCTTTCCCTGTGGTGGGGG
>NZ_WSRS01000119.1 GCF_009767945.1 Streptococcus danieliae | reverse complement strand
GAGGGACAATGACTTGGGCGTTTCTCTAAGGAGCCTTCGATGATTTGAGCCATACGATTGCGTCTATCTTTACGATAAATAAGCCAGTCTTCTTTGAAAGTGATGTTTAGGTCTTGAATTCCGAGTAATTTTTGAGTAACATAGTCCATATGAAGCAATTCCTATTCTGATGTTTTTTTTCACTTATCAGTTTACTAGGAATTGCTTTTTTTTGCACTCTGAATTACAAAAAAAGTTGCATGGAGAGCAAGCTTTCCACACAACTTATTATAGAACCGATTATTTGACAAAGATGAGGATTAGAGTTCCTGACAAAGGATATCAGGATAAAATTGTTAGATTATTATCAAGTATAGATAATAAAATTTTGATTAATAACCAAATCAATCAAGAATTAGAAGCTATGGCCAAAATGCTTTATGACTATTGGTTTGTCCAGTTTGATTTTCCTGATGAAAAGGGTCGACCCTATAAGTCCTCTGGTGGTAAGATGGTCTATAACGAAGAGTTGAATCGGGAGATTCCAGAAGGATGGGGAGTGGAGAAGTTGAATAGTTTTAAAGTTGTCACAGGAAAACGTGATGCTAACTTTGGAACTGAAAATGGGGAGTATGATTTTTGGACGACTGCAGATAAGCCTATAAAAGCAAATGAGTTTTCTTTTGAAGGTAAAGCAATTTTAATTGCTGGAAATGGTAATTTCTATGTGAATTTTACTGATGGAAAGTTTGAGGCTTATCAACGAACTTATGTTATTCAAAGTGATGATGATGAAATGTTGATTTTTATGTATCTAGCTTGTTTGCAGTCTGTTGAGAAATTGAGAAAAGGATCAAATGGATCTATTATTAAGTATATTACAATTAACGATGTTAACAGCATAGCCTCACCGTTTAATAGCGAGGTAGTTAATCGATTCATAGACTTTTATATGCCTACTATGGAAACCATTTTAAAGAATAAATTTCAAAACCAAGAACTTATTCAATTGCGTGATTGGTTGCTACCAATGCTGATGAATGGTCAGGTAAAAGTGTAGGTAGCTAGATTTTTTTGATTTATCTTTTATTACGGTGTTAGGTTTTCATAGAGTATCCTGGTATTGTTCTCGACTTGCTATCCTGTATAGTTAGAAAGGCATTTTATGAAGTTAAAGACTCTCTCAATCAAAAATTTTAGAAATTTTGAAGATATTTCTATTGAGTTATCCAATAAAAATGTTGTCTTTGGAATGAATGATGTTGGTAAAACCAATTTACTACATGCATTTAGATTTCTTTTGGATAGGAAGATCCGAGATAAAGGCTTTCAGGAAACTGATTTTTTTCAAAAAGATATCAATCGTGAAATAGAGATTTGTTTGGAAATTGATATTACAGATCATGTGTCAGACCTAGATTCTCAAAATATTATTTCTAAAATGGGTAAGGTGAGAGATGCTAGAAATTTAGATACAGTATTTATAAAAGTAAGGGCTGAATTTGATGAAGATGATTTTTTTGGTAATCCTGTATTATTTTGGGGGAATGTAAAGGAAGAATTACACGAGGTACCGAGGAATGGGACTTTTTATGAATTGGATAAATTATTTCACGTAGTCTATATAGATCCTCTTATTGATTTAGATAAAATTTTTGTTACGAATCGAAAGAGGATTTTTAGTAGAACAAAGACACAATCAGATGGTCAAGTACTAGAGGATATTGATAGTTTGGCAGAGCAAATCAATGAGAAAATTGCGTCTATGGATAGCGTGAGTGATTTTCAAAACATATTAACAAATGAATATAAAGGTTTAAAGAGTGAAGATATTTCTATTGTTTTACGTTCAGAGATAGTGATAAATGGTGTATTTAATGATTTACAGCCATACATTGTTAAAAACACAGATACGAATGGTAGGTTATATCCAACTTCGGGAGATGGACGTAAAAAAATGCTTGCCTACTCACTGTTAAATCATCTCACTAAAGAATTTAATAGTAATAAAGCGATTTCAATATTTTTAATAGAAGAACCTGAAAATAGTTTGCACCGCTCAATGCAAATTTCTCTATCTAAACAATTGTTTAATCAAGAAATATATGATTATTTTGTGATGTCTACACATTCTTCTGAGATGTTGTATGAAATGGACAAAGCGACCTTGATAAGGCTAAGTAATGAAGATAAAGTTATTGCTAAATCACACTTATATAGAGTTAGCAATGATTTTTCGAAATTAAAAAGGGAGCTAAATGAATCGCTGACCACTGCTCTATTTTCAGATAGAGTCTTATTGATTGAGGGACCATCTGAAAAAGTATTATTTGAAAAGGTATTATCGGAAGTTTTTCCTAATTATGAATTAGAAGGTGGTTATATTTTACAAGTTGAAGGAATTAAATTTAAACCTTATTTTAAAACATTAACTAGTCTTGGAATAAGCTGTATTGTTAGAACGGATAATGATCTTAGGGAAACAGTAATGGGGGAAAGTCAACTGTTTGAGTATATCGGATATAATAGGTGTGCAAGTTTAATGGATGATTGGGTAAATTGGGAGAAATTAGGTAACCAAGGATTCATCTATATTCCGTATGAAAAAGGAAATAGAGCGGAACAGATTAATCTTTGGAAAATTACTAATTATGCAAAAACTCAAGATATCAAGACTTTGAGACAGAACAATATTTTTTTATCAAAAATAGATTTAGAAAATGATTTAAACGAAGTTCTGTATCAAGAATTAAATGTATGGCGTAGGCAGAAGGGGGATGCTGTATCTTATTTACAAAAGAAAAAAATGCTACGCATGCTTAAGCTTTGTGATTTTTTGAAAATGAAGGATTGTGAAAAAATTTATAATCATGATTTGTTTGAATGTTTAAAGAAACTCACCGGAGAGTTATGATGAAAATAGCGGATCAACACATTCGAGATGAAATTTTAGGTCATGATGGTAGTCTTGTTGTCAGAGCTAGTGCTGGTTCTGGTAAAACGACAATGATGGTTCAAAAAATTAAGAGTGTACTTGAAGATATAACGAATCACAAAACTGTTGTAGCAACAACCTTTACTCGAAAAGCAACACAAGAAATAAGAAATAAGTATCATGAACTTGGCGGTGAGAAATCCTTTTTGGTCATAACAAACGATGGTTTTGTAGAGCAGGAGATTATAAGACCTTTTATTAATGATGCTCATAGGTTGATGAATCCAAATTTTGGAGATTTATGTTTATCTGGACTTGATGAAACAAAGGTGGATTTTAGTAAAGTTGACCTATCTGATTTCATAAATGATTATTCGAATACCCAATTTGCGACTTATGGACAGCTTTTAACCAATCTAATCGTTAATAAAAAATTAAGTAAATATTCGGATAATAATAAGAACTTCAAGTTTGAATTAGCTTTTTTTATCTTGGAAAATAGTCAAGCATGTAGAGAATACCTGGCTTCAAAATATAAAATGATTTTTATAGATGAATATCAAGATTCGGATTTGAAAATGAATGATTTATTTATGGGTGTGTCAAGAATTTTGTGTAAACTCCAAAGCAGAGTTTGAATGTGTGTATTAATCGGACAAGGAATTGTAAGGA
>NZ_WSRS01000118.1 GCF_009767945.1 Streptococcus danieliae | reverse complement strand
CAAAATACCTTTGACGCAGTAGTTGATTGGGTCTAACAGCATTGTATGCTGTTAGAGAGTACCAAATCTTGTTTGCGAAGCAAACTCCAATCGTTCGCTTGATAGCGAACATTTCATGTTCGTCCATATCATAGGCTCAGCGAGTCAATTCCTGACTCGCTGAGAGGACTCCGAACCCGACCTAATCAACCTTGCGGGGGTGGGACTACGAACTAATTTTGAAAAAATTAGTTCTGTCCCACTCCCTTTTTCTGTTGCAAAAATAGGGAGCAGTGGTACAATTTTAATATGAGTAATGCATTAATTGAGAATAAATTAGCCCTTTTGCCCAACAGTCCGGGTTGTTACCTGCACAAGAATCAACAAGGGTCCATTATTTATGTCGGCAAGGCTAAAAATTTACGGAATCGGGTTCGGTCTTATTTCAGGGGTAGCCATGATACCAAGACAGAAGCCCTTATTTCTGAGATTGCTGACTTTGAATTTATTGTCACCGAATCCAATATTGAAGCCCTCCTCCTTGAAATTAATTTAATCAAGGAAAATAAACCCAAATACAATATCATGCTCAAGGATGATAAGTCCTATCCTTTTATTAAAATTACAAATGATTATTATCCACGCCTGATTACAACAAGGCAGGTTAAAAAGGATGGTGCCCTGTATTTTGGTCCCTATCCAGATGTGGGGGCAGCCAATGAAATTAAGAAACTACTGGATCGGATTTTTCCCTTTAAAAAATGTAGCAACCCAGCCAATAAGGTTTGCTTTTATTACCACCTACACCAGTGCGATGCCCACACGGTAACAGGTTATGACCACCAGCATTTTATGGACATGGCCGAGGAAGTATCCAATTTCCTGAAGGGGCAAGATGATAAGATTTTGGATGAGTTGAAAGTGAAGATGGAGACGGCAGCCCAGGGGCTGGAATTTGAACGTGCGGCTGAGTATCGGGATCTCTTACAGGCCATCGCCACCTTGCGTACCAAACAGCGAGTGATGGCTAAGGATTTGCAAAACCGTGATGTCTTTGGTTATGCAGTTCACCAGGGTTGGATGTGTGTCCAAGTCTTTTTTGTCCGGCAGGGAAAACTGATTGAAAGGGACGTGAGCCTTTTTCCTTATTACAATGATGCAGAAGACGACTTCTTGACTTATCTAGGGCAATTTTACCAAGAAGCCAATCATCTGGTTCCAAATGAAATTCTCCTGCCCCAGGATGTGGACCTCGAGTCCGCCCAGGCCTTGGTGGCGACGAAGATTCGCCAACCACAAAGAGGAGAAAAGAAGCAGTTGGTAAATCTGGCCAATAAAAATGCCCAGGTCTCACTGCAACAAAAATTTGACCTACTAGAAAAGAATTTTGAAAAAACCCAGGGGGCTGTCGAGAATCTAGGGACCGTTTTAGGGATTCCAACTCCCTATCGAATTGAGGCCTTTGACAACTCGAATATCATGGGAACCAGTCCGGTTTCGGCCATGGTGGTTTTTGTGAACGGAGTGGCCAGCAAGAAAGAGTATCGCAAATATAAGATTAAAACAGTTGTCGGACCCGATGATTATGCCAGTATGCGGGAGGTGCTCCGCCGGCGTTATAGTCGTGTGATTCGGGAGAATCTGCCCAAGCCAGATTTGATTATCATGGATGGAGGGCAGGGCCAAGTTTCGGTTGCCAAGGAGGTTGTCCACGGCGAACTGGGCTTAAGTATCCCAATTGCGGGTCTCAAGAAAAATGATCGCCACCAAACCCAAGAGCTCCTGTTTGGAGACCCGCTTGAGGTTGTGGAGCTGGGGCGGCAATCGCAGGAATTCTTTCTCTTGCATCGGATTCAGGATGAAGTCCACCGTTTTGCCATCAGTTTTCACCGCCAGGTACGCAGTAAAAATTCCTTCTCTTCCAAGTTGGATGGAATTGAAGGGTTAGGGCCTAAGCGGAAGCAAGCCTTACTGAAGCAGTTTAAAAGTATTCCGAAAATTCAAGCCGCAAGTCTAGCAGAACTTCAGGCTCTAGGAATCCCTCAAGCCGTTGCACAACGAGTCAAGGATAAATTACTGGAGCAGGATGAAGGGCAAGAGGAAACCAGTAAGAAGCCTTCGAATAAACAAAAGGAGTAGCCCATAGTTGCTGAAGAAGTGGTAGAATAGAGGATAAAGGAGAAAGTGTATGGTTACAGTAGATTTTAAAAAAGAAGTTGAATTGCGCAAAGATGATCTCCTCAAGGACTTGTTTAGTCTTTTGGAAATCAACTCCGAACGCAGAGATGATCTAGCTGATGCGGAGCATCCCTTTGGACCGGGCCCAGTTGCGGCTCTCAAGCATTTTTTATCCTTGGCTGAACGGGATGGTTATTCAACCTTGAATGTGGATAATTATGCAGGTCATTTTGAATATGGAGAAGGAGAAGAAGTCCTAGGGATTTTTGCCCATATGGACGTTGTTCCTGCCGGAAGTGGTTGGGAGACAGATCCCTATAAACCAGTCATTAAAGATGGCCGTCTCTATGCTCGAGGATCAAGTGATGATAAAGGTCCAACTATGGCTTGTTACTATGGCTTGAAAATTATTAAGGAATTGGGACTGCCAACGTCTAAAAAAGTCCGCTTTGTAGTAGGGACAGATGAGGAATCTGGTTGGACAGATATGGATTACTACTTTGAGCATGTTGGACTTCCAGAGCCGGATTTTGGTTTCTCACCTGATGCTGAATTTCCAATTATCAATGGTGAAAAAGGAAATATTACGGTCTACCTCCATTACGATGGCCAGCAGAAAGAAGGGCTTCAACTCCTATCCTTTACCGGTGGACTTCGTGAAAACATGGTGCCAGAAGCTGCCAAGGCTGTGATTGCAGCTGCTCCTGCCTCCATGGTGGCAGACTTCGAGGCCTACTTGCAAGAAGTTGGTTTGCAAGGCCAAGCCCAAGAAGTAGCCGTTGGTTTGGAGTTGGAACTTATCGGGAAATCAGCTCACGGAGCTTCCCCACACTTGGGAATCAATGGAGCGACCTATCTAGCAGCCTTTTTGGCTAACTATGCCTTTACGGGTGCTGCTAAAGCCTACCTCGACTTGGCTGGACGGATTCTCAAAGACGATCATGATGCGCGTGCCCTTGGCTTGGCCTTTGTTGACGAACGCATGGGAGCTCTTTCGATGAATGCGGGTGTTTTCCGTTTTGAAAAAGATTCGGACCAAAGTCAGATTGCCTTGAACTTCCGTTACCCTCAAGGGCTCACACCTGAGGAAATCCAAGCCAAATTAGCCCAGGTTTCTGGAGTTCAAGTCAGCCTATCCGAACACGGACATACGCCACACTATGTGCCAGCGGAAGATCCACTGGTTCAAACCCTGCTAGCGGTCTATGAAAAACATACCGGTTTACCAGGCCAGGAAAAAGTCATTGGTGGTGGAACCTTTGGCCGTCTCTTGAAACGAGGGGTTGCCTATGGTGCCATGTTCCCAGGTTACATTGATACCATGCACCAGGCTAATGAGTTTATCGAAGTCGAAGACCTTTTCCGAGCTGCAGCGATTTATGCCGAAGCCATTTATGAGTTGATTCGTTAACCAATCGCATCAGACAAATAAGGTTCTATAATAAGTTGTGTGGAAAGCTTGCTCTCCATGCAACTTTTTTTGTAATTCAGAGTGCAAAAAAAAGCAATTCCTAGTAAACTGATAAGTGAAAAAAAA
>NZ_WSRS01000117.1 GCF_009767945.1 Streptococcus danieliae | reverse complement strand
GAGGGACAATGACTTGGGCGTTTCTCTAAGGAGCCTTCGATGATTTGAGCCATACGATTGCGTCTATCTTTACGATAAATAAGCCAGTCTTCTTTGAAAGTGATGTTTAGGTCTTGAATTCCGAGTAATTTTTGAGTAACATAGTCCATATGAAGCAATTCCTATTCTGATGTTTTTTTTCACTTATCAGTTTACTAGGAATTGCTTTTTTTTGCACTCTGAATTACAAAAAAAGTTGCATGGAGAGCAAGCTTTCCACACAACTTATTATAGAACCATAAAAGCATTCTACAAGCAATACCAAATTGTATTTATTATGGAGCACCAGGTACAGGAAAATCATATAGTGTTTCTGAGAGGATTAAAGAAGTATATCCTAAATTTAATGAGTTGAATTCAGATGAATCTAAATTTGTATTTCGGACCACCCTACATCCGGAATATACGTATAGTGACTTTGTTGGCCAACTTATGCCTGTAAAAAATAATGATAGCATAACATATGAGTTTACTCCAGGTATTTTTACACTCGCCTTGAAGCAGGCGATTACAAATCCAGATCATTATGTTTTTCTTGTACTTGAGGAACTATCAAGAGCGAATGTTGCTTCCGTTTTTGGAGATTTATTTCAATTGCTGGATAGGGCTGAAGGAGTTTCAGAATATAGTATTTCGAATCCTCTAATAGCTAATTTTGTCTATCATGATCAAAGTAATAATCAGACTTCTACGATTTCAAATTCTTACATTTATTTACCGTCAAACTTTGTCTTATTAGGTACTGTGAATACAAATGATCAAAATGTATTCGTAATGGACACTGCCTTTAAACGTAGATTTGAGTGGGAATATGTTTCTACAGATGCAGTTGGAGATAATGTGAATAATCCTAGCATAGAATATCAAAAAGATAAATTTATTAGTTGGTGGGACTTTTATAAAGAAATAAATCGTTATATTACGGTCAAAATGAAATTGGGAGAGGATAAACAAATTGGCCAATTTTTTATAAAATTTAGTGAGGATAACTCTCGTAATAAAAAGTTAATTCAAAATAAGCTTTTACAGTACCTATGGGAAGATGTTGAGAAAGCTTCGTACGGAAAGAAGTTATTTAGTGAAAAAATAAACAGCTTTTCGGATCTTTACAAAAATTATGAGGAAGGGTTACAAATTTTCAGTGATGAATTTATCAATAGGATAGAGCTCTCGATTACCCACTTAGATAATGCAGATTTAATGGTTGCTGAAAATAATATTGGGGATATAAGTTATGATCAGAGAGATAAATAGGAAAGTTTTTGTAATTGATGGAGAAATTTTATCTCAAAGTATAATTAATGAATTCGATTTGGATATTAGACTAGGTGATTATAAGTATAATACATATGGAGTTTCTTATTGTAATTTTGTCGGATTTGTAATAAATAGGGATGGGGATATTTTGATTTCTTTCCCAAAACATTATGAAGATCTCAAAAATCCAAATGTTAATATTAATAGCAGTGACATTCGTACTCTGTTTCAAGTCATCATGCTCTATACTAAGCGAACTGATACAGATTACTTAAATCGAGAAGTGATAAATGATATCAGATGCTCTTTCCCATTTCAAGCTTTTTATGAAGTGTTAGATTACTACAAACGTTTTGGATTATACAGGGAGATTGAACAAGTAACCAAACCGGGTTACACTGGGAAGATTTCTTGGAAGGAGACTATTCGTAAGTCTCGGAAAGTCTTTGATGAGAATAATTTACTGTTCCTACCACTGCAAATTAGTAAAAATTATAGTAAGGAAGTCTTTTTGAGTGATTGTATGTCGTTTGTTCTTACATATACGATTAGAAATTTTCCACTTTTTATTGAAGAGCAGGTACCATTAATACAATCTAATAATTTTGATTTTTGGAACAATCGCCAATTTGTACTACAGAAACTCAATCAAATAAAGCAAGGTATATTTAAAGATAGTGATAAGAAGTTAGTGCATGCTTTGATTAATTTTTTCTCTAATATTAATCATCATGGGTGGTGCGATTTAAAACACTATAATTTTCAGAATATATGGGAGACGATGGTAGAGGTCTATTTAAATAAATGCTTTGTTGATGTTCGAAGCGATGGTTTATTTTTCGACATTCATCAATTAGAATCATCCGTTATGTTCACAAAGCATAATGAAAAAATTGATATTGCTAGAGGATTTGAACTAAATCCGGATCATTACTTCATAAAGAATGATAGATCTGAACAGTATATTTTTGATTCAAAATATTATCGAAAGATTAGTAGTCTAAATTACAAACAAGTCTCGTATCATTCTTTGATGAAGCATAAAGCTAAAGTGACACACAGTGCTTTAATAACTCCCATTGAGGATTCAAAAAAATTTGGTTATAGTAGAAAACATATTGAAACATCAGGGCAGGATGGAGATATGTTAATTTGGGAACATTATTTATCTGTTAAAGAAGTTATGGACGTATTTCTTAGAACGTAAATGTAATTAAGTGCGATTGTACTGAATTAATTTGAATCCAAATTATGTAAACGAAATTTAAAACTAATCATAATCCTTGGAATATCAACGATTATGGCTAGTTTTAATATTATACATGAAGTTTAACTTTTCCTAATAAGTCTTAAGAAAGATCCAAGTTTTGTTAATTTTACTAGGGGACCTCTAAAAACTAAATTTCTGAAAATCTAAATGTTGATTTATCAAGGTTTGAGTGATTCAATTTGAAGAAAAACTGGGGTTTTTAGAGGTCCCTACTAAAATTTCACCCCAAGTGCTTCAGATAGTGTTCATAAAAATCAATTAAAGATGATTTTATTTTAAGTAACTCGTTTGTATATAATTGATAAATCAAGCACGATAGGGATGATTATTAATATGAAAGGGTTTTGTCTATGAAAGTTATTTTATCCTTAATTGAAAATCTATTAACGGAAAAATTAGGGAATTATTTTAGCGGATTTTTGGGTAGAATAAAATTAAGATGCTTTGTCAAGAGACTAAAGGATGAAGTTGAGACTTCAATATTAAAACAATATGGAGATAAACCATATTATTCAGATTTTTCTCTATTTTTGATTGAGGAAGGTGTTCTTAATAACGTAATTAAAAATTTCCTTAATCCAAATGTTTTGCAATCTAAATCAATAAATCAAACAGTCGATTACTACATCAAATTATTCATAGAAAAATATCCTAGATATATCTTATTTGCAAGTGAGTTAAAGAAAATTATTCAAAAATATTGTGAAATTTTATTTATACAACTCAATAAAATCGGTACTCCGGAGTCACAAGCGATATGTTGGACTATTAAGGAAATTATTGATGGAGTAGATGTACAGTTACAGCATATTACAAAGTCTTTTGATAATGTTGCAGAGTCTTTTGATAATACTAATGCATTATTGAATAAGTCTATAAATGGTGATTTTAGGATAGACTTCTATATTAATACTATGTTAGAAACATCAGGTCAATCTTTGATGCAGTCCGACTATTTTGAGCGTTGTTTATTTCAGGATACGGAATATAATAAAGAAAGAAATTCATTAGATACCCTTTTAGAATATCGTAAAGTTGTATTGAAAGGGGATGCAGGATTTGGAAAAACATTTGAAACTTTTAAGCTTATAAATCAACTATGTAAAGAATATTCTAAATATAAATTAATTCCTGTTTATATTCCGTTAATGGAATATGGGGTGTGTCAAGAATTTTGTGTAAACTCCAAAGCAGAGTTTGAATGTGTGTATTAATCGGACAAGGAATTGTAAGGA
>NZ_WSRS01000116.1 GCF_009767945.1 Streptococcus danieliae | reverse complement strand
TTCCACAAAACACTCATAACAACAAAGAGGCTGGGATCACTCCCAGCCTCTTTGGCTGTTTTGAAGTTCGATTAGACTTGATTGCGTCTTAGTCTTCTTCTTTTTTCTTTACTAGGGCTGCTCCTGCTAGGAGGCTAGCTGCTCCTGCTAGAGCTAGAGTTGCTCCTGATTCAGTTCCAGTTTCTGGAAGAACTTTCACTTCCGGACTTGCAGCTGTCGGTACTGGACAATCTACTGCTGGAACAACTGGACACTCTTCTACTGGTTTCATCGTTCCACGTTTAATCACACGCTTCACTGCTGGAATTTCTTCCTCAGTAACAACTTCTGTCACCTCACCAGTCTCTTCGTTCAGAGTGTAAGTTTTCTTGACGATCCGTTTGCCTTCACGTCCTTCTTCCACAACAAGTGTTGTACCTTCTGGCATAGTTGGATCATCAATGCATTCTTCCTCAAACGGAATCTTAGTTTCGATGACCACTGCCTTAACGCCGACACGGATCAGTTGATCCTGTGCTTCTTCAAGAACAGAGCCATTTGGATGGCGAACACCTTCCTTACCAGCTTGGTCTTCTACCTTCTGACCAGCTTCTAGTTGATCATCCGCTTTGTAGATAATCTTGAAGGCAATTGGACTTACTTGCCCAACTCCTCGACGGATAATCTTCACAACTGGATCCACAAGGACAACAGATGGTGTATCTGCAGTTACTTCACCATTTTGGATGTTCAAGGTGTAAGTGGTAGTTGTTGTCTTCGTTCCTGCAACGCCTTCTTGAACCAATACTTCTGGATCAGTTGGAAGCATCTTCGGATCTTCTTCATAGCGAACTTCAAAGGCTAGACTTTCAACCTCAACTTTTGGTTTCACGCCGACACGTACTTGACGAGCTATTGCAGCTGTTGTGATTTCTGATGTTTCTGGTTGAGCTACTGCTTGACCGGATTGTTCATCCAAAACATAGGTCTTCGTATAGGTACGAACACCTAAGCTTCCTTCAACATCAACAACTTGTTCACCAGCAAGGAGGCTATCATCTGCTGTGTAGATAACAGAGAAGTCAACTGCTTCCTGACGGTAGTCAGGAGCTGTTCCAACTTGAATCAATTCCACAACTGGGATACGGGTTACTTCTGCTGTTTCTGGTTGAGCAGCTACTTGCCCAGTCGCTCCATCCATGACATAGCGGGTTGTGTAAGTGCGAACCCCTGGAAGACCTTCAACCAAGATAGTCTGGCTATTTGACTTCTTCGTTACATCCGCAACATAGCGCGTCTTGAAGGCCACTTCTTCCTGACGATAAGTTGGAGCAGTTCCGACCTGGATAACTTCTGCAATCGGAAGACGAGTCACTTCTGCTGTTTCTGGTTGCGCAGTTACCTGACCAGCCTTATCCATCACATAGGTAGTTGTATAGGTACGGATACCTGGAACTCCTTCGGTGAAGACTGTTTGGCTAGCTGCAACCTTATCTGGATCGGCAACATAACGCGTCTTGAAGGCTACTTCTTCTTGACGATAGCTTGGAGCGGTTCCAACCTGGATAAGCTCATCAACTGGTTTCACGGTCACTTCTGACGTTTCTGGCTGCGCAGTTACTTGACCTGTCTTATCGTTCATGACATAAGTCGTTGTGTAAGTCCGAACGCCTGGAACTCCTGCAACAAGAATCGTCTTGGTTTCAGCTGGTTTTGTTGCATCCGCTACATAGTCTGTCACATAGGCTACTGCTGCTGTGCGACTTGTTGGACGAACACCAACTTGGATCAATTCATTCACAGCTTCCTTAGTGATCGTTCCATTTGGATGACGAACTCCTGTTTCACCAACAACAATTACACGAGCTTCACCAACACGAAGGGTTTCAGAAGCTACATAGTTTGTCTTGAAGGCTAGAGTTTCATTTTGACCGGTACCACGACGGATGAGTCGGTGAACTGCTGGCGTCACAACTTCTGTAGTTTCAGCTGTTACCTGCCCTGTTTGGTAGTTCAAGGTATAGACTGTTGTCTGAACAGATTTTCCAGTAAGACCTTCAACAAGAACAACCTCAGGATCTGTTGCTAGCATGCTGGCATCATCTTGGTAAGTTGTATTGAAAGCAAGTTCTGTTTCAACCACAACTGGACGAACACCGACTTGAACAACTTCTGTTACTGGAACTTGAAGGAGGCTTCCGTTTGGATGACGGAGTCCTGACTTACCGGCTACTGCCACTGCTTGCTCTCCGGCTGCAAGACTGCTAGAAGCGATGTAGATACGATCGGCTGGAACAGCTTCATCTTGGCCTGTTCCACGTTTCATGACACGATCAACAGCCGCTACTGTTTCAACAACTGGAGTCTGAGCCGTTACCAGACCTGTCATTTCATCCAGCTTATAGCTAGTTGTTGTCATACGACGACCCAATTTTCCTTCTTGAACAAGAACAAGAGCATCTTCCTTACGCATCATTGGATCATCTTCATAACGAGTTTGGAAAGCCAGTTCTTCTGTCACAACAAGTGGCTGCACACCGACTTGATAAACTTCAGCAATTGCTTCTTTCAACACGCTACCATTTGGATGAAGAACACCTGATTGACCTGCAGTCACGAGCAGTTTATCACCAGCAGGGAGATGGCTACTTGCCAAGTAGATCGTCTTGAATGGAATCGAAGACTCAGCACCAACACCACGCTTGATTATCCGGTTATTAGCTGGTGTTTCACGAATCTCAGGATTCTGAGCCGTCACTTCACCAGTTGTATTGTTCAAGCTGTAACGAGTAACGGTCACGCGTTGACCCACCAATCCTTCACGAACCAAAAGTTCTGGATCCTTGGCTGACATTGATGGATCTTCTTGGTAAATTGTTTCAAACGGCAAGGTTTCAATCACTTCAACCGGTTTTACACCAACTTGATAGACTTCGTTTACAGCTTCTTTTGTAACAGATCCATTTGGATGACGCACACCTGTTTGACCTTTCGTCACAAGTACACGCTCACCGGCTGGTAGTTCTAAGGCTGATAGATAAACCGTTTGGAATGGAAGGCTCGCCTCTGTTCCTGTACCTCGACGAATCACTTGATCAATCGCATCTGTTGTAACAACAATCGGTTCTTGAGGACTGACTTGACCAGTCTTGGCATCAAGACTGTAATTAGTCGTTGATACACGTTTCCCTTCACGTCCAGTAACAACTGTAACTTCTGGATCTGTCGCAAGCATTGTGGCATCATCCTGATACACAATCTTGAAGGTTAGCGTCTCAGTTTCAACAGTTGGTTTTGTTCCAACCTGAACAACTTCTTGAACAGCAGATTCCAATACTGAACCATTGGGATGACGGCGGCCTTTAACCCCTTTGGTCAAGACCCGATTCTCTCCAAGAGGCAATTCGACATTACTAATATAAGTAGTCTCATAGGTGATCTCTGTAGACGAACCAATGCCACGTTTCACAACTTTTTGAACAGCAGCTTTCACTTGCTCTGTCACTTCATCTGGTGAAACTTCTCCCGTAGCCGGATCCATACGGTAAGTGGTCGTAACTACCTTTTCTCCGTCTTGACCTTCAACAACAACTACCTCCGGATCTGTCGCAAGCATTGTTGCATCTTCTTCATAAACCGTTTCAAATGGAATTACTGAAGTTTCTACTTGGGGTTTCGTTCCTCGAGATTCGATGCGATTTCTAACCCCTTGAACCATCTCCACTACCGGATCATTAGCCGTTACTTCTCCAGTAGACTGATTCAACGTATAGGTCGTTGTTGTTCGCTCAATTCCGACAACTCCCGTCACCACAACCGACATGAATCCAACTTCTTCCGTGTCACGAGTCTCAAAAACCGTGCTAAATGGAATTTTTCTATCCTCTACCTTAGGCTTCGTTCC
>NZ_WSRS01000115.1 GCF_009767945.1 Streptococcus danieliae | reverse complement strand
CCCCCACCACAGGGAAAGCATCTCATAGAAATTCGAAAGAAGCCGGATTCGGATTGACGTTAAAACCATCTCAACACCCTTATTAAAAAGCTAAATAATAAAAGCCTAAAACTGTCAGTTTTCAGGGATTCCACACAACTTGACAAAGAGCCAAAAAAAGCTGTGCGGATTCCTCTGCATAGCTTTTTTGTGCCGTAGTAAAAACTTGAAATGACTCCTTGAATCTGATAGCATAACAGTAGAAAAAACAAGGAGAAAGCTATGTCTCAATACAAAGTACCTGAAATTTGGGAGAATCCTGCCAACCTCGGCGGAGCCTGGGGTGGGCTCAACCAACCCACAGCTGGAAGTCGGTTTGAGCAGACCTTGCCAAAGGGAGAGAAACCCTTCCAACTCTACTCACTTTCAACGCCAAACGGCATTAAAGCCCTCATCATGTTTGAAGAGCTACGAGAGTTGGGGATTGCTGAGGCTGATTACGATGCCTTCCGGATTAAAATTGGTGACGGCGATCAATTTGGTTCTGACTTTGTTAGCATCAACCCTAACTCAAAAATTCCAGCCTTGCTCGATTTATCTGCTGACAAGCCAGTGCGCGTGTTTGAATCTGCCAATATCCTGCTCTATCTAGCTGAAAAATTTGAGCAGTTTCTGCCCAAAGATCCAGCCGAACGTAATGAAGTCCTCAACTGGCTCTTCTGGCAAACAGGTGCTGCTCCCTTCCTAGGCGGAGGTTTCGGCCATTTCTTCCACTATGCACCGGAAAAGATTGAATACGCCATTAACCGCTTTGCTATGGAAACCAAACGCCAGTTGGATCTGCTCGATAAGGAATTGGCCGACAAACCCTATATCGCCGGTGACAGCTACAGTATCGCTGATATTGCCATCTGGTCCTGGTACGGCCGTCTCGCCCAAGACAAGATTTGGGACAAGGCCGGCCACTTCCTCAATGTAGGGGAATACCAAAACCTTCAAGCCTGGACCGCAAAAATCGCACAACGACCAGCCGTCCAGCGGGCTCTCGACGTTAACTACCAGGAAATTTAAACGCTTCAGTCAGGCAACCGAACCCATTCGGTTGCCTGCTTTCTTTGACAAAATGCTATAATGGTTTTATGTGTAAAATTGAATTGCTTCCGGGGGAACGACTGGATCAGTTGTTTACCAGTCCGGTAAAAATTATCCAAAATCGTGACGTCTTCTCCTACTCCATCGACAGTGTCCTCCTGTCTCGCTTCCCCAAATTACCAAAGAAAGGGAAAATCCTCGACCTTTGCGCCGGCAATGGCGCTGTTGGCCTCTTTGCCAGCCAGCACACCAAAGCCTCCATTCTCTTGGTTGAAATCCAAGAACGCCTGGCAGATATGGCCCAACGGTCGGTTCACTTGAATAACTTGGAGCAGCAGGTTGAGGTGTGGAATATGGATTTAAAAGATTTGCCCCAAAAGCTCCCTCCCAGTCAGGTCGATTTAATTCTCTGCAACCCACCCTATTTCAAGGCCAGTGAAACCTCTAATAAAAATCTGAGCCCCTACTACCTCTTGGCTCGCCACGAAATCACTACCAATTTGGAAGAGATTTGTCGCGTTGCCCAGAAGGTTCTCAAATCCAATGGGAGACTGGCCCTGGTCCACCGCCCGGATCGCTTACTAGACATTTTAAATACACTCCAGGCCTACAAATTAGCACCCAAGCGCCTCCAATTTGTTTACCCAAAGGAAAACCGCGAAGCCAATATGATCTTAATTGAGGCAATCAAGGATGGTTCAACAGATGGCTTAAAGATCTTCCCGCCACTCTACATCCATGAGGAGGACGGCTCCTACCGGCCTGAGATTCAGGAAATCTATGGACGCCAATAAAGGAGACTGCATCTACGTGGTTCGCTGCCGGGACAACAGTCTCTACACCGGCTACACCAACCATCTGGAACGCCGAATCAAGCAGCACAACGATGGCAAGGGGGCTAAGTATACACGGGCGAGACGCCCCGTCACCCTGGTCTACACCCAACCCTACCCCGACAAAAGTCAGGCCCTAAGAGCAGAAGCCCAATTCAAAAAACTCAGCAAGGCTCAAAAAGAAGCCATTATCGCAGACTATCAAAAAAGCTTGAATTCTTAAAAATTCAAGCTTTTTTGATATAGGGAATTACCAGCGTACTGACAAACGTGTCTGAGCGTAGCTCCCATCTTCAATCAGATCAACCATGGCCTTAGCATAATCTGCATAGGAAATCTGACTCTTACCCTCTGCATCTGTTGTAAAGACTTCCCCTTCTAAGACATAAGTTCCCTTGGTAGGTGCTTCTGCATCAAAATCAGCTGCTGGACTAAGGTAAACCCAGTCAACATGCTGGCTTGCGCGTAAGAAATCCAAACCAACCTTCATGGCCAAGGCTAGAGGTCTAAAGGCTTCTGGGAAACCATCGCTTTCCGCTAAGGTTAAGCCACCCACTTCTGTAAGATAGAGTGAGCCAGCTCCACCTACAACATAAAACGGAATGTCTGTATTTTCGAGCACAGAGACCAGGTGCTCTAAGGTTTTGGTATGGAGAGGAAGAAGCTCCTCTGCAAAAACTCCAAAGGCTGTCACGACAGCATCAAAACCTTGAAGGTCTGCTCGCGTCACATCCAAAATATCTTTCTCAATCACAGCCTGAGCTTGACTCTTGTTGGCAGAACGGACAATGGCCGTCACCTCATGCCCTCGTTTGACGGCTTCTTTAACAATTTCCTGACCAGCTTGGCCATTGGCTGCAAGTACGGCAATTTTCATAGGGATTCTCTCCTGTAACTTTTTTTGTTACAACTAGTATACTGAAAGACTTCCGGCCTGTCAATCAAAAAGCCTAGAAACAAGAAAAAGGCTAGGATTTCCTCCTTAGCCATTTTCAATTGACAAGCTCAAAATAGTCAAGCTAGGTTAAAATCAAACTAGAGAGTGAGAGCGTGCTTGTACTGTGATGATACGATTAACCAAGATATCGATCAACAAGTTCTTGTAATTTCCCTTCTTTGACTGCTGGAATCGTATCTTCTTGCACAAAGTTGTCACGACTGATTGTTTCTGGAAGATTCCCAAATATATAATTGATACAAATTTTATAGATAATCTCTGTCGGAGCAAAACCAAATACTTGCTTTTCAAGGATGTGTTTAATGCGATCCTGCTCATCAGGAAAGGCTCCTTTTAAACCTTTACTATTATAAAGACGTTTCACCAGTTCGGTGATATAAAGTCCTGATTTCATGTAAGGATCCAAAAAAGTCTTATTTGGATCGTCAAAGATCCCAGGATTTTCCTTCTCCAAATCATCGACCATCCGTTTTACGACTCGTTTCGGTGTAAAAATCTGATTCGTTTTCTGTGGCGGAATATAGTCAAAAATATCCTCTTTTACATCTTCAAAATAGTTAGATAACTCATCTTTCTTTCGTAAAAACTCTTGGATAGCCTCGTCAAAAGTTTGTCGATCAAAAAGATGCCCCTCAAAATCTTTCCCACCATCACGAAGATAACGGAATTGCTCAACGCCAATCCCTGTCACCTCAGAAAAAACAGCTTCGGGAACATAGGTATCAAAATTATCCAAAGTCAAATATTCATCGCCATATGCCATGATAAAACTTGGGATGGTTCTAGCAAAACCACGTAAGTGCCCTCGAATGTCATTCTCCGCTCTATCTCTAATCTTCTCAGCTTGCTTGGTTTCAATTTGCTCGATAAGAGCTTCTGGTAGCTGAGTTACCGTCTCCTTCAGGTTTTCCTTGAGTTCTGCATCATGGTTTTGCTTACTTTCCTCTAATTTTTGATCTAAGTCTGCTTTAAGGATTTCTTTTTCCGCCTTATCATTTGCTTGATCAATTTTCTCCTGATACTCTTCTTGTAAATGTGCCTCTGCTATCTGACGTTTTACTGTAAGCGCCCAATAACAAGGTATCTTCCGATAAAGTAGAAATCTAGCTATACTAGTCTCAGAAAACATGAGTAGAGGAGATTGGTTTAGTGGATGCGAA
>NZ_WSRS01000114.1 GCF_009767945.1 Streptococcus danieliae | reverse complement strand
TTCGCATCCACTAAACCAATCTCCTCTACTCATGTTTTCTGAGACTAGTATAGCTAGATTTCTACTTTATCGGAAGATACCTTGTTATTGGGCGCTTACAATCCAATGACGCAGATTGATATCAATGAAAAGGTATTTGTTTGGGAGTTGCAGAGATTGCTAACCGTTTTATTAATGGATCGGACGACAAAAAAGTCGATCGTCTGGGCTACAGGCTCGTATGAATTTTTAGGACGAGGATTTGCTGCTGCAGATGGCATTACAAGTAGAAAGATCATCAATTCTTATGGTAATCTCATCCAACCAAGATCAGAAAAACATAAGGTAGAGCAAAAAGATCGGACCAAGGCTCGGGCTGAAGTGTTTACACCGGCTTGGCTTGTGAAGCTCCAAAACGATGTTATAGAAGCCGAAATTAGCGGATTACAGTTAGAGGACTACGTTGATATCAGATGGCTGGAGCTAACTTGTGGTGAAGCTCCCTATATGGTGAGCCGTTACGATGCAGTCACTGGTGAGGAGATAGATCTTTTTAACCGTGTAGGGTTTGTGGATCGAAAACTCCAGCGGATTAGTCAAGAAGTTTCCGATGAAGGAACATTTTTCAAGCTAGCCGTCCGAGCCTATCAGGCTTCCTATGGTTATGAGTACCAAGGGGATAATCTGCTTTTAGCGCGCGAAAACCTGCTAATCACCTTTGAGGACTATTATCAAGCAGCTTTTGGGAAAGGACCAACCTTGGAACAGAGACTGGAAATTGCGACCATCATCTCCTACAATGTCATGCAGATGGATGGATTAACAAAGACCACGCCTTACTCTGTTATTGCTGCCAAAGCTGTCCAACTTGATTTATTTAGTGAAGTCGAGGAAGAAATTCCAGTAATGGGACCGAAAAAAACGAGGCTGAAAGACTGGAAAAAGAATAAAATAGTAGATTTTGAAGACCTGTCTAGTGAGGGATTTTATATGAAATTTGATGTTGTGATTGGGAATCCGCCGTATCAGGAAGAATTAGAAGGAACGAGTGATAAGCCAATTTATAATTATTTTATGGATGAAGCTTATAAAATTGGTGTTAAATCTGTTCTTATCACGCCTGCAAGATTTTTGTTTGATGCTGGGAAAACACCTAAAGTTTGGAATCAGAAAATGTTGTCTGATGAGCATTTGAAAGTTACTTTTTATAAGCAGGATTCATCTGTTGTATTTTCAGGAACCGATATAAAAGGTGGAGTAGCAATTACTTACAGGGATGAAACTAAAATTTTTGGAGCCATTGAAACTTTTACAGCATTTTCTGAGTTGAATACTTTATACAAGAAAGTCTATAATCGTAGTGACTTTGTAAGTTTGAGTGACTATGTCTATTCTCCTGAAAGTTATAAGTTGACACAGAAAGTTCATGATGACTTTCCTAATGTTGGTGAACGTCTTAGTAAAGGTCATAAATTTGACATGACAACAAATATTTTTGATAAACTTCCTGAAATTTTTGTAAATGAAATTTTCGATGGGGCTGTTCAAATTTATGGGCGACAGAACAATGAAAGATTATTAAAATATGTACATGAAGATTATATTAAAGTACCAGAAAATTTTGATAAGTATAAAGTTATACTTCCAAAGTCAAATGGCAGTGGTGCTATTGGCGAAGTACTATCAACACCCCTAATCGGGCATACCCAAACGTTTCTTTCCGTTGGTTGTTTAGAGACTGAGTTTGAAGGTAACTCGTTGTTAAAATATATAAAAACTAAGTTTGCTCGAACATTATTGGGAGTATTAAAGATTACTCAACATAATTCACGAAAAACTTGGAAATACGTACCCCTCCAAGACTTTACGGTCAATTCAGACATTGATTGGTCACAATCAGTGGCTGATATTGACCGCCAATTGTACAAAAAATATGACTTATCGGTTGAAGAGATTGCCTTTATTGAGTCCAAGCTAAGGGAGATGGAATAAGATGGTAAAGATTCAAACATCAAAAGAAATTACGCCAAAAATTTATGCCTATACAACTCCCAAAAACCTCGACAATGAAGGTTGGATCAAAATTGGTTATACGGAACGTGATGTTAAGAAAAGGATCAAGGAACAGACCCATACAGCGCAGGTTACAACTGACATCCTTTGGTCAGAAAAGGCTGAATACTTGACAGAACCGGATAAAGGGGAAACCTTTAAAGACCATGACTTCCATCATTTTTTGAAGTTTCATGATGTAGAGCGAAGACCGAAAACAGAGTGGTTTTATTTCAATGGAGAACCGGATCGTGCTAAGCATCTATTTGATAAATTTGTTGTCCATGATGTGTCGGATTATCAACCTGGCCAAGGTCAAGATTATGTTTTAAGACAAGAGCAGGAGGCAGCCGTTGAGCAGACTGCAGCCTATATGGCAGAAAATCCTTCTGGAAAATATCTTTGGAATGCTAAGCCTCGTTTTGGTAAGACCTTGGCGACCTATGATTTGATTTGCCGAACCCAGGCACAGAGCGTTTTGATTGTGACCAATCGTCCTGCGATTGCAAATTCCTGGTTTGATGATTTCAATAAGTTCATAGCTGGGAAAACTAACTATAAATTTGTTTCCGAATCGGATAGTTTAAAAGACCGTCCAGTCTTGAGTCGCAAAGATTATATGGACTATGTTTTATCCCATTTGGATGAAACGGAGGAGATGGGACAAATTGCTTTTTTAAGTCTGCAAGATTTGAAAGGGTCAATTTTTCTTGGCGGTAGGCACAACAAGCTAAAATGGGTTACGGATACAGTCTGGGATTTATTGGTCATTGACGAGGCTCATGAAGGGGTAGATACCTTTAAGACCGATACAGCTTTTAACCAAATTAAGAGGAAGTTTACCCTGCATTTATCGGGGACGCCTTTTAAGGCTCTCGCAAAAGGAGATTTTTCTGCGGATCAAATTTTTAATTGGTCTTATGCTGATGAGCAGAAAGCCAAACTGAACTGGGAAAGGGAATCTGAAAAAGAGAATCCTTATGAGAGTTTACCGCAACTCAATCTGTTTACCTATCAGATGTCTCAAATGATTGGGGAGAGGGTGGCGGATGGAGTCCAGTTGGATGGTGAGAATGTTGACTATGCCTTTGATTTGAATGAATTCTTTTCGACAGATGAGTCGGGAAAGTTTGTCTATGAGCAAGCCGTCAAAAATTGGTTGGGAACCTTGTCTACCAATGAAAAGTATCCATTCTCTACTAAAGAGCTTCGAAATGAGTTAAAACATACATTTTGGTTATTAGATCGTGTAGCCTCGGCAAAAGCTTTAAAAGCCTTGCTGGAAGAACATCCAATCTATGAAAATTACAAAATTGTCTTGGCGGCTGGTGATGGAAGGATGTCGGAAGAAGACGATCGGGTTAAATTGAAAGCATTGGATGTTGTGCGGGAGGCCATTCAAACCAATGATAAGACCATTACCTTATCCGTAGGTCAATTAACGACAGGGGTAACGATTCCTGAATGGTCTGCTGTTTTAATGCTGTCCAATATCAAATCGCCAGCTCTTTATATGCAAGCGGCTTTTCGGGCACAAAATCCCCATAGTTGGAGGGATAATAAGGGGAATCATTATCGTAAGGAAAATGCTTATATTTTTGATTTCGCCCCTGAGCGTACGCTCCAGCTTTTCGATGAATTTGCAAATAATTTATCATTAGCAACGGTTTCTGGAGGTGGTACGACTACTACTCGAGAGGAAAATATTAGAGAACTGTTGAATTTCTTTCCGGTAATTGCTGAAGATCATGAAGGTAAGATGGTGAAAATTGATGCCAAATCCGTTTTAACCATTCCTCGTCAAATTAAGGCGAAAGAAGTTCTTAAGGGCACCTCTAAAAACTCATACTTATTGTCGCCTTATTTCAAATAAGTAGGTATTCCTATTTGGTAGTGCGGACGTGAGCAGTCTCCTTCGGAGTCTCATCACTAAATTTTGAGCCAAGGTCTCAAAATCTCCGCCATCTAGCAGTTGTTTTTAACTGCTGATGGTTCCACTACAGTAGAAATACCTGCTTTTCTTTATTTTCACTCCCTAAATTTTATGAGATAATAGAACTACTAAGATGAACGAGGTACTATCATGCTATTATTTTCCGACGATGAACGACTTCTAGAAAAACTGTCACAATTGGGAAATCAACTA
>NZ_WSRS01000113.1 GCF_009767945.1 Streptococcus danieliae | reverse complement strand
GAATCCATTTTTATCCTTAGAACAGATTGAACGACAAGAAAAATCATCAGAAATTGCCATTGTTTTTTGGCAATTTCTGATGATTTTTTAGCTATTTACACGGAGTTGTTTGAGGTATGAATAATTTGGGAAAAAGATTTTTCAATGAATTTAAAACCTTGACTTTAATATTACCTTCACTTTTAAATAGTCTATTCTCAACAACAGCTGATTGATTGGAGGAAGTTTGTCTTTGACTATATTCCTCAACAAACTCATTACCATTTTCAGCTTGTTGAGGAGGTGCGACGTAGTCCTTCTCCAATTCTTTAGGTGGATCCACGTAGTCATTTTTAGCACCTGGTGGTTTTACATAATCATCTGGCATTCTATATTTCCTCCCCTACTTTCTTAATATCTTCTCTTGAAATGTTTGCCAAGTCTTTATCCCCGCTCTGAATTAAGCGAGTTGATTGGACACGATTCAATTTCTCATTGAAATTTCGAACCCATCGAGCATTGCTATTATCAGAGCTGCTATGATATTTTTCTTTTACAACTTCTGCATAGAACTCTTCATCAATTTTATAATCAGAAAGTCCTAGCAGACCAATTTGGACAATTTCATCCGGTGTATAATCTTCAAAATCAAAGGATGTTGGAAGGCGACTTTCAAGACCTGAATTTGTTTGTAAGAACTCTCTCATTTCTTTCGTATAGCCCGCAAAAATAAGGACAATATCTTTCCGACGGTCTTCCATAAATTTTAGAATTTCATTTATCGCTTCTTGACCAAAAGTATCATGCTCTCCATTATAGAGTGTATATGCTTCATCAACAAAAAGGACTCCTCCTAGAGCTGATTCCAGTACCTCTCGTGTTTTAGTAGCAGTATGCCCTTGATAACGACCAACTAAATCACTCCGAGAAACCTCGATAAATTTCTTCGTAGCAATGACTCCTTTTTGATAAAGAACCTCACCAATAATTCTTGCTACGGTTGTTTTACCAGTTCCAGGATTTCCTAAGAACAGCGAATGGAGGGTACTATCTTTGATTTTCATACCCATTTCTTCTTTCTGTTTATCAACCTCAACCTGATAGATAAATTCATGGACTTGTTGTTTAACTTTTTCAATACCGATAAGGTTGTTAAGTTTGATTAGTGCATCTTTATCCTCAGATACTTCCTCTGCTACGCCTTTGTTTATGAATTGATCAATATCAGAGTTTAAGATTGTTACTACGTCGTCTGCGTCAGTTTTAACAACACGATGTTGCTGAATCATTTCCAAAGATTCATTGAAATTTCTAATCCAACGACCATTAGATTTGTCCAATGTATTTTTATATGCTTTTGTAACCTGCTTACTATAGTATTCGGCGTCTTCCAAAACAAATTCATCTTTTTTTAGAAGTAGTTCCCCAAGTTGAATAATCTCATTGGTTGTATAATCTTCAAATTCAAAGCGGTTCGGAGCACGTGATACAAGTCCAGGATTCGTTTTAAGGAAACTATCCATTTCTTTGGTATAACCAGCAAAAATCACCATAATCTCATCACGATGATCTTCCATATATTTCATAATGGTATCAATGGCTTCCTGACCAAAATTCACGCTAGCCCCTTTTTTATTTAAGGTATATGCCTCATCAATAAAGAGAACACCACCTCTAGCTTGATCTAAATACTGCTTCGTTTGAATAGCAGTTCCTCCAACATTTTGTGAAATTAGATCTGCTTCTGATACCTCGATAAATTTAAACTCGTTCCCCTGTAATGCACCGTATTGGAAAAGTATTTTCCCTAGCAATCGAGCAACAGTTGTTTTACCAGTTCCAGGATTTCCTACAAATACAGAATTTAAACTAGATTTTTTAGGTTTTAACCCTTGTTCAACACGCTTTTTATTAGCTGCTACCTGAGTCACCATGATATCAATAGTCTCTTTAACACGTTTCAAACCAATTAAACTTTGTAGCTCTTCCATAGGAACGATGTCATCAACAAGTGTAGACTCTTTTTCAAGAACAGTTTTTTTATTTTGAGATGAACTCGCTTCATTAATAAATTTACTTGATTTATCAATCTCTAATTTTATTTGTTCAACAGATCCATTGACATATACCAACTCATTTGTATAGAGGTGAGAATGAGATTTTAAACGAATTACTGCATTAGTAACACTATCTAAGTGTAGTTTATCAGCAATAAAAACAGACCGATCACCCATATATAAATTAATTTTCTTACCCCAGGTTCCTTTTATAAAAACAAGATCTTCAGCTACTAGATAACTGTGATCGTGTAATCCGATTATAGAATCCACAGTGGTATTTTTAATACAGCCCTTTGAATCCCATTGCTTTAGTGATGGAATTTCACTATCAATCAAATTAATTTTTGACCTTGATTTAAGATAAATAGCTGCATCAATTTCAGACTGTGTAACGCCTGTATTTTTCACGTCCAATTCACTATTATCTACCCAAACTGCAGGCCATTGAGACTCTGTCGGAGCTGAACTTTTTATGGTGGAATCTAAAATCTTAAGATTTGAAGCATCTGAAATATGGATTACATTTGATCTATCATAATCCACAATAGAATTTTCTATTTTTAAACTAATATTCTCTCCTACAACTTTACAATTTAATTTTGAATCTTGTATTTCAACTGTTGATTGACCAACAAACTTTAAGCATCTCAATTCTTCAGTCTGAATGACTTCGATATCGCTCAAATAAATAGTTGCTGCTTTCTCTGCATAAATCAAAGTATGTGTATTACCTGGTGTTGTATTTTCTAAAACAATCGTGCTTGCCTTAAGTGTCCCTTGACCTGTTATATAGATGCATGTTCTTTCTCCATCAGGACTCATCCACATATTCTGAATGTTCACTTTAGATTTATTATCAATCAAAAGTCTACCATTAATTCCAGTAGTAAAAGTTCGTCCACCGTTTTCGTTTGCAACTACAACACCTTCAATCGTAATACTCTTGCTAATCCGGTAGAATTTATCCGTCGGAATTGAGTACCAATAACCATCCTCAAATTCTAGGATATCTCCATCCTGAGCTGCTTGGTAGGCATCATCAAAATTCCAGGTATCTGTTCCTGGTCCTACTTTATACCTTGCCACGATTTCCTCCTCTCAAAGTCATTGATTTACTTAGAGGACTCAATCAAAATTCTCTATCCTCATTTCTACGATATCAACTGACAGTTTTACACCAATCGTATTTGCTTCTGTGGCAATTAACTCCTCCATCCTTTCATCTAGAAGAATTATTGCCACAGAAAGTAGAAGCAAATAGATTCCTTACCCTGAGGGCAGAACCAAGTTTTTAAACCTAAATCTGGTTACTCTTTTGCCTTGCGTTTAAAAACCTCACCAGTAAATATTTCAGTTGAGTCACTTATGATTTTTAGTGACCCGTCGACCAATTCATAAGTTAGTTTAGTACCATCATCGACAGTAATCACTTTTTCTTTTTGATCAACGATAATATCAGCAGTAGTCGTAGAGGCTATCATCCCTAAGCCCTTTACTTCTATGACCATTGTACCTTTATCACCATTAATCGTAATCTCTACTGTTTCATCTGTTGAAAGGGGAAGATCTGGATTACCTACGTAAGTTCCATTTACACTATTACCACAAGCAGCCAACAAGAGTAATGACGAGGCTAAGGCTAACCCTATCTTCAACTTCTTTTTCATAATATCTCCTTATATCTATCCAATTAAAGCTCTCTGCAAAGCTCTATCGAATATTTTTCTTAATTCCCCCGCTTCTTCCGACGGCTTTGAACCAAGGTCAGAGTTCCCAATAGCCCAACAGCTCCTGCTGCTAGAGTCAGATTGTCAGATTTTGTCCCTGTTTCAGGAAGGGTCTTAACAGAACTTGTTGCTTTTGCGGAGTTAGCTGAAACAGTTGCTTTTTCTTCCTTAGCCGCAAGTTCGCTCCGGTCTCTTACAGACTCAATTCCCCAGCCCCATGGTGCATTCTTAGGACCTTCTCCTTGCGGTAAAAACTTACTTGCTGGAGCTTGGTCTGCTGGTTTCGATTGATCTTTTGCGTCAGTCGAGGTTTTATCTCTGTCTTCTGGGGCAGTAGCTTCTTCGATTTTCTCATAGACGTAGCCAAAAGAAGGTTGACCCTTGTAGTTTCCTGCTCCGGAGCTTACATGTTTATAACCAGGGATTTCTTTAACACCCGCTTGTCCCTTTTCTTGTGG
>NZ_WSRS01000112.1 GCF_009767945.1 Streptococcus danieliae | reverse complement strand
TATGTCTTACCAGAATCCAAGTTAGGCCGTGCTCTCAAATACAGTTTGGATTATGAGTCCACATTCAAAACTGTACTAGAGGATGGACGTCTCGTT
Source organism: Streptococcus danieliae (assembly GCF_009767945.1). Lineage (GTDB taxonomy): Bacteria > Bacillota > Bacilli > Lactobacillales > Streptococcaceae > Streptococcus > Streptococcus danieliae. Next base: position 4,165 of record NZ_WSRS01000112.1, on the reverse strand, counting down.
CTATCCAATAATTTGGCAGAAAGAGCAATCAAATCCTTAGTAATGGGACGCAAGAATTGGTTGTTCTCCCAGAGTTTAGGGGGAGCAGAGTCTAGTGCGATTATTATGACTCTAATTGAGACAGCCAAACTCCACCAAGTGGACAGTGAAAAATATATAGTTTTCCTACTAGAACATTTACCAAACGAGGAGACTCTCGAAAAAAAGGAGGTTCTAGAGGCTTATTTACCATGGGCAAAACAAATACAAGAGCATTGTCGTTAAAGAAACCTCCAAGATTCAAAGCAAGCTGCTTACAATCTTGGAGGTTTTTTGATGTACCCTGTTATTGGGCGCTTACGCCCAATCTTACACGGGGCAGCTTACTTCTTTCTTTTTTACACAGTTTTTTCAAGCACTTACCTGCTACTTCCCACCTGCTAGACCAACTACCTTATAAGGCAAGGGGCCTAGAGCTTCTTGGTACTGGTCTTGGCTATAGGCTTCTTTGGTATCCACATGGGCCACTGAATCCTCCAGGTTGACGGTAACCTGGGCTACTTTGGGTAGTTTGGAAAAGGCCACTTCCACGTGGTGGGCACAGTTTTGGCAGCTAAGTCCTGCGAGTTGAATTTCTTGTTGCATAGAGTTCTCCTTTATTTCCAGTTTAGGCGAAGGGCGTTTAAAACAACGGATACAGAGGACAGGCTCATGGCTAGTCCTGCCAACATTGGGTTGAGAAGGGAGCCGCCGAACAGGTAGAGGAGGCCCATGGCGATTGGGATTCCAATGATATTGTAGATAAAGGCCCAGAAAAGATTTTCTTTGATGATCCGCAGGGTAGCCCGGCTGAGGCTGATTGCATCAGCTAGACGAACCAGATCGCCTTGGAGGAGCACGAGGTCAGAAGCATCCATGGCGATGTCGGTTCCGGTGCCCATGGCGATGCCGACTTGGGCTTGAGCCAGAGCTGGGGCATCATTGATGCCGTCTCCAACCATGGCGACAGCTTTGCCTTGTTTTTGGTAGCTAGCAACTTGAGCAGCCTTATCCTGGGGGAGGACCTGAGCCACAACCTTGGAAATTCCTACTTCCTCCGCAATAGCCCGAGCTGTAGCTTCCTTGTCACCGGTTAGCAGCACCACTTCCAAGCCCAATTGGTCTAACTTGGAGATGGCTTGACGGCTGGTCTCCTTAATGGGATCGGCAACTGCCAAGGCTGCCAGCAAGACGTCTTCGCGGGCCAGTAGGAGACTGGTCTTACCGGCCTTTTCCCAAGCCTCGAGGTCTAGCTCCTCGGGTAGTACCAGCCCCTCTTCTTCTAAGTACCGCCTGGTCCCAACCAGCACGCGCTGGCCGTCCACTTTGGCCTCGATCCCTCGCCCGACCTGGGCCTGGAAATCCATCGTTTGGCGCAAAGTCAAGCCTGCTTCAGTTGCTGCCTGAACTAGAGCCTGGGCAATCGGGTGTTCGCTATGGCTTTCGGCGGACGCTAGAAGGGTTAATACCTCTTCCCGCGACTCCCCTGCCCAAAGCTCTAAATCAGTCAGCTGCATTTGGCCAGCTGTGACTGTCCCTGTCTTATCCAAGAGCACCGTATCCACCTGGGCCAAGGCTTCCAAAGCCGGACCAGACTTGAGCAGGATTCCTTTTTGGGCACCCCGCCCAGTAGCCACCATCATGGCTGTCGGTGTCGCTAAACCAAGGGCACAGGGGCAGGCAATCACCAAAACAGCAATAAAAATCGAAAGGGCAAATTCCAGACTGGCCCCTGCCAAGAAGTACCAGCCCAAACTCGCCAACAGAGCTAGTCCTAGGACTAGGGGCACAAAGTAACGCGCTAGCCGATCGGCCAAGGCCGCAATCGGAGCCTTCTGAGCCTGGGCCTCCTCAACCAGCCTGATAATCTGCGCCAGCAGGGTTGCTCCACCGACATGGGTTACCTCATAATCCAGACTCCCGGTCTGATTGAGACTGCCAGCCCAAACCGCTTGCCCAGCCTCCTTATAAATAGGAAAACTTTCCCCCGTCATCATGGACTCATCCACATAGCCAGAGCCAGACAAGACCGTTCCATCCACCGGGAAGGAATCCCCCGGCAGGACCCGGACCCGATCTCCGACCTGCAAATCCTTAGTCGCAACCAGCTCTAACCCGTTCGCTCCGACGCGCCGGGCTTCCTGCGGGGCTAACTGACCTAGCCCTTTTAGGGCACGGGAAGTCTCTTGTTTAGCTCTCGCTTCTAAATATTTTCCCAAAAAGACAAAGAAAATAATGGTCGCAGCTGATTCAAAATAAAGGTGATGGGCAAAATGGCTTTGACCCTGTAAAACCTGCCAGCTACCATAGGTGGAGTAGAGGTAGGCGGCAGCTGTGCCAAGGGCAATCAGGCTGTCCATATTGGGGTGGCCCTGCCAGAGATTCCGGAAACCACGCTGGTAAAGACCACGTCCCAGATAAAGGACAGCCGTTGTCACCAGCAATTGAAAGAGGACAAAAGGACCTTCTGCTCTTAGAAAACTGGGAAGGGGCAGACCCCACATGGCACCCATGGCCACATAAAGCAAGGGCAGCGTTAGAGCAGCCGTCGCCAGCAGGCGCTTGCGTTCAACCTCCAAGCGACGCCGCTTGTCTTCTTCTTGCAACTGGCCTTGTTTCGCATCCCACTCCAGCCGCTGCTCTTTGAGACTATAACCCAGACTCGCCACCGCCTCTTCCAAGTCGCTGGCCTTAAAATCCCCAGTGGTTTTTAAGGTTAACTTTTCTGTAGCCAGATTTACCTGGGCAACCGCTACTCCCTCCTGTTGGCCGGCCACTGTTTCCACAGTCAGAGCACAGGAAGCACAGGTCATCCCACTCACTTGATATAAACGTTCTTCCATTCTAACCTCCTTCTAAGCATGGCAATCACATTGACCCGGCAAACAGTTGCAGGCCAAATCAACCGGAGCTGTCACCTGAGCCTCCTGGGCCCAGGCAATCAAACGCTCCAAATCCGACTGGGTCAGGCTGGCTTGTTGCAAGAGCTGCAAGAGGTGCTGACCGTGCTTGGTCTGGCACTGATTCGCCAACCACTCTCGGCCCAACTTGTCCAATTCCTGTTCCTCACTGGCTAAAGCTCGGTAGACAAAGCGTTTCCCGTCAGCCTGAGCCTCAATCAGCCCCTTATCTTTGAGCCGGGTCAAGAGAGTCTTGACCGTACTCGGTTTCCAGTCAAAGTCCGCTTGCAGAAAGTCAATAATCTGACTGCTTCCGCTACCTGGATGAGCCCAAAGGACTCGCATGACCTGCCATTCTGCCTGTGACATAATTGCTTTCATCCATTGCTCCTTTTCGTTTACGAATGTAGTCTATATTTATAGTTTACATTTGTAAACGCGAAGTGTCAATAAGTTCGATTCATGTTCCTGAAAATAGATTCTCACTCCTACTCTTGTCAGTAGCAAATGACTCATTTTTACGTTATTATAATAGCCAGAAGTTCTTATGACTCGGAGGTGACTTATGAGACATCTAAAAATCCTAGCCTGCTCCCTCGTCCTGTACGGGATTTTAGGATCCCTGCTACAGACTCTTAACCTCTTTTCCTTCCACTTTAGCCTTTTCGGAGTGCTGGCTTATGCCCTGGGAAGCCTCCTATACTCCTTTTATACCCAAGAAGAAAAAGACTATCTCCTGGTCCTCGCTGCGATCGGTTTGATGCTGGGATTTACTCTTTAAGACCTATCCCCTACTGAAAAATCGGTGGGGGATTTTTACTTGCTCTCTACGGACTCAATCTCCAAATGAGAGAAATCGCTGACAACGAATCACTTGTAGGAGCTTGACAATTTGTGAAACAGATTTATAATGGATCGGTAAACATAAAAACATGAGGAGTAGACATGAAAAAGACTTTCGTCGTTAGTAGCTTACTGCTAGCACCAACCTTGATTGTGGCACAAGAAGTTCAAGCTGAAGAACACAGCGAAAATCCTGAAGCCTCTTTAGGGGCTTACAATTCCGCTCTTGAGGCTGCTAAAAATGAAGGGATTATTCTCGTTCAGGAGGACCCCCAAACGGTCTCCACCGAAAGCGACCAAAATCAAGCCTACCAGCAACAAACTAAGGAACTGCAAGAAGCGACCCAGCAATACACATTTGAAAAAGACCAATATGCGAGAGATTTAGCTAGCTATGAAGCCGC
>NZ_WSRS01000111.1 GCF_009767945.1 Streptococcus danieliae | reverse complement strand
TATGTCTTACCAGAATCCAAGTTAGGCCGTGCTCTCAAATACAGTTTGGATTATGAGTCCACATTCAAAACTGTACTGGAGGATGGACGTCTCGTTCTATCCAATAATTTGGCAGAAAGAGCAATCAAATCCTTAGTAATGGGACGCAAGAATTGGTTGTTCTCCCAGAGTTTAGAGGGAGCAGAGTCTAGTGCGATTATCATGACTCTAATTGAGACAGCCAAACTCCACCAAGTGGACAGTGAAAAATATATAGTTTTCCTACTAGAACATTTACCAAACGAGGAGACTCTCGAAAAAAAGGAGGTTCTAGAGGCTTATTTACCATGGGCAAAACAAATACAAGAGCATTGTCGTTAAAGAAACCTCCAAGATTCAAAGCAAGCTGCTTACAATCTTGGAGGTTTTTTGATGTACCCTGTTATTGGGCGCTTACGAAAATTCCACAAAAAACACAAGATATAGTAGAGATTGCATAAATCTCACTAGATATTGATTTTTGTTTTGTGAAGTGATAAACTAGTTTTCAGTTCATGAAAGGGAGGTAGAACAGATGATGAAACCTGATGACAGAATCCAGCAACTACTTGTAAAGAAGCGGGATGGTCGAACGGTTCCTTTCGAGAGTGAGAAATTGTATCGAAGCTTGGAATCTAGCAATCAGAATGTGACTTCCCCTCTGAGGCCAGCTGAATTAAAGCAGCTCCAGCAAGTAATCGAGCAGGAGCTCCTTGGTGAGTCTGTGTGTTCTGTGGAGAGAATCCGAGACCTGCTTGCGACCATACTCTTGCAAGTCCAGCAAGAGGAGTTGTTAGCTGCTTATCGTCGCTATGCCCGTCAAAAAGAGCAGGAGCGTCTGGCAGCCCTGGATATTAATCAGGCTGTGCAACAGTTATTGGATAAGGATAGTCGCCTGGTTCATGAAAATGCCAATAAAGATGCGGAGGTCTTTAATACCCAGCGTGATTTAACTGCAGGGATTGTTGGGAAGGCCATTGGCCTCAAACTGTTGCCGTCACACGTTGCCAATGCCCATCAAAAAGGGGACATCCATTTTCATGATCTGGATTATCAACCCTATACACCCATGACCAATTGTTGTTTAATTGATTTTGAAGGGATGTTGGCGCAAGGTTTTAAAATTGGCAATGCAGATGTCGAGAGTCCAAAATCGATCCAAACAGCGACCGCTCAAATTTCGCAGATTATCGCCAATGTTTCTTCCAGTCAATATGGGGGCTGTTCGGCGGACCGACTTGACCAAGTTTTAGCCCCCTATGCAGAGCTGAATTTTCAGAAACATTTACAGGAGGCTGAGCAATGGGTTCAGGAAGGCAAGGTCGAGGATTATGCGCGTGAAAAAACAAAAAAAGATATTTACGATGCCATGCAGTCTTTGGAGTATGAAATCAATACTCTGTTTACCTCCAATGGGCAAACTCCGTTTACCTCATTAGGGTTTGGTTTGGGGACGTCTTGGTTTGAGCGGGAAATTCAAAAGGCCATCCTGCAGATTCGGATCAAGGGATTGGGGCGAGAAGGGCGAACAGCTATTTTCCCCAAATTGATTTTTACCTTAAAAAAGGGACTTAATTTAGAGCCCGACAGTCCGAATTATGATATCAAAGAGTTGGCGGTGGAATGTGCGACCAAACGAATGTATCCAGATATTCTATCTTATGATAAAATTGTAGAATTAACAGGTTCTTTTAAGGTCCCCATGGGTTGCCGCTCCTTTTTACAAGGCTGGACCGATCAAGCGGGTCGCGAAGTCAATGCGGGGCGTATGAACCTTGGTGTGGTAACCGTTAACCTTCCCCGCATTGCCTTGGAGTCTAAGGGAAATCAAGCGATTTTTTGGCGTTTGTTTCTAGAACGGATGAAGCTGGCTGAGGATGCTCTAGTGTATCGGATAGAACGGGTCAAGGAAGCCAAACCGGCTAATGCTCCCATTCTTTATCAATATGGGGCTTTTGGTAAACGCCTGGCCAAAACAGAATCTGTGGATCAACTATTCAAGAATAAGCGAGCAACGGTTTCCCTAGGCTATATTGGGCTTTATGAGGTCGCAACTGTGTTCTACGGTGGAAGCTGGGAACAGCTTCCGGAAGCCAAGAACTTTACAGTTGAAGTAGTTGCTAAAATGAAGGAATTTACGGAGGCCTGGTCTGAAAAATACGGCTACCATTTTTCGGTCTATTCAACACCATCCGAGAGTCTGACCGATCGCTTTTGCCGTCTGGATACTGAGAAGTTTGGGATAATCGCAGATATTACGGACAAGGGTTACTACACCAATAGTTTTCACTATGATGTTCGGAAAAATCCTAATCCCTTTAAAAAATTGGACTTTGAGAAAGTCTACCCAGAAGCAGGAGCTAGTGGTGGCTTTATTCATTATTGTGAGTACCCTGTATTGCAACAAAATCCCAAGGCCTTGGAGGCAGTTTGGGATTATGCCTATGACCGCGTGGGTTATCTGGGGACCAATACGCCCATTGATCGGTGTTACGCTTGTGGTTTTGAAGGAGATTTTGATCCAACAGATAGGGGCTTTGAGTGTCCCGTTTGCCGGACAAGCGACCCCAATTTTGTAGATGTCGTCAAGCGAACTTGTGGCTACTTGGGCAATCCCCAGGCCCGTCCTATGGTTCAGGGACGCCATAAAGAGATTGCTGCGCGTGTGAAACACATGAATAGTTCTAGTTTATAGGAGAAAAATATGAAAAAAGAAACATCTAAACTTCGGTTACGCCGTCCAACTTTAGCGGATAAAGAGACTGTTCTGGCTATGTTTGCGGAATTTCAAGCCAGTGGCAGTGCGATGGATGGTGGTTATTATGAAGAAGGGCAAGATTTTGTAAGCTGGGTGGAGCAAAATCGAGATCATGAGTTGGGTCTAAACCTGCCGGATGGTTTTGTTCCAGCCATTCAATATGTTAGCTTTGATGAAGAGGGGCAAGCGATTGGCTTTCTCCATCTACGTCTGCGCTTGAACGACTACCTCTTGAATATGGGTGGTCATATTGGTTATTCAATTCGTCCTAGTCAACGCCGCAAGGGCTATGCCAAGGAACAGCTCAAACAAGGCTTGCAAGAAGCTCTCAGTAAGAATATCGCCCGCGTTTTGGTAACCTGTGATGAGAATAACGAAGGGAGCCGGCGAACTATTTTAGCTTGCGGTGGTGTTTTGGAAGATAGCCGTGAAGGGGTTGAACGCTACTGGATTGAGGTCGAGGATGCGCAATCCTAAGCCGCAAGAGTGGAAGAGCGAGGATTGGAGCCAGGGAAAAATCCTGGATTATAAGGCCTTTAACTTTGTCGATGGTGAGGGGGTTCGCTGCTCCCTCTATGTTAGCGGCTGTCTTTTTCATTGCAAAGGCTGTTACAACCGTGCTAGTTGGTCATTTGGGGCAGGGATTCCCTATACCCAGGAACTGGAAGAGCAAATTTTGCAGGACCTTGCCCAGCCCTATGTTCAAGGTCTAACCCTTTTGGGGGGAGAACCCTTTTTAAACACCGGAACCCTTCTTCCTTTGGTTCAAAAAATCCGTCAAAAATTGCCGACCAAGGACATCTGGTCCTGGACAGGTTACACCTGGGAGGAGCTGATGCTGGAGACAGCGGATAAGCGTGAACTGTTGGAGCAACTGGATATCTTGGTGGATGGTCGCTATGATGCTACCAAAAGGGACCTGAGTCTCCAATTTCGAGGCTCTTCCAATCAACGGATTATCGATGTCCCCAAATCTCTCCAAGCCAAGCAGGTGATCCTCTGGGAAAACTTGCAACACTAAAAGTCCGCGAATGAACTGACCGCCCCAAATCCAGGGCGGTTTCTTAGTTTTCTAGAATTTAAATAAAACGGCGGAGTTTTTATTTTAGGGTCGGGTTTAGGGTCGGGTTTTTTCAAAAAGTTATAGAAAGTTATAAGAAGGAATTAGGAAGGATAATAGAAAAAACCTTGATTTCTCAAGGTTTTCATGAAGTTATAAGAAGTTTTAGAAACTTATAAGGGTTCTTTGTCAAGTTGTGTGGAATCCCTGAAAACTGACAATATAGAATAAAGACAATCTTCCTTCCTCCCCTCCTTAGAGGGGAGGGATTTTTAGATAGAGTGGACAGCAGGAGTCTGCATCCAGTAAATTCTGGCAAATAGATGCTCATGTTTTCGAAATCCGAAAGCAGAACGTTTCAACAACTTAATCTTATTATTGGTTCCTTCAACGAGACCGTTATTGTAGGGTACCGATAAAGCCAAGCGTATACTTTCTTCCTTTTTCAAAAGAAAAGC
>NZ_WSRS01000110.1 GCF_009767945.1 Streptococcus danieliae | reverse complement strand
CATTGGTATTCGTCTTGTTCAGTTTTCAAAGGTCATGCCTCTCACGAGACAACTTCATTAGTTTATCAAAACCTCAAATCTTTGTCAACACTTTTTTGAAAAATTTTTGAAGTTTTTTTGACTTGGTTCGGATGTGCCGAACCTTTATCAACTAACTGTCCCGTTTAAGGAACTCTTCCTTCAGGACTTTCTTAGTATACAACACTACAGCTTTCTTGGCAAGACTTTTTTCTCATTTTTTTAAAAAAATTTTAATTTTTTTTGTTTTCCAGTGATTCTAAGTAGATTTCTTCCCCCAATCCTCTTTGTAGGAGACCTTCCTTTGCGCAGCTGACTAGCTGCTGGGCGAAGAGTTCCATAGCCTCTTTTTCTTTTTGTCCCAAAAGGCTTTTCGAAAACTGCTGCCGAAGTTGTGCATAATCTCGGCCGTAGGTTGTAAAAAAGGAATGGCCATCAAGGAGAGTTTCGAGGGCGTCGAGGTTGGTGAGGAGACCCAAATGAAAGGTGGCCGGTGCGAAGGTTGCTTCAAGGGGCTGGGTACAAATGCTGCGGAACTCCAGAGTCCCCCGCTTGGTCAACTCCTGATAATGATAGGAGCGATGGTGCTGCAGATCTGCCACCTCTGGCTGCAGGCGAACCAGCTGACCCGATAGGTCATAGGCCTGAATTTCTTCCTGCTCGAGATAGCTGCCAAGCGGAATTGATTCGAAATAATAATACTCTCCTTTTCGTTGAATGTAAAAAAGAGAAGAGCGGGATTGATAGTCCATGAAGGCTTGCTCTGTCGTAAAATCGTCCGGGTAAAGACCTACATTCTCAGGAATAAGACCATGCATAGAAGCTTCCCAGAGATAGTCTCGGGCTAGAGCATAGTTCTCCAAGGGTTCAAAGGATGAGTTGGCAAACAGGTAGGCTTTGGCAGCCTCAATTTTATTGAAGGCATTTAGAACTCGCAAAAACTGACTTCTGCTCACATCGAACTGGACCTGGCTGCCACAAATGTAGGCTGCATAATCAGGATAAGCATGGAGCTGCTCATGGTTAGCACCCAAGGCTAAATAATCCATCAGCATTTGGTAACGCCCTGTCGCAACTGGCCGATTGTCATTGACCTTCCAATTAGGGTTAATTCCCAGACCTAACAGCTGGTGATCCTTTGAAAGCAAGAAGTTCTGAATGGTATCAAGATAGACCTTAAAACGATCGGCAACTTGAAAAAGGGTCTCAGCCTTAGCAAATGCAAATTCTAGGGTATTATAGCTGACTTCAAAGAGAATCACATCTCCATTTTCAGCCCTTATTTCAATGGGCTGATGATGCCTATCTAGCCCGACAACCTTAAAATCCAAGGTTTGAACCAGGTGGTTCAGTAAGGCTAGGGATACCTCCCGATTGGTGGCCTGTCCCTGCAAGTGAACAATGGGAAATTCCAGTTCAATCCCAATGAAAAGTTCCGGATTTTCCTTGAGTTTTGCAAGATAGTTTTCCTGGAAAAATTGCTTCACAGACCTGCCCCCCTTTTTCTTTGTTCCTACCAGTATACCAAAATTTTTGGGGTCTACAGACGAAAAAGAGAGAACCGCTACAGTGCTCTCTAAAATCTACTTTGTAAACACACTTTCCCGAGCCTTGCTGAGAGAGCTTCAGCTCTTTATAGAATCCTCAGCTAGGGGTCTTAGTTGTTGATAGTTTTCTTTTTTCAAATTGGAAATGCTTAACATCGCCAGCAAGCTAAAGAGGTAAAGGCTGGCTAAGAAAAGGAGTACGACTGGAATGGTGGAGTGTTGTAAGATATAGCCGATGACAACTGAGGAAAAGCCGCCGATGGCTCGTCCGACGTTGAGGATGGTATTGTTGGCGAGGGAGCGAACATGGTGCGGGTAGAGACGGGTAATCATGGCGCCATAACCGGCAAACATTCCATTGGCAAAAAATCCAACAATGGCTCCGGCGATCAGAATAGTCAGGCCTGTTTTTGCGAAACTGAAGAGGTAAACCGACAGGGAAGAGGCCAGCAGAAAGACGCTATAGACCCTGCGAGGTCCCAGGCGGTCTAGTAACTGACCAAAAACAACCATTCCCAAGCACATACCGAGAATTGTCGTAATCATCCAAATCGAAGAGCCGCTCATCGAAACACCTGCTTGTTCTTGGATAATACTTGGCAACCAGTTCATCATGCCAAAATACCCTGCGATCTGGACTGTTGTCATGACCATTAAACAAAGCGTTTGTGAGGCTATTTGTCGGGTTTTAAATAAATCCCCAATTTTCCCTCTGTCGCCTGGAGCAGCCGTATCTGTCTGTTCATCGAAATCGCTGACCTTGTCAGCATCAACATGGATGAGCGACCAGCCAACAATCAGAAGGGGTAAAAGACCGCACAAAAATAGTCCTCTCCAACCAAAAATCGGGGCAATCAGTCCAGCCAAGGCTGCTGAGGTTATTGAACCTATTTGTCCGACGATTCCGTTGATAGAAGACACTCTTCCCATATTTTCTTTTGGAACTAATCCAGCCATAATCGCAATTGCAACGCCATATTCACCACCAACACCAATACCAGCAATAAAACGCATAGCATAGAGGTATTGAAGATTTGGTGTAAAAAAGATGAGGGCTGTTGCTAAAGAGAAAATAACCACTGTCCAACGAAAGACTTTAAATTTATTGTAACGATCCGCTAAGATCCCAAAAACAATCCCCCCTAGGAGCATACCAAGATTGGTAATCGTAGCAATCCAACCCGCCTCAACCTTACTAATGGCTAGCGAAGCAATGATGGAGGTAAGGGAAAAAGATAAGAACACAACATTCAAATCATCTGTTCCCGAGGCAACAATAGCTGAAATTAGAGCATTGCGATCATTTTTTGATAGTCTCATTTCTTACTCCTTTATTCAATTCCTTGGGACCACGCTTCTGGGTCCAGATGCCAATTTTCCAATAAGGTCCGGAAAGGCTGTAACTCTTCCTTTAACAAAGCCTGTTGAACGAGGGCCTCATAATCCGTTAAACTCGTATAGGCATAGCCAGCCTCCGCAAAAGCGGCTTTCCCAACCGGTAATAAGTAATTAAAAATAGCGACGCAACCGATCACTTCTGCTCCATGCTCCTCCAGTGTCTTGGCTGCTTGTAAAACACTTTTCCCGGTACTGATTAAATCTTCGACAAGAACAACTTTGGTATGTTCAGGCAATCGTCCTTCAATCTGATTTTTCTTCCCGTGTTTTTTGGCATCAGTGCGAACATAGATTAGGGGTAAATCCAGTAATTGGGCAACCATACTGGCATGAGGAATTCCTGCTGTCGCAACGCCGGCGACTACCTGAACTTGTGGAAAAGCGGTCTGAATCCTCGATGCCAGCTGCTCTTCAATAAAGGATCGTTGCTTAGGGAAACTCATGATTAAGCGATTGTCGCAATAAATAGGGGATTTTAAGCCCGAGGTCCAGGTATAAGGAGCTTCTGGAGATAAACTAACAGCTTGCATCTCTAATAGAATTTGTGCGACTTGGTGGGATACTGGTAACGTCATCTCAAGATCTCCATTCATTCAAAATCGTTTGGTAGGCTTGGCTAGGATTGGAAGCAGCTGTAACCGGCCGTCCCACTACAATGTAATCCGTCCCCAAGCTCTTAGCTTCTTGAACGGTCGCAACTCGAACCTGGTCATCCTCTGGAGCCAGATGCTGACGAATACCAGGTGTGATCGTTAAAAATTCGGCTCCACAAACCTCTTTAATAAGGGGCACTTCCTGTGGAGAACAGACCACCCCGTCCATGCCAACCTCTTTGGCCAGTTTAGCCAAGTGAAGAACATTTTCGACTAGATTCTGCTTTGAATCCTGCAGGCTTTGAAATTCTTCCGGACTAGTTGAGGTCAACTGGGTCACGGCAATCAAGAGCGGCTGATGACTGGAGGCATTTCGAGCTTCCACAGCAGCTCGCATCATCTTGATGCCTCCTTGAGCATGCACATTCAACATGTGACAGCCTAGCTGGCTCAGCACAGCCACGCTCTTGGCAACTGTATTTGGAATATCATGCAGTTTCAAATCTAAAAACACCTGATGACCAGCTTCTAACAAGCTTTTGACTACCGCCGGTCCTTGGCTATAGTAACATTCCATTCCAACTTTACAAGTGAGTGATTCCGGAGCTAAATCCTGTAACAAGGCATTGAGCTCCTGGGAAGAGGCAACATCCAAGGCAATAATGGGCTTGGTTTTATCCATAGGGACCTCCTATTCAACTAATAGCGTTAATGTCAGCAATACTCCTTTCTTCTTTTCAGACCAAATCTGCCCGAACCTTTCCGATAATAGCAACTGCATGGATCGATTCTCGAACGAAATTTAACCTAATACTTAACAAAAAATCAAAATCTGAATTATAATAGATAGTATGAAATTCACACAAGATCAAATTAAAGAATTAAAATCAGCTCTTAAAAATAAACAATATTCTGCCTATCATAAGCGCATCCAAGCCGTCTATTTGCGTTCCC
>NZ_WSRS01000010.1 GCF_009767945.1 Streptococcus danieliae | reverse complement strand
TTCGCATCCACTAAACCAATCTCCTCTACTCATGTTTTCTGAGACTAGTATAGCTAGATTTCTACTTTATCGGAAGATACCTTGTTATTGGGCGCTTACTTTTTTTGCACTCTGAATTACAAAAAAAGTTGCATGGAGAGCAAGCTTTCCACACAACTTATTATAGAACCAAAAAGTTTCCTGGCGACACCAGGAAACTTTAACATTTATTTAGACTTAATATAATTGACTCCGACTGCCTTCGGCGCAACGGCTTTTCCGAAGAAGACCGCAAGGACAACGATTGTCAAGACGTAAGGAGCAATCTGTAGGTAAACGGCTGGAACCTTATCAAAGAGTGGTAACTGGCTTCCAATAACCGCCAAACTTTGGGACAATCCAAAGAAAAGACTGGAGAACATGGCACCAACTGGATTCCACTTTCCGAAAATCATTGCTGCAAGGGCGATAAATCCTGGCCCTACAATGGTTGAAATGGAGAAGTTAACCGAAATCGATTGGGCATAAACGGCACCCCCAACACCACCAAGGAAACCAGAAATCATTACACCCGCATACCGCATCATGTAAACATTGATCCCAAGAGTATCAGCCGCCTGTGGATGTTCACCAACGGAACGGAGGCGGAGACCAAACTTGGTCTTAAACATCACAAACCAAGCCAGGAAGGAAACCGCAATGGCCACATACCCCATAATCGACGTGTTTTTGAAAAAGATTTCGCCGATAAACGGAATATCCGACAAGATTGGGAAATCAAAACGTCCAAAGGACTCTTGAATATTATCAGTTTGGCCTTTATTGTAAAGCACTTTGACCAAGAAAACAGTCAAGGCTGGAGCCATCAGGTTCAGCACCGTACCACTGACCACGTGGTCCGCACGGAAATGAACGGTCGCTACAGCATGGAGGAGGGAGAAGAGCACACCCGCCAAACCTCCAACTAGAAGAGCCAACCAGGGAGTTGCCTCTCCAAAAACGGAAGCTGTCTCAAGGTTGAAAACAACTGCTGAAAAGGCACCAACAACCATGATTCCTTCCAAACCGACATTGACAATCCCAGCATGCTCAGAGAAACTTCCACCGATAGAAGTAAAAATGAGAGGGGCTGAATAAATCAGCATGGAAGACACTAATAAGGCTAATAGGGTTTCGAGATTCATTTAGCTTGCCCCTCCTTTTTTGCTTTTGATTCAAGGAATTTTTCAATGACATAATGAATTCCAACGAAGAAGATAATCGATGCTGTCACAATGTTAACCAGTTCTGGCGGAATTGACGCCGCATTCATACCTGGCGCCCCAACTTGTAGGACAGCAAAGAGGAAAGCCGCAAAGATAATTCCAATTGGCGAATTATTGGCTAACAGCGATACTGCCATCCCGTTAAAACCAATCGAGAGGGAGCTTCCTTGAATGTAGACATTCTGGAAGGTTCCAAGCCCTTCAACAGCTCCTCCCAGACCCGCAAGCGCACCGGAGATAATCATCGAAATAATGATAATTCGTTTGGAAGACATCCCCGCATACTCACTGGCATGAGGATTGAGACCAACAGAGCGAATTTCAAAACCAAGAGTGGTTTTTTTCAAGAGGAACCAAATCGCAAAGACTGCAATCAGGGCAAAGAAAATCCCAATGTTCATCCGTGAGTTACTGGTCAGAGCCCGCAGCCATTCTGTTTGGTAGCTCGCAGCCATTCCCACTGGCTTACTAGAGTCGGTACTTTGCATCACAGACTGAGGCAATTGGTGAATAAGCGCATTTCCAACATAGAGAACAATATAGTTCATCATGATGGTCACGATAACCTCACTTGTTCCCAAGTAGGCCCGTAAAATTCCTGGAATCGAACCAATGATCCCCCCAGCAAACATGGCAATGATAATGGTAGCCGGAATCATAACCAGGCGTGGCAGGTCTGGATTGAGAAGAGCAAAGGATGCTGCTGCAATCCAACCAGCCAAGGCTTGTCCCGCCAAACCGACGTTAAAGAAACCTGCACGACTAGCTACCGCAAAACCAAGACCAATCAAGGTCAAAGGTCCCATAGCCCGGAAGATTTCTCCAATCGAACGCAGAGAACCAAAAGCTGTTGCAAAAAGAGCTTCATATCCCCAAATAGCATCGTAGCCAAAAATCCACATGATAATGGCTCCAAGGACAATCCCCAAGAGAACTGAAATTAGGGGAACAGCTGCACCTTGAATTTTCTTAGACATTTCCTTCCTCCTTCTTCAATTCTCCACCAGCCATCAAGATTCCAAGCTCCTGTTTGTTAGTGATTTCAGGATCCAATTCACCCTGAATTTTACCATCATGAATAACCGCAATCCGATCTGAAACATTCAAGATCTCATCTAGTTCAAAGGAAACAACCAAAATGGCCTTCCCTTTATCCCGCTCCTCAATCAGACGTTTGTGAATATACTCAATCGCACCAACATCCAAACCACGGGTCGGTTGACTAACGATGAGTAAATCTGGGTCCCGATCCACTTCCCGCGCAATAATCGCCTTCTGCTGGTTTCCTCCAGACAAGGCTTTAGCGGGGACATATTCACTGGCAGCCCGAACATCAAACTCATCCATCAATTTACGCGCATGTTGGTAAATATTGGTATAGTTCAAAATTCCCTTAGAACTCATTGGTTCCTTGTAATAGGTTTGCAGGGCAATATTTTCAGAAATCGATAATTGCAGAACCAGACCATCACGATGGCGATCCTCCGGCACGTGTCCAACCTGCATTTCCGTGATTGTCCGTGGGCTAGCCCCGACAATATTTTGGCCTTTTAGAGTAATCATTCCCGACTTAACCTTCCGCAATCCAGTGATAGCCTGAATCAGCTCTGTCTGACCATTGCCATCAATTCCGGCAATCCCGACAATCTCACCAGCACGAACATCCAGGTTGAGGTTTTTAACCGCAGGAACACCACGATTCTCCAAAACCACCAGATCTTTAATAGATAGAACCGTTTCTTGTGGCTGTGCTTTGACCTTATCTGTCTTGAAGGAAACCGAACGGCCGACCATCATTTCAGCCAAATCCTGATTGCTAGCCCCAGCAATTTCAACCGTTTCGATACTCTTACCACGACGAATAACGGTCACGCGATCGGCAACAGCCCTGATTTCGTCCAATTTATGGGTGATCAAAATCAAGGATTTCCCTTCTTTAACCAAACTCTTCATAATTTCAACCAACTCTTGAATTTCAGAAGGGGTCAAAACCGCGGTCGGTTCGTCAAAGATAAGGATATCTGCACCTCGGTAAAGGGTCTTTAGAATTTCAACCCGCTGCTGCATTCCTACTGAGATATCTTCGATCTTAGCTGCTGGATCGACTGCCAGACCGTACCGTTCGGACAATGCTTTGATTTCCTTAGTTGCTTCTTTAATATCTAAGACACCATTTTTGGTCACTTCACTTCCCAAGATGATGTTTTCAGCAACCGTGAAGGCCTCCACCAACATAAAGTGTTGGTGGACCATCCCGATTCCAAGAGAAGCTGCTTTAGAAGGAGAATCCAATTGAACAATCTGGCCATTGACCGCGATCTCACCGCTGGTTGGCTCTAGCAAACCTGCCAGCATATTCATCAAAGTGGATTTTCCTGCCCCGTTTTCTCCTAGAAGGGCATGAATTTCGCCCTTCCGGAGTTGAAGATTAATATGGTCGTTGGCAACAAAATCCCCAAATTTTTTGGTGATGTCGCGCATCTCGATGACATGTTCATTCGCCATATTCCGTTTGTCCTTTCCAACGTCTCCGCTTATTATTTTTCAGGAACGGTTACTTTGCCGTCAATAATCGCTTGTTTTGCTTCTTCAACAGCTTTTTTGGTTTCATCGTTCAAGTTATCGTAAGTGACTTCAACACCACCTGATTTTAGGTCATAGGCAGTGGTTGTTCCACCAGGGAACTTGTCTTCTTGCAATTTATTGGCCATGTCTTTAATGGTGTTTCCAACTTCTTTCAAGGTTGAAGTCAAGACAACATTGGCTTCTTTTCCGTCCTTGTCTTTGTAACCACCTTGAGGAGCTTGGTCACTATCTACACCGATGACCCAAACTTTTTCATCAGAATCTGCAGCAAGTTTTTCGTTCCGCGTAATGGCTTCATTCAAAAGTCCATCACCAGTTTTACCAGATGC
Organism: Streptococcus danieliae; assembly: GCF_009767945.1. Lineage (GTDB taxonomy): Bacteria > Bacillota > Bacilli > Lactobacillales > Streptococcaceae > Streptococcus > Streptococcus danieliae. Next base: position 28,274 of record NZ_WSRS01000010.1, on the reverse strand, counting down.
GTGGAAGATCACATCTGCACCTGCCGCATATTGAGCTGCAGCGATTGTTTTACCTTTGGCAGCATCATTAAAAGAGCCTGCATAGTCCACTTGGACTTTGATCGATGGGTCGACAGATTTCACACCAGCTTCAAACCCTTTTTCAAAGCGTGTGATAACTTCACTTTCCACACCACCAATGAAACCAACTTGTTTTGATTTTGTGTTTTTGGCCGCTGCAACACCGGCTAGGTAAGCTGCCTCTTGATCGGCAAAGGTTGCAGAAGCAACGTTGTCCAAATCAATCACGCTGTCCACCATTACAAATTTTGTATCTGGATTGTTTTTAGCGACTTCTTCCAAGGATGTCGCTAGGGCAAAGCCTGCACCTGCAACCATGTCATAGCCTTCTGTAATGGCTTGTTGGAAATTGTTGGTGAAGTCAGATTCATTTTCAGACTGATAATAAGTATAGCCCTGATTTTGTTCTAATTTATTTTCCTCACCCCAAGCCTTCAAACCTGTCCAAGCAGATTCGTTGAAAGAGTGATCATCAACCCCACCTGTATCCGTAACATAGGCTACACGAATCGAATCAGCAGCTGACTCGGAACGATTCGCACTACGGTTTGAACAAGCTGCTAAAGCAACTACTGCAAGAGAGGCTGCACCAAGGGCCACAATTTTATTTGACTTCATTACAATCTCCTTTATTTGAATCAATTAATTTAAATTTTGGAAAGAATAAGGTAGCAATTCTGCCATCGTCATGGTCTTTGTTGAACCATCCTTGGCAATTAAGGTAATGGGTACTTCCATTTCAAAAAATTCCGCCATCACTTGCCGGCAAGCTCCACACGGTGACACCGGGGCTTGCGTCTCTCCATAAATGTAGAGAGCAGAGAAGTCAGTTACTCCCTCTGAAACGGCCTTAAAAATAGCGGTTCTCTCCCCACAGTTGGTTAAGCCAAAGCTAGCATTTTCAATGTTAACTCCGGTAAAAACCTGGCCATCCTTGGCAACAAGGACAGCCCCTATGGGGAAATGGGAGTAGGGAACGTAAGCCTGGTTAGCTGTTTTCATGGCCAGCTGAATTGGATCAATAGCCTCCATTCACAACCTCACCCTTCATAATGGCCACACCAGCAGAAGTTCCAATTCGAGTTGCTCCTGCTTCCACAAAAGCAACAGCATCTTCATAAGAACGCGCTCCACCAGCTGCTTTGACACCAAACTCTGGTCCAACTGCACGACGCATCAATTCAAGATCCGCCACATTGGCACCAGCTGTTGAAAATCCTGTAGACGTCTTCACAAAATCAGCTCCTGCTTCAACGGTTAGACGAGAAGCACGCTCTTTTTCTTCATCTGTCAACAAGGCTGTTTCAATGATAACCTTAACCAAGGCATCACCACTGGCCTCCACAACTGCTTGGATGTCCTGTAGAACAGTTGCATCATCACCATCTTTTAAGGCCGCAATATTCATGACCATATCCACTTCATCAGCGCCATTTTTAACAGCTTCTGCCGTTTCGAACGCTTTTGTAGCAGGAGTTGTTGCTCCAAGAGGGAAACCGATAACGGTACAGACTTTAACATCTGTTCCAGCCAGCTCCTCCGCAGCCAGAGCGACCCAGCTTGGATTCAAACAAACACTCGCAAAATCATAGTCTTTGGCCTCTTGAATCAACTGTAAAATCGCAGCTTTTTGAGCATCTGCTTTGAGAAGTGTGTGGTCAATGTATTTGTTCAGTTTCATGCTTTTCTCCTATTCTTTTGGCAGGAAATGCGGTTACATTTTACTCCCTCTATTTTATCATTTTTTAGCGGTCATTGACCACCTCCCTTCAAGTTTTTTGGGCGCTTATTTTGCAAAAAAAGAGGTTGATTTCTCAACCTCTTACGAATACAAAAGCGGCTAAGGTTTTAAAGAAAAACTTCAAAACCTACGTCCACACCAAAAAGATTATTTTTCTGGAACGGTCAAACGTCCCGCAATAATATCTTCTTTAGCTGTTGAAACGGCTGCTTTGGCATCTGAGGAAAGTTGACCTGTCACGAGGTTCACACCTCCCACTTTCAAACCATAGACAGCTGTCTGGTTTCCAGGGAAGTTCCCTTGACTGGCCTTATCTGCAATATCTTTCAGAGCTGCTCCAACTTCCTTGATTGTGGAAGTCAAAACAAAGTTTGCTTTTTTCCCATCCTTGGAAGTAAATTCTCCATCAGCTGATTGATCCTGATCCACACCGATGACCCAAACCTTGTCAGCTTCATCACGTGTTTCATTTAAATCTTTCGCTTCTTTGAAGACTCCAGCTCCACTTCCACCTGCTGCTTGGTAAATCACGTCCACACCACTCGCATATTGAGCCTGTGCCAAGGATTTCCCTTTAGAGGCATCCGTAAAGGAACCTGCGTAATCTACCTGAACCTTGATATCCGGATCCACCGAATGAATCCCTGCTTCAAAGCCCTTTTCAAACCGTTTCACAACTTCAGATTCAATTCCGCCGATAAAACCAATCTTCTTCGACTGACTGGTCTTAGCTGCTGCAACCCCCGCTAAGTAAGCTGCTTCTTGATCCGCAAATGTTGCACTAGTTACATTCTTTTGACCTTCAATCACTTCATCCAAAATAACATAATTCACATCTGGATGATCCTTAGCAGCCTGCTCAACTGCATTTTTGACAATGTAACCAATTCCAATAATCAAATTGCTTCCGCTCGAAGCGGCCTGCTCAAAATTATTGGTGTAATCCGACTCCGAATCGGATTGGTAATAATCATAACCATTACCCTGGCTAAGACCTTGGGCCTTACCCCATGCCTCTAAACCTTCCCAGGCAGACTGGTTAAAGGATTTATCATCCACGCCACCAACGCTAGTAACCAAACTAGCTTTTACCTTGGCTTCTGAATTTTCTGTGTTTTCTCGCTGACCACAAGCAACCAGTCCCAGTGCTGCCACTGCTAGGCCTGCAACCGCAAGAATCGGCTTCTTATTCAAAGCACTAACCTCCGTTTTTTACATACAGTTGACAGTATAGCACAGAAAAATCATTTTGACTAGATTCATTCGCGAAAAATCAAAAACTTTTCTGTAAACTTTCACGAAAGCGTTTGAATCCCGAATATTTTTCAGGACCATTTCTCTTATATGCAACTGTTGTTTCCTTTTTTCTCAAAAAAAGAAGCCGGCAAAACCGACTCCTCCTCTAATTTTTCCCCTATTCATACCTCAAAGAAACAACCGGATCTAATTGACTAATTTTTTTGGTTGGGAAATAGGCGGATAGGTAACCCAAGACCAAACCTAACCCAATCATCATCAGAATCGACTGCAGGTCTAAGAAAAAGACCTTGGTAATACTAGGATAAAAATGACGAACAACTACATTGGCGATACTTCCAATAACTTGAGAAACTAGGAAGGCCACCACTAAGGACAGGAAGGTAATGATGAGGGATTCATAGAGAAAAATTGACTGAACATCCCGGTTCAAATAACCAACCGCCTTCATAACCCCAATCTCCCTAGATCGTTGCATGATATTAATATAAACGATAATCCCAATCATAATAGTAGAAACAACCACCGCTTGGAAAGACAGGACAACCAATAATCCCTGAATCACCCGAATAAACTGGATCACCAAACCAAGTACCTCTTGTTGCGACAGCACAGTATATTTTTTATTTTCCTTCAGACTTTCCACAACGGCCTCTGTTGTACTTGGATCCCCCAGCTCAAAAATTACATAAGGCTTCAGGCGTACAAACTGATGTTGTTGCAGGATTTTTTCCAGTGTCACTGGCGCCATATAACTATTGCTATCTGCCAACTCATCTGTCAAAACCCTGCTAATCTTCACTGAAACAGTTGCTGTATGACTCCCTTTCTCGGTATTCTCCAGGATGACTAATTGAACTTCTTTTCCTATCAAGCTCTCTGCTGTGTAACTACTTTTGGTCTCGCGATTAAAATCCTCGATAAAGGTGATTGGAACCGTTATCCCCTCTTCAGATGAATCCTTATAGGGATTCCCGGCAAGGAGATTTCCCTCTGTATTAGCAGGGACTGCAATCTCACTATTTGTATAAAGGCTGACCAGCTGAGCATAATTGGGTAGAGACTGACTGAGATCCAGCTGTTTCCCTTCAATACTAGCTGTTTGAATCAGGGTTGAAAAGGGACTTTCTAGATACTTGATCTGGTCTTTGCCCACCAGCTCATAGATAAAATCAATATCAGATTGATTCAAAACCCCACCACCAGTTGTTTGAGCATTCAAGGACACCTGGATCTGAGCTGGTAATTGGCCCTGATTGGTTTCCCGATGAATTAGATCAACAACTGCGTTTCCTAGACCAAAAGCAAGTAAAATCCCGATAAAGCCGATAGAAGTCGCTGCTGCAATCATAAAATTTCGCCAACGCCGTTCTAAAAAATTAGACCAGGCCAAACGCAGCTTGCTCCGCCATGTAAAACTATTTCTCTGACTTTTCTGTTTTCTCAATGATCTCACCGTCCTTCATCCTGATAATGATGTCTGCATAATCCGCAACTTCTGGATTATGGCTCACAATAATGATTGTTTTCCCCAGTATCTGCAACTGTTTAAAAATCTCTAAAACTGCTGCTTGGGATTTGGAATCCAAAGACCCCGTCGGCTCATCCGCCACAATTAAGTCTGGAGTATTAACCAGGGCTCGGGCAATCGCCACTCGTTGCCGCTGCCCTCCAGATAATTCCTGAACATTTTTCGCTTTAAAGGCCAACATCCCCAACTGCTCCAGATACCGCTCTCCAATCGCATTCATTTCTTGTTCCCTTAAGCCGTATAAACGCAGCGGCAACTTTACATTTTCTAAAACAGATTGATGGGCAATGACATTAAAATTTTGAAAAACAAAACCAATATTCTCTTTTCGGAAAAGGGTCAACTCATCTGGAGATAACTCACCCAAACGCTGATTTTTAAAGAGAACCTCCCCCTGATAATCTGAGTCCAGACCACTAATAATGTTTAACAGACTGGTCTTCCCACAACCGGATGGACCATAAATCACCACCAGCTTGTTTTCTTCCAATTGGAGATTGACTCCCTTTAGGGCTTGCTCACTAGCGTTCGAGGTCCCTGTATACACTTTATGAACATCTTTTATTTCTAACAACATCACAATCTCCTTTTAAGGCAAAACCAACATCTTATAAGTCTAATAAAAAAGAGAGAGGACACGAATCCCCTCTCTCACTCCCTAATGTCGATTATTTAGCTGGAACTTCTAAATCACCAGCTACGATTTTATCTTTTGCTTCTTTAACAGCTGCTTTTGCGTCATCAGACAAGTTTGTTTCTGTAAGGTCAACACCTTTGTCTTTCAAACCGTAAGTAAGGTGTTTACCACCTGGGAACTTACCATCTTTGGCTTGATTTGCCAAGTCTGCAACAGCCGCTCCAACTTCTTTCAAAGTAGAGGCAAGAACAAAGTTGGATTCTTTACCGTCTTTAGATTTGTAGTTTCCTTCATCTTTCTGGTCACGGTCAACACCGACTACCCAAACTTTTTCTGCTTCGTCTTTAGTTTCATTCAAGTCTTTCGCTTCTTTGAAGACACCCACACCAGTTCCACCAGCTGCTTGGTAGATTACATCTACGCCAGCTGAGTATTGAGCTTGAGCGATTGATTTCCCTTTCGCTGCATCACTGAAAGAACCTGCGTAGTCCACACGAACGTTGATAGAAGGATCAACAGATTTAACCCCTGCTTCAAATCCTTTTTCAAAACGGGTGATAACTTCTGATTCCATACCACCGATGAAACCAATTTCTTTTGTTTTAGTTGTTTTAGCCGCAGCCACACCAGCTAGGTAAGCTGCTTCGTTGTCCGCAAAGGTTGCAGAAGCAACGTTGTCCATGTTTTCAATCACTTCATCAATGATAACGTAGTTGGTGTCTGTACGGTCTTTCGCAGCTGATTCAACAGCGTTACGAAGGGCAAAACCGATACCGAATACTAATTGGTTACCGCTAGATGCTGCTTGTTCCAAGTTGTTGGCATAGTCAGACTCACTTTGAGATTGGATATAGCTAATACCGCTTCCTTCAGATAGGCCGTTTTCTTTACCCCAAGCCATCAAACCTTCCCAAGCTGATTGGTTAAAGGACTTGTCATCAACCCCACCAGTATCGGTTACGATAACTGCCTTAAGGTCTGTTTTAGCATCGGCATTTTCACTGGTAGAACGGTTACCACAGGCTACCAATGTTAGGGCTGCTGCAGCCGTCAAACCGATACCAAACCATTGTTTCTTGTTCATTATGAACCTCCTAAAAAATGTTAAAACGAATGAGTGATCCAAATCACTAGGCAAAAGATACGGTGAGGGATACCGGAAATTCAAAGTCCTTCAAAATTAACGAACGATTTCAATAATTTCCTTGATTTCGACCTCTTCTTTTCCTATTTTAACATTTTCCAGAAATTCTTCAAGCATAACTTTCGGAATTTCCGAATTTGCGTAAATTCTCGCCAAAACTTGACCTACTTCTACCCGATCGCCTACTTTTTTCTCAAAAACAAGACCGGTTTCGAAATCTAGAGGATCTGTTTTGACAGCACGACCAGCACCTAACTTCATGGCAAAGAGACCATAATAAAGGGCTGGAAGCTCTGTAATATAGCCACTTACAGGCGCCTTAACCTCATACACCTCTTGAACTTGGACCGGGCGATAGAGGTCTTCTAAATCACCACCTTGGGCCACCACCATCTCTTCAAATTTAGCCAGGGCTAAACCGTTTTCAAGATGGGAACGAACTTCCTCAAGTGATTTTTCAACACCTGCTAAAGCCAACAACATTTGGCCCAATTCGCTTACAAAGTTCGTAATATCCGAACGACCTTGTCCCCGTAAAATCTCAATCGCGTCCAATAGCTCCAAACGATTCCCAATCGCCCGACCCAACGGTTGGCTCATGTCTGTCACCACAGCCACCGTTTCACGACCAACTGCTTTTCCAAGATTGACCATGGTTGTTGCCAACTCACGCGCTTCTTCGATCGTTTTCATAAAGGCACCTTGCCCAACTGTCACATCTAGAAGAATGGCATCGGCCCCTGCCGCGATTTTCTTACTCATAACCGAGCTAGCAATCAAAGGAATGATATCCACCGTTGCGGTCACATCCCGCAGAGCGTAGAGCAACTTATCAGCCTTAACCAACTGATCCGACTGGCCAATCACAGAAACACCAATCTCTTGGACCTGCTGAATGAAGTCCGCTTCCGGAATTTCTACCTGGAAGCCTTTGATCGATTCCAACTTGTCCAAGGTACCACCCGTATGCCCCAGGCCACGACCACTCATTTTAGCCACCGATACACCAAAGCTCGCAACCAGCGGTGCCAGAATCAGGGTTACCTTGTCCCCCACACCACCCGTGGAATGCTTATCAACCTTGATACCCGGAATAGCAGATAAGTCCACCTGATCACCACTAGCCACCATAGCCATGGTTAAATCACTGATCTCCCGCGTATCCATTCCCTTAAAGTAGATTGCCATGGCCAAGGCCGCCATCTGGTAGTCCGGAACCGATCCATCCACATAGCCCTCAATCAACCAATCAATCTCCTCCTTGCTCAAGGCATGGCCATCACGTTTTTTCTGAATTAAGTCAACCGCTCTCATTCCTTTTCACTCCTAAGGATATAATAACCCTTATCCTTTCTGATAATTTCACAATTGCCAAAGATTTCTTCCATCTTCTTCTTAGCACTTGGCGCCCCTTGCTTCTTTTGAATCACAAGGGTCAAATCTCCACCAGACTCCAAGTAGTCCGGTGCCTCCACAATAATTTTGTGGACCACACTCTTACCTGCCCGAATTGGCGGATTGGAGATAATATGGGTAAAGGTCCCTGCAACCTGCTCATACACATCTGAAGAAAAGATCTGCGCCTCCACCCCATTAGCCCGGGCATTCTTGGCTGCCAAATCTAAAGCTCTTTCATTGACATCGACCATGGTCACCTGCTGGCCCTGCACCTTAGCTAAGGCAATCCCCAAAGGGCCATACCCACAGCCCAGGTCCAACAACCGCTCCCCCGGTGCAAAATCCAGGCTATCCAACAAGACCCGGGAACCATAGTCCACCTGCTTTTTCGAAAAAACACCGGCATCGGCTAAAAAACGAAAATCCGCGTCCAATAGAGATACGCGTAACTCTCGCACATCATGTGCGGCATCCGGCTGCTGCTCAAAATACATCTTACTCATACGTTTATTTTATCACATCTGAAAGCATTATGGAAACGGTTTACAGGTCCATCAGCCCTATGATATACTAGGCGAGGAAGCGAGGATCTTATGCAGGAATTTTTTAACTACCGTCAGATGAAGCGGGAGGACTGGAGCCAGCTCCACTCTGATTTCACCAAGGCCGGCTTAACCCAGGCCGAATTAGACGCAATTCGCAGCCTCAACGACCCCATCGAATTAGAAGAGATCGAGGCCATCTATCTCCCCCTCATCCATTTGCTTCATATCTATAAGAAAAATAAAGAAGAACTAAATCTAGCCAAGGGGGCTTTTCTGGGCCAAACCGCTAGTAAGTCTCCCTTTATCATCGGTATCGCGGGTAGCGTGGCTGTTGGGAAATCTACAACCAGTCGACTCCTACGCTTGCTACTGCAACAAACCTATCCCGAATTACAGGTCGACCTGGTCACCACAGATGGCTTCCTCTACCCCAATGTCTACTTAGAGGCCCAAGATATGATGCACCAAAAGGGCTTCCCCCAGTCCTATGACATGGAAAAACTGCTAGACTTTTTGGACCACATCCGTAATGGCGATGCCTACGACGTTCCCCTCTACTCCCATGAGAGTTACGATATCCTCAGCGACCAGGTCTACCACTTGGAAAACACGGATATCTTGATTGTGGAAGGGATCAATCTCTTTCAAATTTCAGACCAGCCCAATCTTTTCAGTCTCGATTATTTTGATTTTTCCATCTACATCGACGCCCCCACTGCCCTCATCGAGCAGTGGTACTTGGAACGCTTCTTAAAACTGCGCGACCTGGCTATGGATAAACCGGAGAATTACCACCACCGTTTCAGTCAGATGACCGCAGCGGAATCCCTGGCTTATGCCCGTCATGTTTGGGAAAAAATCAATCTGGTCAATCTGGTCAACTACATTCTGCCGACTCGAAATCGGGCACAAATGATCCTGCATAAGAACCATGATCATAAAATTGATAAAATCTACCTAAAAAAATGAATTTTTCTTGTCAAGTGCTCAAAATTTCTGTATAATTAGATAGTTATTATTTATGGAGGTGAAAGATTTTGGCAAATATTAAATCAGCTATCAAACGCGCTGAATTGAACGTAAAACAAAACGAAAAAAATTCAGCTCAAAAATCAGCTATGCGTACTGCGATCAAGAACTTTGAAGCAAACCCAACTGAAGAGCTTTTCCGTACTGCATCTGCTGCAATTGATAAAGCAGAAACAAAAGGTTTGATTCACAAAAACAAAGCAAGCCGCGACAAGTCACGCCTTGCTGCTAAACTTGCTCAATAAGAATAGAAGCTCCTCGGAGCTTTTTTCTTTTGCCTTTAGTTACGAAAAAATGCCCTTCCTAGGAAGAGGCATTTTTTCGATTACGGGCGCGATAGCGTTTTTTCCCTTCTTTACTGAGGGTGATTTCAAAAATCGTCCCTTTGGGGCTATTGTCCTTGACTTGAATGGTCGCATTGAGGGCCGAAATGATCTGTTTGGCCAAGGCTAGACCGAGGCCAAAACCTGTGCTTTGGCGTGTCCGGGCCTTATCAACCTGGTAAAAGCGGTCAAAGACTCGGACTTTTTCTGCATCTGGAATTCCAATCCCATCATCCCATACCTGGATCCGCAGGTCTCCATTCCGGTCTTGGGGGAATAGCTGAATCCCTACCTGACCGTCTTCCTCAGTATATTTGATGGCATTATCAAAGAGGATAGTCAGTAACTGTTTGAGCAAACTCTTGTCGGATTGGATTTGCCCTTGAAATTCATTGACGTAGGTAAATTGCTTACCGTTGTCCTCAGCAACCAGCTCAAAGTTTTCCAAGGTATCTTCAAAAAACTGAGCATCAATGGTTTCTAAAACAGGATCAATTCCGTCATCGCGACGTGCCATACTGAGTAGATTAGCGATTAACTTGCGCATATTCCGAACTTCTTCCAAACTGGCTGCAACCGACTCTCTTTCCTCCAGAATAGTCGATTGAGGTTTACGGAAAAGACCTTCCAAGCGATTTTGAAGAACTGCCAAAGGAGTCCGAAGTTCGTGACTGGCATTTTCGATAAAAGATTTTTGGCGTTGGACACTGTCCAAAAGTGGGACCATGGTTAATTTAGCCAGGTAATAACTAGCCAAGAGCGAGATTGACCAGAAGATCAACATTACCATGATAACGGTGTTTTCATTTCTCTGATTGGTTGATTCTATCTGACTGGTGTTAATCAAAACAGCCGCATAGGCAATTCCGTCAATGGGCTGGGCCAATTCTAGAGGAAAACAAATTTCCCGGAAGCGCTCCTTTTTCCCAAAGGTGGTTCGCATTTCAACCTGACGGATCTGATAGAATTTTTTCTTAGCATCTAGCTGAATATTATTGGTATCCAACAAGTGGCTATTGGTGGACAAGGCTTCTCCATCTTCATTAAATAAGAGGACTTCGGAATTGGCCGAAAGGGGCGCCTCAATATTCTTTAAATCCTTTTCAATCCCAGCAATATTATCGGTATAACTTTTTAGGGACCGAAGGGCTGCTAAAACCGTTGCTTCCGAGTTCTGGCTGTAGTTCCTCAGAGTTCCATCGACCGAACTATAGATCCCCGACCGCATAATTTGTAAAATCAACACAGTCATGGTTCCAAAAATCAGGGTAAAGACGGTTACATAGCGAATAAAATACGGAAAATTAGCCGATTGGGCTTTTTCTTTAACCTTGTTCATGTTTCAAAATGTATCCCACACTTCTAAGTGTCTGCAAATGTTCTGCAAAAACACTTCCTTTAAGTTTCTTCCGAATTTTGGAGACATAGACCTCTACAACCGAAATCGTGGTATCAGAATCGAAGCCCCAGATTCGGTCGAAGATTTGTGACTTGGGTAAGATGACATTTTGGTTCTGCAAGAAATAGATCAGAAGGTCAAATTCTTTCCCCAAAAGCTCGACCTCTTTCCCTGCCATTTTAGTGCTATTGGTATTGAGATCAACTTCAATATCCCCATAGACCAACTGATTCAAATGAAATTTCCCAGAGCGTTTGAGCAGGGCCTGGATCCGCATTTTCAACTCTTCCAAATAGAAGGGTTTTGTTAAATAATCATCGGCTCCCAGTTCAAAGCCTTGGCCCTTGTCCTCCAAACTTTCCTTGGCTGTCATGATTAAAACCGGGGTGGAAACTCCCTTCTCCCGCAATTCTTGAAGGACCTGAAAACCATCTTTTTCGGGCAGCATCAAATCCAAAAGAATCAAATCATAGATGCCAGACTCGGCTTCATAGAGACCTTCCTCACCATCAAAAACCTGCATCACATCTGCAAAATCATCCAAAAAATCAAAAACTGAATTGGACAAACTCAGGTCATCTTCGACCAACAAAATCTTAATCATCACTATTCCTCTATTAGACTTCCTGCAAAACAGTGACAGAACCTGAGATTTATCGGAGTCATCACTTGAAAAAGACTGAGTTACAAAATGTTTCAGTGTGGTTATGCGATCTAATACATTAGTTCCGCAGGAAGTCTATTCAAAAAGCCTGGGCCTGTTGCGACTCTCCAACCACCAACAGCACGTATGAATGGTCCGTTCGTCCTCAGTCCCCAGGCCTTTCCCTGTCTACTTTTTTTCTAGTTTACCAAGGTAAACTTAACTATTTCCTAATTCGCTTTTAGAGCAGCTAGAACCTGCTCCCGATCGCGTTCCATCAAGGCAACACGCGCCTCAATCTCATTCATTCCCATGATGATATTACGTTGCATAGATAGATCATCCAATTTTGGCTGGAAGAAATCTTTGTAGGCCTGCAACTGATCCTGACGATGGAAACTGTTAGCTGGGTAGATAATGTACTTGTCAAAGGACATATCACCCCCTAAGGCATCCACAATCCAGTCCCAATTCCGACCAGCCCAGTCCCAAGCTAGCGAACTCGCCTTAGCTTGCAACAAGAAGGCCCGGTACCAAGACATGGCCAAATCCTGTGGTTTAACAACCGATTTGTCCTGCCACTTAGATAGCAGCAACTGCAGATGCTCCTCCTCTTGCGCATAGGATAAGGCTGCCGCTAGCTGGCGTTGGAAGGTTCCATCGGTTGCATTTTTGTACAAAGCCAGGTAGAGTTCTACCAACTCTGCTGACTCAGCCGACTTCATTTGATTGATCAACACTTGCGAGCGGATCGAAGCAGGTGTATCTTCCAAATGTTCTTGGTACTGTTCAAAAAGGGCTGCCACTTCTTCCACAACAGGGACATCTCCTGCTTCTACCAGTTGACCCAAGGCCACCTGGCGGACCAATTCATCCTGCTCCGCTTCACCAGCTTGTGGCACCACCCCCAAGGTTTGAACTACAGGACCAAAGAGTTGTGAAATTTTTTGGTCCAGAGCAGCCTGGGCCTCCTTATCTTGGTCCACAAAGCGGGCCAAGGCTCGGACGACATTGGCCCAGGCGGAGAGAACAATAAAGGCTTTCTCTTCTGGCCATTTTTTCATCAAAGCAACCAAGGAAGCATAAGAAATACGTCCAGCTTCTGCCAACAATTGTTGCTCCTGCACCAACTGCAGACGACTAATAGCATCTAGGTCTGCGATCTTCTCAACCAAGGAGGCTCCGATTAGACCTTGGTAGTCACAAATATAGTGGGCTGTATTGCCATCATTGAAGCGAAGGGCACCTGCCTCAGCATTGGCAGCCGCCAAGGCTGCATAGCCTGGGATGACCAAGCGTCCTGTCGTCATCATATCTGGCAACCCTTGCCAATTGCTGTTTAGAGGGATATGCCAGAGACGGCCCTTGTCTTCTCCTTGTCCTAAGAAGAATTGTTCCTGGGTCAACACTAGATCATCCCCCTCAAGGGCAACTGTAACCACTGGGTAACCTGGTTGCTCCAACCAAGACTCCATAAAGGCTCCAACTTCTTTCCCTGAAGCAGCTTCCAAGGCAGCCCAGAGATCCGCTCCAACTGTGTTTCCATATTGGTGTTTGCGGAAATAGTCTCCCAAGCCTTGAGAAAAGGCTTGATCGCCCAACCAGCGATGCAACATGTGCATAAGCCGGCTTCCCTTGGCATAAACAATGGCCGGATCAAAGAGGGTATTGACCTCATCTGGATGATTAACCTGCACATGGACCGACTGAACCCCATCGGTTGCATCTCGGCGAAGAGAAAGTGGAATTCCACTAGTCTGGAAATCTTCCAAAATGTTCCAACCTGGCTCTAAGTGATCCACGCTGACATATTCCATCATATTGGCGAAACTCTCATTCAACCAGAGGTCATCCCACCATTCCATGGTCACCAAGTTACCAAACCACTGGTGAGCTACTTCATGGGCAATCACCAAGGCCACTTGTTGACGACTGTGGAAACTTGAATTGGCATCCACCAAGAGATAGACCTCCCGGTAGGTCACTAAGCCCCAGTTTTCCATAGCACCCGAAGAGAAATCTGGGAGGGCCAAATGTAGGGATTGGGGAATTGGGTAAGGGACATCGAAATAGTCTTCGTAGAAAGCAATCACACGCTTGGCAATGTCCAAGGCAAATTCCAAGTTTCTTTCTGGATGAGCCTTGCTGGCATAAACACCAACCAAGGTACCCCGTTCTGTCCGATCGGTAATTCCTTGTAAATCTCCGATTCCAAAGGCCAAGAGATAGGTCGACATGCGTGGTGTCCGTTCAAAGGTCCAGACACCGGTTTGTGCCCCCTGACCTGGTACTTGTTCCGGCATATTGGACAGGGCAATTTCTCCCTCCACCTGGTCAAACCGCAAGGTTAAATCAAAGGTCGCCTTGGCTTCTGGTTCATCAATACATGGAAAGGCTTCCCGCGCAAAGTGACTTTCAAACTGCGTTGAAATAATTTCCTTATCCTGGTCATCCAAGCGGTAATAGGATGGATAGATACCGGTCATCCGGTCATTAATTTTTCCACGATAGTTGACCACAACTGACACATCACCGGGCTCTAGACCAGCAGCTCTGACCAAGTCCTGCTCCTCTTCAACAACAAAGTCACAGTCCTGACCTGCAACAGCTAGGGAAACAATTTCCAACTCCTTCTGGTGCAAAGCCAACTCGCTGCCTGATAGATGCCCCTGGATGGTTACCTGACCCGAAAAAGTACGAGCCTTCCGATCTACCATTAGCTCCAAGCTGTAGTGTTCTGGTTGAAATCCTTGATACAAACGTTGCAATTCTGTCATATTCTCCCCTTTACTGAAAACGCAAGCCTTTAGGATAGTGATTTTTGACCATCCCTTGACTAATTTTGACATAACCAAGGCCATTTTTACCACAGACTAAGTGGTACCAACCATTGGCCGGCGAACTGTGGGCTGGCAAACTCTGACCGGCGACATAGGCCGGAAACTCTTCTTCTGGCAATTCATACTTGTGATGCGACTGACTGGGCTTCAAAGCCATCCCCAAGGCAAAACTAGGTTCAAACCGTTTTTTCTTGAAGGTCCCCAGATGCAAGCCATTGCGGGCAATTCGGATTTTGTCCAAAGCCGGCAAACCTGTCGGGAGCAGGTATAGCTCCTCGCCAAAAGTCTGCAAGACTCCTGGCAAAGCCTCCTGCAAGTGTTCTTGTTCAAAGGCTTGCCAGAGTTTTTTCTGCTCCGCACTAAGGTTGCTGCGCGGAGCTTTCTTTTTGGGAACCTTATTGGCACCCTGGTAGTGCAGACGAGCGACAAACTGGCCCTCTCCCTTAAAATGATGGGGATACATCCGGGCTGTCTGACTCTGATCCAAACCGGCAACCATACCATTTTTCAGGGGAACCTGCTCCAAATCAAATGCATATTCCGTCAATAACCAATCCACAATCGCTTCATTTTCTTCTGGAGCCCAGGTACAGGTCGAGTAGACCAAACGACCACCCGGAGCCAACATGGTCACAGCCGTCTCCAAAATCTCCCGTTGCAGGCTGGCACACTGGCTCGGATAAGCCGGAGTCCAATAATCCATAGCTTCCGGTTGTTTCCGAAACATACCTTCACCGGAACAGGGAGCATCCAAGACAATCACATCAAAGAAACCTTGAAAAACCTTGCTGAGAGTAGCCGCATCAGCATTGGTCACTACTGCATTGCGAGCCCCAAAGCGCTCCAGATTTTCAACCAAAATTTTAGCCCTTTTGGGATGAATTTCATTAGCGACTAGTAACCCCTGATTGTTCAAGTAGGACAAAATATGAGTCGATTTGCCACCCGGGGCCGCGGCCAAGTCCAAGACCTTCATGCCTGGCTCAATCCCTGCGGCATCCACCACCATTTGGGCAGCGGGCTCCTGGGAATAAACCTGGCCGGTCACATGTTGTAATGATTTACCAGAAACCTTCCCATAATAAGACCAGGGTAGCCCCGGGATCGGCTGGGCAGTTTCTGGTAGCTGGATGGCCTCTTTTAAAGGGTTGACCCGGAAAGCCGAAACCGCTTCCTCCTCAAAACTCGCCAGAAAGGCAGAACTTTCCGTCCCCAAGATTTCTTGATACTTCTCTTTAAATCCTGCCGGAAAAGGCATGACTGGAACCTCCTCTTATTTTTTCCAAAAAATAATCTTCTAAATGGGCGGGAATTAGGAAAACGGGCTGCTTGCCCTGAAAACAAATGGCCTGCCCTTGAGCTTCGAGAAAACGATACCCCAAGGCTGGAGCTAGCACATAGGCTGCCGCATAATCCCAAGGCTGGAGGTAGGAGGCATAGGTCAACAGCTTGCCCTGCAAGACCTTGAGAAAACTAATGCCGGCACTTCCATAAACCCGAACTCCCAGGCTATCCCGGGCAATATCAGCCAGGCCAAAGGTGTTATCCCGCAACATGGCAGCATTACCCGAAACCAGCGACCGCTCTACCTGCACACAGGCTGCCGGCGCTGTAAAAGCCTTACCATTACAGGTAACCGGCAGTACCCCACCACCAGCTAAAAGAACTCGGCCCATCACATCATAGATAAAGGCAAAACCGGGCTGGCCATCCCGAAAAAAAGCCAGCATAATTGCAAAATTTTCACGCTGGGCAACCAGATTATTGGTTCCATCAATTGGATCCAAAATCCAGACTGCTCCTGACCGGGCATCTGGCTGATCGGTCAGCTCCTCCGCCAAAAAGGTATCCTCTGGAAAAACCTGACTGAGTTTACTGACTAAAAAATCTTGCACCCGATAATCCAGGTTGGTGACCAAGTCCGTCGGATCCTGCTTGCAACTGACCTCTAAGGGTTGCTCCAAGGCTTCACGAAGCATGATCCCAGCCTCTTCCAGCAAATCCAAGGCCAGCTTGTATCTGGACTTAAAGTCGAACTCTGCCATTCCCGCGCTCCTTCGCTGCCTGCCAGGCCCGGTACAAGGAATAACCGCTGGCCGCCTCAAATTCACGCCCCAGGGTCTTTTCAGCTGCCTTGCCAGGAACAACTTGTTTAAATTTCTGATAAGCCGCTAACAGGTCCTGGGCCTCAACCCCACCTTCATAGGCTTCTTCCACGCGATTGAAAAAAGAGAGCACTGAAGCTAATTCTTCAGTACTCCAACTTTCATCAAACGGATAACTATACTGATTCCTCATATCGATCCATCTCCGCTCTTAAGGTTGCATTTTTTAATTCTTGCTTCCGATAGCCCCTCGGTAAGAAAGCCCGAATCTCATCCTCATTAAAACCAACTTGCAGACGCTTGGAATCAAGGATGATCGGACGACGTAAAAGACTAGGGTTCTGCTCAATCAAACTCAATAGTTGTGAAATGGGCAGCTCCTCCAAATCCACATTTAATTTTTGAAAAATCTTCGAACGAGTTGAAATGATATCATCCGTTCCATTTTCAGTTAAAGACAAAATTTGACGCAATTCCTCCGCACTGAGGGGACTGGTCATAATATTATGTTCCTGAAACGGCACTTCGTGCTTACTCAACCAAGCACGCGCCTTCCGACAGCTGGTACAGCTGGGAGATAAGAATAAAGTAATCATCGTAAGATTCGCTTTCCAACCTACATACTATGTCTATTTTATCAAAAATGGAAAGGGATTCCTAGTCTTTTTTGAAAAGGTACCCAAAAAGCTCCACTCCTTTAGGATTTGGCAATAAAATCGAGCTCCATTAGCTCTATCCCTCGAGTTTCCACAACATCCATCGCCAAGGGAAAATCCAAAATTTCCTGTGGCTCCCAGCGAAGGGTTACCTGGTCATGGTCAAAGCCCTTCTTACCCTCCAAGAGATCTTCCTCTTTTTGGTCCGAAAAGATTTCGATCTGGTACCAATCTGTAGGCGACTGCTGGTCAAAGCTCAAATAAAAGGCATGAGGCCCCCCTTCAGCAAATACGTACTCCTGAATCAAACGATTCAAGCGATCCATTGCTTGACTATCGGGTTGCTCTGCTTGAAACAAAGACAGCCGTAAGCCGGAACCTGCTTGAGGCAGCTCTTTACTCAACTTCTCAAGCAAAATCAGCCCCTCCAAGCGAATATAGGCCTGCTCACGAATATAGGCCTGAACCTGGTCTTTATAATCTTTGTAGATATCGGAGTTCAAAAACTGGAGATAGGCCTGATTGGAACTAAAAATCTCCAAAACCAGATACAGATCTCCCTGCTCTGGACTCTGAAAACCATAAAAACTGACCAGATCCTCACCCAGTTCTTTAGAATCTTGGGCTAGATCCGCCAGGCAGCCTAGAAATTCCTCCCTTTGTTCCGGATGAATGGAAATACGAAATAGATTGATCACAGGTTTCATTTAGTCACGCTCCTTCCAGTCTTGAGCACGGTTTTTATCATCTTCTAATTGTTCAATCAGAGCTTGCACACTCGAGAATTTCACCATATCCCGTAACCGCGCCAACCAATCAATCTTCAGACGATGACCATAGATATCCGCCGAGAAATCAAAGATATTGACTTCAAAGCGCAATTCATCCCCTTCAAAGGTTACATTTTTCCCAACCGAGGCCATTCCACGATAGACCCGATTCCCCTCATGAACGTCCACGACATAGACGCCATCTGCCGGCATGTGCAGCCGATCCAGAGGAGCCAGATTGGCTGTCGGATAACCAATCGTCCGACCACGCGCATCCCCGTGCACCACAATTCCACAAGTCTGATAAGGTCGCCCTAGTAGTTGACTCACTTCTTCCACCTGTCCCTGGGCCAAGGCCGCTCGAATCCGTGTGGAGCTGACTTTTTTTCCGTCCAGATCATAAGAAGGAACAATTTCCACCTGACCTGGGAAGGATGAGGCTAAGAGCTGGGCTCCCTGCCGGTCACAGCCAAAATGGTAATCAAAACCAACCACCAACTTCTGAGCCTTGAGACTAGCCACATAGGTGTCCAAAAATTCTTGCCCCGTCAAACTACCAAATTCACTGGTAAAATCCTGCAAATACAAGAGGTCCACACCGGCCTGCTCCAACAATTCCTCCCGCAATTCGGAACTCGACAAATGCAGGAGCAAGTCTGGTCGAAATCGACTAAAGGCCAACTGCGGAGATTCCGGAAAGGTCAGCAGGGCCACCTGTAATCCTGACTGGTCTGCTAGCTGACGGGCCCGTTGAAAGAGCTGCTGATGTCCTTTATGGATTCCATCGAAATAACCGAGCACCAAAATGGTCGACTCCTTCTGTTCAATATCACGCCAGTCTTGAATGATTTGTTTTTTCATGCCTACTCCTTTCCTAGACAAAAACCTTGCTGGGCTTCCAAAGGTCTCCCTTTCGTTCCAGAACCGCATACAACTGCTCCTGGTAAAGAGCTGCCACCCGCTCTTCTGAATTGGTAGCCTGGATCCAACGACCATACCGTAATTCCTCAGCCTCTGCTGAACTTAGGTCATAGCTGGGCAGACTGGAAATTCCGAACTCCAAAGGTAAGCAAAAACTTTCCTGCCCCTCTGCCACCAGTTTTTCCAACTCTTCCAAGCTATAAGCTTCCGCCAGACTTAGACCAGCTGACTGGGTACGTACCAATCGAGACATGTGGCTGGCCAACCCCAACTTTTGACCCAAGTCGACCGCCAAGGTTCGAACATAAGTCCCCTTGGAACAAACAACCCGAAAGTCAAAGCGGAGCAAGCCATCCTCCCAACGGAACTCTGACTGACGGGAAAATTCTTGAATGGTCACTTGGCGGACCGGACGCTGGACTTCTTCACCAGCCCGAGCATACTCATAGAGTTTCCGACCATTGACCTTGACGGCTGAATACATGGGCGGAATCTGTTGGATTTCCCCCTGAAAACTGGCCATCAACTGGTCAACGACTTCTGGAGTCAGGTCCCGAGGAACCTCTGATTCTGCAATCCTTTCGCCCCAGGCATCCTCTGTGGTCGTTGCATAACCCAAAGTAATCTCACCTTCGTAGACCTTGCCACCATCTTGCATATATTCAATCAAACGGGTTGCCTTGCCGACAGCTATCGGGAGAACTCCTGTAACCTGAGGATCTAGGGTTCCACCATGCCCAACCTTTTTGGTTTTCAAGAGGCGACGCAAGCGGCCAACAACATCATGGCTGGTCATCCCAGCTGCCTTATTAACAGCAATAATTCCTTCCATGCTTCTCTCCTATCGTTTTTCAATGGGAGCCAAGGCTGCCAAAACTTTTTTCACGCCCATGTCTGGGAAAGAAATTTTCAACTCCTGGGCATCTCCAGAACCTGATACCGCTAGGACTGTTCCCAGTCCCCATTTGCGGTGGGAAACCTGATCTCCAATTTCCCAAACTTCTCCGGTTGCTTTCGAAGCAGGAGCCACCATCCCTGCCGTCTTGGGTTGAACCGCTTGTTTCCGCAAGCGTAGGGCTTCCTCCAAGCTCATTCCTTGACCAAACTTTTGCCCAGCTTGATTGGTATAGGAAACTGCAAAGCTAGTATTAGCAGGCTTGGCCAAGCCTTGGTAGTCCAAAAGCTCCGCTGAAATCTCATTCAAGAAACGACTGGGTTTGTTGTAGCTGGTCCGCCCATAGAGCAGGCGAGAATTGGCGTTGGTCAAAAACAGCCGCTCCTCAGCTCGGGTAATCCCTACATAGGCCAAACGGCGCTCCTCTTCTAGTTCATCTGGTTCCTGACTGGCCCTAGAAAGCGGGAAGACATTTTCTTCCATCCCAATCAGAAAGACATAGGGAAACTCCAAGCCCTTGGCTGCATGGAGGGTCATCAAGGTTACCTCGGCTGCTTCCACTTCTCCCTCATCAGTCTCGGAGCTGAGCGCCAAATCAATCAAGAAACGACCCAAGCGGTCCAAACCAGTTTCGCCCTCTTCAGCCTCTCCTTCATCAAAGGACTGGGTCACTGAGAGAAACTCCTGGATATTCTCCAAGCGTGACTGGGCTTCAACTGTCCGCTGGACCTCTAGGTTTTGACGGTAGCCTGACTCATCCAAAAGGGCATTGACCAATTCCGTCACGCTCAAGTTGTCAACCTGTTGACGCAGGCGATTCATCATAGCCGCAAAGTCTTCCAAAGCTTGGGCGGCCTTACCCTTAATCGGAGATAGGATCAATTCGCCACTAGCTTCAAATAAAGACAAGCCCTGAAGCTGAGCAAACTCTCGCAATTTTGTCAGGGTTCCTGGACCCACCCCGCGCTTGGGTTCATTGATGATCCGCTCAAAACTAATATTATCCTTGAGGTTGGCCAATAGGTTTAAATAAGCCACCAAATCTCGGATTTCCTTCCGGCTGTAGAACTTGGTTCCGCCAACCATGGTATAGGGAATAGCTGACTTCATTAAGGCTTCCTCAATAGTCCGGGATTGGGCATTGGTACGGTAGAGAACAGCCATGTTCTTATAATTTTTCCCTTCTTCTAGGACCAGCTGGCGAATGCTTTTAGCAACAAAGAGAGCTTCTTCTTGCTCATTGGTGGCCCGGTAATAGACTAGGGATTGTCCCTCGGGATTTTGGGTCCAGAGTTTTTTCGGACGGCGGTTTTTATTATGC
This sequence comes from Streptococcus danieliae, assembly GCF_009767945.1. Lineage (GTDB taxonomy): Bacteria > Bacillota > Bacilli > Lactobacillales > Streptococcaceae > Streptococcus > Streptococcus danieliae. The sequence goes on along the minus strand of NZ_WSRS01000010.1, from coordinate 7,059 downwards.
ACAATCACTTCATTGGCTGCCTGCAAAATCTTCTTGGTCGAGCGGTAGTTCTCTTCTAAAAGAACAACCTTGGCTGCCTTGTAGTCGCGTTCAAAATCCAAGATATTTTGCATATCTGCACCCCGCCAACCATAGATGGACTGGTCAGCATCCCCCACTACACAGATATTCTGGAAACGAGAGGCTAACAGTTTAACCAATTGGTATTGAGCCTGGTTGGTATCCTGGTACTCATCCACGTGAATGTATTGAAATTTTTGTTGGTAGTAGGTTAAAACATCCGGATTTTGGTCAAACAGCCGAAGTGTCATCAGAATCAAGTCATCAAAGTCCATGGCCTCTGACTGGCGCAACTCCTGCTGATAGGCCTTGTAACATTTGGCTACAACCTGACTGTACATATCACTAGCCTGAGCTTCATAAGCTCGGTCATCCAAAAGATCATTCTTGGCATTGGAGATGGTTCCCAAAACCGCTCGCTCACTCCACTTTTGCGGATCCAGGTTAAGTTCCTTGAGAATCCGCTTCATAAGCGTCCGTTGCTCCCCAGGATCGACAATGGTAAAGTTACGGTTATAACCAATCCGATCCGCATCGCGCCGTAAAATGCGGACACACATGGAGTGGAAGGTTGAAATTAGGGTATCCTGGGTTGCAGGATCCAAGGCATAGGCCCGCTCCTTCATTTCCCGTGCCGCCTTATTGGTAAAGGTGATCGCGAGAATATTCCAGGGGTTGACCATCTTTTCATCAATTAAATAGGCAATTCGGTGGGTCAAAACTCGGGTTTTACCAGAACCAGCCCCGGCCATAATCAACAAGGGTCCCTCCGTCGTTTGGACAGCCTCGGCCTGGCGCTCATTCATACCCGCTAATAGTGGATTCATGTCATCTCCTTGTAGTTGTGAAAATATCTTTCCTTATTATAACATTTGCCGTCCTTAACCTTCAATCGCCGTCATTGAATTTCCGAGACCCTTTTGTTAAACTTTTTGAAAAAGCAAAAAAGGAAGTTCCAATGTCCAGTCCGACTCAGAATTTAAAAATGGCGGAACGCGGTGCCCTGCTGGCCATCGCGACCTATATCCTCCTCTCAATCCTCAAAATCATCGCTGGCCATTTCTTCGGGTCCGCTTCCATCACAGCCGATGGCTTTAATAATATGACTGATATTTTGGGCAATGTGGCTGTCCTTATCGGTTTACGCCTGGCCCAAAAACCGGCCGACCGCGACCACAAATTCGGCCACTGGAAAATGGAGGATCTAGCCAGTCTCATTACCTCTCTAATTATGTTACTGGTTGGTTTTCAGGTCCTGTTTCAGAGTATTCAAGGCCTTATCCAGCCCCAGCAGGAAAACTTCGACCCTCAAGCCATGTGGGTCGGCTTCTTCTCGGCCCTTATCATGACCGGCGTCTATCTCTACAACCGGAACCTGGCCAAGCGCGTGCATTCTAAAGCTTTAGAAGCCGCAGCCCTGGACAACCTCTCAGATGTCCTCACCTCCCTAGGGACCAGTCTGGCTATTCTCGCCAGCCAGTTCCAACTCTATCTAGTCGACAAAATCATCGCCCTTCTGATCAGTATGATTATCCTCAAAACAGCCTATGACATCTTCCGAGAATCTACTTTCTCCCTCTCAGATGGCTTTGACGAAGACCTGTTGGACCACTACACCCAAAGCATCCTCACAATTCCCAAAATCGACCAAGTCCTCGAAATCCGTGGCCGCAACTATGGCAGTCACATCTACCTCGACATCACCCTAGCCATGAATCCCGACCTCTCGGTCTACGAGAGCCACAGCATCGCCGATCAAGTAGAGCAATTACTCCAAGAGCAATACGGTGTCTTTGATAGTGATATCCATATCGAACCCTCCCCCATTCCAGAAGATGAAGATCTAGACTTCCTCCTCAAAAAACTCTTTCTCTATCAAAGTCAGGTCGAGGCCGGCCAAAATCTTGATACCTACATCGCCGATGACTTTACCTATATTCCTACAAGCGGCCAAGTCCAAAACCGCAGCTCCTACCTGGCTGCCAAGCACCAAGAAATGGCCTTCAAAAAATTCCAAGTTAAATCCATCAGCCAAAAAACCAAACTGGTTTCCTATCAATTAGATGGAAAACAACACACCACCATCTGGCGCCGCCATGAAGACTGGCAGCAAATTTTCCACCAGGAAACGCAGATTGAAGAGACATCTCTAGAATAGACCAAGCAAGAAGGCGGGGACAAAAGTCCGACTTCGATTATTTTAGTTAGCGAAATGATTTTGACGCAGTAGCTGATTCTCCCAGACCCCTCTTACTTTTGTCAAAAAAGACTTGAAATACGAATGAATTTAGTTTAGAATAGTCATATCATTCGTTAATAAAGGAGATTTAACCCGTGGAACGGTTTTTTAATTTAAAAGAGTACGGAACATCCGTATCAACCGAGGTTATGGCTGGAATTACAACCTTCTTCGCCATGTCTTATATTTTATTTGTCAATCCTAGTATTTTGAGTGTGGCTGGTATGCCAACACAAGCCGTTTTCTTGGCAACCATTATTGCTAGTGCCGTTTCAACCCTGGTCATGGGGCTCTTTGCCAATGTCCCTTATGCGTTGGCACCAGGAATGGGGCTCAATGCCTTCTTTACCTATACTGTCGTTATCGGACTTGGCTTTACCTGGCAGGAAGCCCTCGCTATGGTTTTCCTTTGTGGTCTCTTTAATGTTTTTATCACTATCACCAAGGTTCGGAAAAGTATTATCAAGTCCATCCCAGTCAGCCTCCAGCACGCTATCGGTGGAGGGATCGGGGTCTTTGTAGCCTACCTTGGTTTCAAAAATTCCAACTTGATTACCTTCCTCACTTCAGCTTCTGACATCATCACTGTCAACGGAGTTGCACCTGCTGAAGCCAAGGCTGAAACATTCGCCAATGGAATCACTTCTGTTTTTGCAGGTGGGGGTGTTGTTCCTGCCATTTCAACCTTCACAGATGCCAGCGTGCTACTCACCGTTTTCGGTCTTCTCCTAACCGCCGTTTTGGTGATTAAAAATGTCCGTGGAGCCATTCTTATCGGTATTGTTGCGACAACCTTGGCCGGGATTCCGATTGGTGTTGTCGATCTTTCAACGATTGATTTCGCCAACAACAATCTAGCAACAGCCTTTGGAGAACTAGGAACAACCTTCTTAGCTGCTTTTGATGGGTTCGCTTCCCTCTTCGCTGATTCTAGCCGCCTCCCTTTGGTCTTTATGACTATTTTCGCTTTTAGCTTGTCAGATACCTTTGATACACTTGGAACCTTTATCGGAACCGGACGCAAAACTGGAATCTTCTCTGCCCAAGATGAAGAAGCCCTTGAAAACTCAACTGGATTCAACTCCAAAATGGACAAGGCTCTCTTTGCTGATGCCATCGGAACATCAATCGGTGCCCTCTTTGGTACTTCCAACACAACTACCTATGTTGAATCCGCAGCTGGTATTTCTGCCGGTGGTCGGACAGGTCTTACTGCTGTAACCACAGCGGTCTGCTTCCTTCTATCAACCCTAATTCTTCCTTTTATCGGCATTGTCCCTGCTGCAGCGACTGCACCAGCCTTGATCATTGTCGGGGTTATGATGGTTTCATCCTTCCTAGATGTTGACTGGAGCCAATTCGAAGATGCCCTTCCAGCCTTCTTTGCAGCCTTCTTTATGGCCCTCTGCTTCTCCATCTCTTACGGAATTGCAGCAGCCTTCATCTTCTACTGCTTGGTTAAGGTATCCACTGGTAAGGCTAAAGAAATTCACCCAATTCTTTGGGGGTCTACAGCCCTTTTCATTCTAAACTTTATCATTTTGGCTCTTCTATAAGAAATTTAAAAGAGGCTGGGGCACCCCCCTCTGACTAATGCAAAAAAGCAACGGTTTTAAAGCCGTTGCTTTTTTGCGTTATGGAGATAGTCTTGATACAATATATAGTATAATAAAACAGAAACTGCACACTTTGTGCTATAGAGCACCTCTAAAAACCCCAGTTTTTCTTCAAATTGAATCACTCAAACCTTGATAAATCAACATTTAGATTTTCAGAAATTTAGTTTTTAGAGGTGCCCTAAAGTATATGACAAATTTTCATCAATTGATTCCCCTTTCCCAAACGGTCATTGAAACGTCCTAAACGGTCAAAAAAGAGGGCTTGCACCCTCTCACTTTCGTTTCTTTACTTCTTAGCTTCTTCTTTTAGTTGCTTGCTGGCAACGTCATCACCGAACCATTTGTCCGAGATTTCTTGGAATTGGCCGGTTTGGTAGAGTTCCAAGAGACCTTGATTGAGGCGTCCTTGGAGGGTCTTGTCGGTTTTCCGGATACCTACCGCGAAGGCCTCTTCTGGAAAGCCTACTGGGAAAACCTGGTAGTCTTCTAAGACTCCTTTTTGGGTGAGGTAGTAGTTGGCGTAGACACGGTCGATCAGAAGTCCATCGATGCGGTCGTTTTCCAAGTCGATCAAAGCTTCATTGAAGCTTTGGTATTGGGTTGCGCGGTTGTTCTTAACATACTGCTTGAGTAGGTCTGGGTACTCTTCAAATTTGAGGTAACCGGAGGAGCCTGCTTGGGCTCCGAGGACCTTGTCTTTCATGTCCGTCGGGGTCCGGATACCAGATGCCTTTTTGGCAACCAGGACTTGTTCATTGGCCATGTAAGGCAGGCTGAAGTTGACTTTTTCCGCCCGCTCTTCGGTTTGGGTGTAACCGTTCCAGATGAGGTCAATGGTGCCGTTATTGAGTTCGGTCTCTTTCATATCCCAATCAATCGGTTGCCAGTTAACCTTGAGACCTTGTTTTTCAAAAATTCGGTTCGCCAGGTCAATGTCAAAGCCAACATTGCTTCCATTTTTCTCTTGGAAACCCATCGGGACGAAAGTGTTGTCAAAACCGATAGTCAAAGCTCCGCGTTTTTGATAGCTATCCCAGGCATCTGTTTTGGGATCGGTAACCTGGCTACTACAGGCTGTTAGAACCAGCAGGGAGAGGAGTGTCAAGAATCCTATGATACGTTTCATCTGCAGTCCTCCTACTGGGGAATCACTTCGAGGATTTCATCAGCGATGTTCTGGGCAAACTGCATGTCGTGGGTGACAACAATCTGGGTCATGCCCATTTCCCGGTTTTGAATCAGCAGTTTTTCAACCTCCAAACGCAAGCCTGGGTCCAGGGCACTAGTCGGCTCATCGTAGCCGATGATTTCAGGTTCAATCATCATAGCACGCGCCAAGGCCACCCGCTGTTTCTGCCCACCTGAAAGGGCATGAGGGTAATGATCAACCAGCCCCGCCAAGCCCAAACGCTCCAAGAGTTGACGCGCTTTTTGCTGGGCCTGATCTGGCTTCATATTCATGGTCTTCACAGGTGACAGGATTAAATTATCCAAGACCGTCATATGTGGAAAGAGTTGGAAATCCTGGAACACAAAGCCCAAGAGATTCATGCTGGCCAACTCACTAGCTGGGATCTCCTGACCATTGTAGAGCACTTGTCCACTATCAATCGTTTCTAGCCCCGCCAACATCCGCAGTAGAGTCGTCTTTCCACCACCGGATTGACCCACGATAGCTAGGATTTTCTTCTCAGGCACATTTAAGTTAAAGTTTTTGAGGATTTGCCGCTCCCCGAAACGTTTATTAATATTTTTTAATTCTAACATGCAGTCTCCTTAGCGATCATAGGCGTATTTTTGTTCAACTTTTCGAGAAACTAAGGTCACTACCCCAATCATAATGAGGTAAATGGCTCCAGCAACAAACATCGGAGCCAAACTCGCATCGCGATTGGCTGCAGTCCGGCTGACCAGGATCAGATCCGTAACCCCCAACGCATAAACCAGGGAAGTATCCTTAACCAAGGCCATGATCTCATTAAACACACTCGGTAACACAATCTTGGTCACTTGCGGCAGGATGATATACTGGATGGTCTGCACAGGGCTAAATTTCAAGACCTTGGCAGCCTCATACTGGCCTCGCGGAATCGAATCAATCCCACCCCGGAAAATCTCTGCAAAGTAAGCTGCGTAGTTAAGGGTAAAGGCGATAATTGCTGCTGGCATCCGGTCAATCCGGATCCCGATACTTGGCAAAATGTAATAAACAAAAATCAGTTGCAGCAGCAAGGGAGTCCCCCGCATAATCCAGATATAAATGGATAGCAACCAACGCAGAGGTTTGGATTCCACCTGCATGATAAACGCCACCAAGATCCCCAAAGGAATCGACAAAATTAAGACAATACTAAAAACTTGCAGGGTGACATTAGCCCCCTGCAACAAACTAGGTAAAATTTCTAAAACGTAAGCCATTTATTACTCCACATCTATAAAACCAAAACGCCCCAGCGGGGTCAAACGAAAGGTAATTATACCCTTAATCTGATCCTTTTGAACCAAGCCAAACTGACGACTATCCTCATGATTCAGCCGATTATCATTCAAGATCAGGAATTCCTCCTGTCCAAGGACACCTTGTTTGGACTGGGTCAAAGACTCAATGGTAAAATCTTCTGTAAACAGATTGCCTGTATTACTCGTTTTTCCTTGATAGGTATTTTTCATACTACGAATATAGGGTTCATCCTTAACCTCATGGTTGACATACAAAACATCATCCATATAGACAGCCCTCTCGCCACCTTGGGCAATCACTCGTCCAACATACTCTTTTTGATCGACTTCGTATAAGACAATACTTTCATTGGGAATCTCATTCTGATGAAAGGCCAATACATAATCAGCTGCTTCCAAGCCCTTCTGAACATCCTTTTCAGTCACATGATGAGGGGTAAACCAAAATAAACGAAGGAGCACAAAAATTACCACCAGGATACAGGTGATAAACACATTCCGGAACAAATCTCTTCTGACCATGTCTTCTCCTTTATACTTTTGCCTATTATATCACGAAAAAAGATAGAAAAAAAGGGTTCTATAATAAGTTGTGTGGAAAGCTTGCTCTCCATGCAACTTTTTTTGTAATTCAGAGTGCAAAAAAAAGCAATTCCTAGTAAACTGATAAGTGAAAAAAAA
>NZ_WSRS01000109.1 GCF_009767945.1 Streptococcus danieliae | reverse complement strand
CCCCCACCACAGGGAAAGCATCTCATAGAAATTCGAAAGAAGCCGGATTCGGATTGACGTTAAAACCATCTCAACACCCTTATTAAAAAGCTAAATAATAAAAGCCTAAAACTGTCAGTTTTCAGGGATTCCACACAACTTGACAAAGAGCCATCTTTCCTGCCTATAACCCCATAACCCAAAAATCCCTATTACCTCAAACAGGTAGCATACCTGAGGAGATAATAGGGATTTAAGGGTTGGTTCGCTTGAACAATCCGAACCGTGTCAAACTCTCGAGGAGCTACAAGCGCTACTCAATGATTCAACAGGTTTAGAAAATCTTCAAGAAATTAATCGTTAAAAATAGATTCTCTAAAGTCTTGTGTCTGACGAAGATAAGCATTATAAATACGTCCGTTGAGAAGGTTCACCCAACTAGCCGGTCCATGACTCGTTGTTCGATCAATATTCTTGATATCGTGAGCCATTGCTGCTCGCATCAATTCTTCTATCTGCTCTACCGACGTAATCGTCACTTCCTTCTTAGACGTAGCAGATCCTAACTCATACTGAATTGTAATTGGTTTCAGCTTCTGAGCCTTCTGAATCCGCTCTTGATACATCGCCTTTTTAAAGTCAGCCCAAGAGTTATATTCATTTCTAAAGATATTGTCAAAGATTATCTTGTCATTTGGAACCCCTACATAACGTTTATACCATGAGGACCATGTTTTGTGGCCCTTATCAAAAGCTTCCTGAGCATACATATTGGATACATAAGGAATGAATCCAGCCTGATAGCCTTTGGCAGCTAGCAATTCATAGGCCATCCGTCTAAACATTAAATCACCTGGAGCTCCCTTATCATTGGATAGAGCTGCATAGAATGGAGACGTCAAGGCAATCGTATAATAACTATTGCGTTTAACACTACCTTCATCGATATAGAAACGTCGAGCAATCACATCTGAATCAATCAGATCTGTAAACTCTCGCAAGTTACTAATTTCTTCTGACGTCAAACGACGAACTTTATTTCCAGCATGTGTATCGTTTCCATCCCGGTCTTTAATGTATTCATTTTCAATTTTTCGTAACCATTTCTGCTTCACATCGTCATTCTGTGACAGAATAACTTTACCTTCAAGATATTCCAACAAATAGATCACATCAAACATTCCTTTTACGTATTTATTGACATCATCCATGCTTTGGTAACGTTCTTTAGGATTTGCAGCATGATAACGATCCGTAGCATCTGGATTCCCTTGGAGAGTCATACTTAATGCCAGGGTAGCTTGATTTGGAAAATCTGGTTCCTCCAACAATCCCCTAGCAAAGTTCTCCGCTCCCAATCCTTCCCTACGACCATTTCCTTCAAAGAAAATAGTTCCATCAAAGGTATGGGTCATTTCGTGGGTCAGAGACGTGATTCCTAATCGTTCCAATAGGCGATCACCAACATAGAAAACGGCATTTCCGGTTGCGTAAGCTGCGCTGTAGTTATTGGCAAAATAACGACCAGTTGGACCAAAGAATTCTTGAATAGAGGCATCTGGAGAGTGTAGGGTTCTCCAAGATTTACTACCATCTGGATTATGGTACATGAAACCATCATACATAATAATGGATTTAAAGAGCAGATCACGCATCTCTGGCTTCAAGATTCGATACCAGAAATCATAGTAATCTCTATGCAAACTTGCTCCCTGATCAACAGTAGCTCGCATCGTCTCAATAAATTCTGCTTGAGATAGGCTCAAGTTTTTACCATAACGATAACGCTCATACCCACCAAAAACGAATGTCGACATATTCGAAATTACATAGGTACTTTCTTCAGACATCGTTAACAACGGCAACAACATCTGTTTGTAAGCCCAACTTTGACTTGCCAGACGGTCATAAATGCCGATGGAATACTTATTATCCTTTTGCCCCATAGCTGCTTCTTGTTTCTGCCTTGCTTCATCAATTTCTGAATAGCTCTCAACAAGATAAGCTTTTGTATTATCCTTCAACCACTGGTTATTGGATTTGTGCGGTAAGAATAAATGCCGGTAAGCTTCTAAGTATTCAAACAGGTCTGTCTTCTGTTTTCCTGCAGCTAGACTTCGCTCAAAAGTTCGCACGTTATGGCTGGCTTTTAAGTTATCAAAACCTGATTTACCTAACTGAATGATATGGTCAAGAGAAGAAGCTGTTTGATTGCCAAAGAAGTCAAGTTTGTAGGCAGATAAGTCCTTCACATTGATCGTGTCATAATTGATGTTATACCAGCGATTGAGATAGCTCATTCCAAGTAAGAGAGGAACAGCATTCTCCTGGATTTGTTTCGCCAGTTTGTCACTGACTGCACCATCTGTTGCATTGATCGCCTTGTCCGCAGCCAAGAGCTTCTTCAATTCTTGTGGTAGATTAGCCTTCAAATCATTAAAGGCCTTTTCCAAATAGAGATCATTTAGATTCTTGCTTTGATCACCTTCAGCAATCCCTAGAGCTTGCCGTACTTCTGCAGAATCAAACTGAATCGCCGCTAAGGTTGGTGTCACAGCATCAATCACGGATTGATAAGAATCCAAGAAACTCTCCGGTGTGTAAATCAAAGAAGTACCTGCTAGATCGTACTCGGCAACCCGTTGATTTCTAAAGTCTCCCTTAAAGGTCAGTGGAACATAGGCAACCGTGTTGTCCTCGTAGTGAAGCATTAAGCGATTAATGGCTGCCTTATCCGTATTCGGATCAAGGACAATTCGATTATCGGCCATTGGAACCACATCTACTAAACGTGTTTGGGAGAGTTTATGACTTGGATCAATCCGGTTTCCTTGGTCGACAATGTATTCCTTATTGTAAAACGGCAGTAACTTCTCCGCATTGTAATAAGCAACATCACGACCAGCTTGCGCACCGGAAACATTCTGATAGTTCACACGATAGCTATTCAGAGCCGATAAATTCGTTCCCGTTTTTGGAACGTAAATGCGCAGATTGGACTGATAAGCTCCTAGGTTTGGCCCCTGTACCAGCTCCGGTAGACTCAGCGTCAATTCATAGACAGACTGTCCATCTTTTTGAACTTCGCGAATCTCTGAAACGGGGAGGAGCATGGCCTTGCTTTGGTTCGGCTGAATCTGTACCACATATTGATCTGGAGCTTTAGCGCTTGCTAAGTTATCCAAACGACGATAACTTGCTCCATCTTTTTCGTACAACTCAACCGTCTCAATATCCTTCAGCTCGATTTTTTTATATTCCAATCGAATTAAGGCTTGATCTTCTTGAATTTCCTCGGTCGGTGCCTCCGCAGGTCCATAAGTCATGGATGTCTTCAAGGTATAATCCGTAAAGTAGTCCAACTCAGACAATGTTAAAGGCTGGTCCAACTGACTAATTGGGAATTCCTTAACAAGAACATCACCCTTATACAAGAGCGCCTTAGCAGAACGGTACTGCTTATCTGGATCCTGCAGGCTATAGCGAACAAGCGCATTCGCTTGGTCATCATTTTCGGTAACCGATTGAATGCGAAGCACAGGCTTCACAAGTTCTCGAGTTCCAACCAGCAGCACTTGAGACACAGGCTGTCTAGTTTCAACAACCGGCGTATTAGCTGTGACCTCACCTGTTTTCTCATTCAGGCTATAGGTCACTGTTGTTTGTTCCAGACCTAACTGACCTGGCGTTTGAATCCGCTCTTTTCCTTTTTCTAAAGTCGGATCCTCTTGACGAATTTCCGTAAAGGCCAATTCCCGACTGGTTACAGTTGGCTTGGTTCCCACACGAATAACACGATTCACCGGCGCAAGGACTATCGTCTCGCGCACCAACTCATCCTTAGTCTGGTTCCAAACAATTTCCTTCCGTCCAAGACTTCCTTCTTGTTCGACTGTTCGAAGGCCAAAGTCTAAACGATCATCCGCTTGATAGACTGTATCAAAGGCTAGATCTTCTTGCCGGGTTTCGAGCACATCTCTGGTCCCGACTAACAGCACCTGATTGACAGCAGGTACAGTCTCCACGACAGGAGCATTGGCTGTGACCTCACCTGTTCGCTCATCTAAAGTATAGGTCACTGTTGTCGTCTCACGACCCTTTTGACCCATGGTCTGAATCCGCTCTTGACCCTTATCCAAGGTCGCATCTTCTTGGCGGATTTCTTGGAAATCTAGCTCCCGACTGGTCACCACAGACTTGGTTCCGACACGAACCAAACGGTTGACAGGCGCTAGGGTCACTGTTTCACGGACAAGCTCATTCTTGGTCTGGTTCCAAACAACTTCCTTGATGCCCAGACTTCCTTCTTGCTCGACTACACGGGAATTCGCATCCAAGCTATCATCGGCTTGATAAACGGTGTCAAAGGATAGCTCTTCCTGACGTGTCTCCAAGATATCTTTGGTACCAATTAACCGTACCTGATCAACAGCAGGCACAGTCTCCACGACAGGAGCATTGGCTGTGACCTGACCTGTTCGCTCATCTAGAGTATAGGTCACTGTTGTCGTCTCACGACCTTTTTGACCCATGGTTTGAATCCGCTCTTGACCCTTATCCAAGGTCGCATCTTCTTGGCGAATTTCTTGGAAATCTAGCTCCCGACTAGTAACCACAGGCTTAGTCCCAACACGAATGACACGATTCACCGGCGTAAGCACTACAATCTCGCTCACCAACTCATCCTTGGTCTGGTTCCAAACAACTTCCTTGGTGCCCAGACTTCCTTCTTGCTCGACTACACGGGAATTCGCATCCAAGCTGTCATCGGC
>NZ_WSRS01000108.1 GCF_009767945.1 Streptococcus danieliae | reverse complement strand
GTAGTATTTTTTTGTCTAACTCTACTATAACAGGATTTATTCTTTTTTTGCGTTTACACAAGATATTGTACACTCTCACTATTTCCTGAGTTGTAGCCACTAACATCATAGGGTTCATATCCTAGAACAGAGGTCAACTCTGCCTGTAGAAGCTCATTTAGGGCTTGTTCCATAGAAGCACGGAAATACTCATTAATGTCTGAATGATTAGCTAGAAATGTGGTTAAATCTGTGATAAACTGGGTCATGGGAATAAATCTTTCTAGTAGTATTTTTTTGTCTAACTCTACTATAACAGGATTTATTCTTTTTTTGCGTTTACACAAGATATTGTACACTCTCTCTCTTTTTTACAATTCATAGGAGATTCTGATTTGGTTGGATATGGGATAAATTTTGATATTAAATTCCTCAATAATGCTTTGAAAGTATGTGATCTGCTCCAATTAGGAAATAAAACTCATGATATAATGAAGTTTGTTAAACGTGAGAAACTATATTTAGAGAATTACCAATTGCAGACGGTACTTAATTCTTACGGGATTGATGCCCAAGTACCTCATAGAGCTCTAGAGGATGCAAGATTAATTTATGAGCTATCAACTAAAGTAAATAAATTTTTAAAGAGGATCAATCAAAAATAGCGAATTGATAGGGATTTTTTAGTGTTTTACCCGCACACGCGGGGGTGATCCCTGTTTAAGGTTGTGGATAACTAAACACAATACGTTTTACCCGCACACGCGGGGGTGATCCCTGTCTTTTCACAGATGAGAAATTCCTATCTTTGTTTTACCCGCACACGCGGGGGTGATCCACAAGCGTCCGCATTGTCTTTTGAAAAGTCTGGAGTTTTACCCGCACACGCGGGGGTGATCCTAAATTGATTGCTGACGGAGCTTCTAAGGAGGTGTTTTACCCGCACACGCGGGGGTGATCCCGGAAAGTTTGACTTGCTATTTATTTATGATGAGTTTTACCCGCACACGCGGGGGTGATCCCAAGCACAAGGTGAAAGAGACCGCTCTTGTCCTGTTTTACCCGCACACGCGGGGGTGATCCTGCGAGTACGTAAACCAATAATTTTTCGTAAACGTTTTACCCGCACACGCGGGGGTGATCCCAAGTGGTGTTGAAATTTTAGAACAATTGGTAAGTTTTACCCGCACACGCGGGGGTGATCCCTGGCTTACGTAAGCGTTGGAATGGAGGAGTTTGTTTTACCCGCACACGCGGGGGTGATCCTTGGTGATTTTTGAGAATCTTTTGAATCTCCCTGTTTTACCCGCACACGCGGGGGTGATCCCAGATATCTAAATCAAGTGATTACTCTTGCAACGTTTTACCCGCACACGCGGGGGTGATCCCACTGTCAGATTCTGAAAAATTCCTTTTCAGCAGTTTTACCCGCACACGCGGGGGTGATCCCCCCAACAGCATGCCGGTTGTTGTAAATAGTCTGTTTTACCCGCACACGCGGGGGTGATCCCAATGAGATGAGGACACGACCAGCCGAAGAGCTGTTTTACCCGCACACGCGGGGGTGATCCCAGGCTTCATTATTTTTCAAGGCTATTTATAACGTTTTACCCGCACACGCGGGGGTGATCCCTTGGACTCGCTCGTCTTTCTGAAATCGAAATCGTTTTACCCGCACACGCGGGGGTGATCCCAGGTTCATCTCTTGAAGAATTAAAAGAACAGTGTTTTACCCGCACACGCGGGTGTGATCCTAGGACTGGACATATCCTGCCCCACCTCTTGAAGTTTTACCCGCACACGCGGGGGTGATCCCGGAAGAGAGTATACGCTTTATGAACACAAGGAGTTTTACCCGCACACGCGGGTGTGATCCCAAGTCAATGTTTTGAAATTTTCCAATGAAACAGTTTTACCCGCACACGCGGGTGTGATCCCAAACTCGTCCAGTCAAAGGCTCTATAGAGGCTGTTTTACCCACCCACGCGGGTGTGATCTCCGAATTGACAAATTTCATTTCCTATCTTTCCTCACCTTACCATTTCCAGGCTCGGGTGGCTAAAGTTCCCTGAACCTTCCCCATGTTCCTCGTGAAACTTTCTGAAAGTGTCCCCTGACCTCCTCCCTTCCTTTCCCCATTTTCAGAACTTTTTTGTTACACTAATAAAAACAGCAGACTCCTAGTAGTTGAAAGGGGTATAAGGAGGGGCTTATGAAGGTTGGTTTAGTTCTAGAAGGTGGTGGTATGCGCGGTCTGTATACGGCCGGTGTGCTGGACGCCTTCCTGGATGCGGGGCTCAAGGTAGATGGCCTGGTCAGTGTCTCTGCCGGCGCCTTGTTTGGTGTTAATTTCCTTTCGGGCCAAAAGGGAAGAGCCCTTCGCTATAACAAACGCTTTATCGGAAACAAAAATTACATTAGTTTTTTATCCTGGTTGAAAACGGGAAATATGGTCAACAAGGAGATGGCCTATTATAAAATTCCGATGGAGCTAGATGTCTTTGACCAAGAGGCCTTTGCCCAATCGGGAGTGCCCTTTTATGTGACGGTAACCAACCTCGAAACCGGCCGGGCAGAGTACCCCAAAATTGACCACGTTTTTGAACAAATGGAGTACCTCCGAGCCAGTTCAGCCCTTCCCCTGATTTCGAAAATTGTGGAGATTGACGGCAAAAAGTATCTAGATGGAGGTCTAACCGATTCAATTCCCGTTGACTTTGCTAGAAGTTTGGGATTTGACAAGCTAATTGTGATTTTGACCCAACCCCTGGGCTACCGTAAAAAGCCTTCTAGCGGGCGCCTCTACCGCCTCTTCTATAAGGACTATCCTAAATTTGTGGACATCGCTTCCAAGCGCTACCAGCACTACAATGAAACAGTTGAGCGAATTGTTAAGCTGGAGACATTTACGTAATTCGTCCGGATCAGACCCTAGATATTAGCCGTCTGGAGCGGGATCCCGACAAATTAGAAGCAGCCTACACCCTTGGACTAGAAGATGGGCAGCATCATCACGCAGTGCTACAAAAATACTTGGAAGAAAATATTTGAAAATAGATACAGAAAAACAGCCTAGAATCACGATTGAGCATGATTCTGGGCTGTTTTTGGAGTTGGGTAGTAGAGTTCTTTCATCCTACCTTACTGTTTCATGTTTCGCTTCGGGTTGAAAAGTTTCCAGGAATCCTTCGCCGATAATTTCGTGGGCTTCGGTGATGGTGGTGAAGGCACGGGGGTCGAGGCGGTGGATGAGGGCCTTCATTTCTTGGATTTCACTGCGGCTGACGACGCAGTAGAGGACGTCGATGGGTTCTTGGCTGTAGTAGCCCTGACCTTGGAGGACGGTGACGCCGCGATTTAGTTCGGAAGAGATGGCCTGGGCGATTTGTTGGTTGTGTTTGCTGACGATGATGAAGCCTCTGCCGGCATAGCCTCCTTCTGTGATGAGGTCGATGACGCGACTGGTGATAAAAACAAAGAGGAGAGTATAGGTGATGAGACGAAGATTTTGGAAAACGATGAGTTCCAAAGCTAAAACGGAGAAATCGAGGGCAAACATCAATTGTCCCAGGGAAAGGGGGGTACGATTTTCCAGGAGTCGGGCAACGATATCACTCCCACCAGTGGTTCCACCAGCTCGGAAAACGAGTCCGAGTCCAAGTCCAAAGAGGATCCCTGTTAAGACGCTGACGATGAGGAGGTCATTGTTGAGGGGGATTGAGAGGGGGATCTTTTCAAATAGCAGTAGCCAGCCCGAGACGGACAAGGAACCGATAATACTATAAATCAAGAAGCTATTTCCAAAAGCTTTACGACCGAGATACAGGAGTGGGGCATTGATGAGTATGTTGGTCAACCAGACGGGGATCTTGAGGAGGTAGTAGACAATCAGGGTGATGCCGGTTGCCCCTCCTTCGAAGAGTTGGTATGGGATGACCAGGTACTGGAGGGCGAATGAGAACAGTGCAGTACCGACGAGAATCTGCAAAATTTTGTTCAGATGCATAAAGGGGGCTCCTTTCTCCTTCTGCTATGACGGGAAGCCTTTCATGAAGGCTCAGATGTGAATGATGGATAGATTGGATATATCTGTCTAAATTCTATCATTTTTTGACCAACTCAGGGGTGGATTTTGTGCTTTCGCGTAAGCTTAGTGTGGTTCCCAGGCGGGTCAGTGTAGGGATGTCGCGGGGGCTGAGGACTTGTTTGTTGAGGATGTCCATGGCAGTTCGGCCCATTTCTTCGGTGTAGACGGTTACACTGGAGAGGCGGGGGTAGACTTGTTTGGTGATGCTGGTATCATTGAAGGAAATCAGTTGGATGTCCTCGAGGACACGGATGCCGGCTTCCTGCAAGGCCTTGAGTGCTCCGATAGCCAGGCTATCGCTGGCTGCAAAGTAAGCTTCTGGGAGTTCTTCTTGTGTGGCCAGTTTGTTTTTGATTAGGTTGTAGCCGGCTTGTGTGGTGAAGCTGCCGGTGAGGATGAGCTGGGGGTCGTAGATGCCCTTCTCGATGCAGAAATAGTCAAGTAATACAGCTCTAACCTGAGCGAAGTTCAGCGAACGCCTTTAGGCGTCGCTGGAGAGAAATAGCTTACAGCCAGTGTACAAGGATTGTACTTACTGTGACAAGGTTTAGAATTTTAATCCCCGAATTATTCATAGCTAACTAAAAAAACTTCCAGAATCCCTGATAGATCAAGGTTTCTAGAAGTTTTTGATTTTCACCCATTGGGTGAGACATATGACTGGACAAAAAAAGGATTTCCTTCTATGATATAAGCGCACAACAAAATCATTAGAAACAAAGGAAATCCATATGTTTAGTCTAACAAATAACAGTTCTAAAAACAACACTTTTTCTTTCGA
>NZ_WSRS01000107.1 GCF_009767945.1 Streptococcus danieliae | reverse complement strand
CTACGGGAAGTAGCTCAGCTTGGTAGAGTACTTGGTTTGGGACCAAGGTGTCGCAGGTTCGAATCCTGTCTTCCCGACTAGTAAGGAGGCGTTAGCCTCTTTTTTATTTGTGAAATCAAGTTTATGCGGATTTTGTCATTTGCTTGTATCATTTGTATTCTTCCCTTCTTGAAAAAATTGGAAAATCTCTTGTAATCTGGTGATGAGGTGTTATAGTAATGTTATAGATTGGTAGAGAATTTTTAAGCTGTATAAGTGGAGGGATTTTGATGAAGCAATTCTCCAGATATTCTAAAAAGACGTTTTACTTCCAACTAGTCTTGTCACTGCTAAGTGCGGTTGTGACAGTAGTTATTCCTTTGCTGGAAGCGGAATTGATTAATGGACTGGTTTATAGGAAAATCAATGACTATTTTTTCTTGATTGCAGCTTGTGCCATACTTGCTTTTTTCTGTAAACTATTTCTTTCTTATTTCATAGCTCGAAATGAACATGTTGGCAGTAGTCTTGTGAAATTTTCGAGCTATACCGATTTACTTGAGTTAATTTATGGAAAGAATAGTAAAGAATTAGTCGAGTATGATCGGCATTATTTAAATAGTCGGATTAATGCAGATTTAGAAAGCATTATTAATTTTCTAATTTTTACAACTCCCCAAGCTATTCAGTCCATGGTGACTATTCTTTTTACCCTTATTTTACTTAGTCTGCTTAATCCTAAGGTTTTGATTTTAGTCCTGCTTCTCTCCGTTATTTATATTATGATCTATCTAGTCAACAAGAATTCCATGTATGCTTTGTTTGATAAAATACGAGAAGAAGATAGTCTCTATGAAGCTCGGAAGAGTCAAATTTTTCAAAGGTTATTTACGACAAAAATGTTAAGTCTTGAAAAGTTAGAGATCCGTCGTTTATCATCTGACTACAAAAATTTACTAGTGGATATCAAGAAAATGTTTAACAAACGCTACTGGACATCCACTAGTCAGATTGTCTTGGCCTTCCTTTTCCAGTTACTGTACTTTTGGTTAGGGGGAATCGATGTTGTTAATGGCTTGTTATCCATTGGGATATTTACGGCAACGATTCAATATTTTAATGGGATTATCAATAGCCTGGATACTTTTTTTGATTTAGGGATACAGGTGCAAGAATATTCTAGTGCTAAAAGAAGGATTGGGGCTCTCATATCTCTACCAGAAGAGATTGAGGGTGAACAGGCAGTTAAGTCTATTGATTCAGTTGAGTTAAGAGATTTTAATATTATTCATGGTCAAACCCAGGAGCAGATGTATCAGCAGAATCTAAATGTACAGTTGACAAAAGGATCTATTTATCATCTGAAAGGGAGGAATGGGATTGGGAAAACAACCTTGGTAAAACTCCTTGTGGGTCTAAAGCTCAATGATTATGAAGGAGCTATCCTGTTTAACGGGATCTCCTTGGACTCCTTGAACGCCTCTCGTTTACGAAGGGAATGGATTTCTTTCAATGTGCATACCCATTATGCAGCTGATTTAAAAGTCTCAGATGTATTGTCCACTTATTTTACTTTTGATCCTGACAGGCTAGAAGAAGACACTCCCGAATGGTCTATTTATCAAATGTTCATCAAGGGTTCTTCCGAAAATTTGTTAGAGAGCAAGATAGCGACATTGTCAGATGGAAAAAGACAATTACTAAATCTCCTGATCACGCTTCTAAAACCAAAAGCGGAATTGATTATTCTAGACGAACCGTTTTCGAATATTGAGAGTTCTCTCCATTCGGAATTACTAGATATTTTATCCTTGGTTGCTAAAGATAAAATCATTGTGCTGATTTCTCATGAAGATAGCTTGAATAAAATCAGGCATGAGATCTCCCTAGTTTAAATAGTCAGAAATCGAGTCCTTTTCAGTGCCTCTTGTTCTGAAATAATACGCTTTCATTGTCAACTGGTATTGTGACTGGCATTGGATGATGATAGGATAGAGTATGAGAATTTTCGTGTTATTTTCAGAAAATATTACATAGAGGGAGATTGTCGATGTCTTTTCAGGCTGTGATTTTTGATATGGATGGTGTATTGGTGGATACGGAGCATTTTTACTACAAGCGCCGGGAGACTTACTTAGCCAGTCAGGGGATCTCGATTGATCATTTGCCCCCAGCTTACTTTATTGGTGGAAATATGAAGCAAGTCTGGGAGAATATCTTAGGAGATTCCTATGACAAGTTTGATGTACCCCGTTTGCAGGCGGATTATGTGGCCTATAAGGAAAAGAATCCCCTTCCTTACCGTCAGTTGGCCTTTCCGCAAGTATCTCATGTTTTGCAGGGGTTAAAGGAAAAGGGCTATGTCCTTGGATTGGCCTCTAGTTCTGTCAAAAAAGATATTGAGCGAGCCTTGGCGGAATTGGAAATTACATCGTATTTCGATGTTGTTTTATCCGGAGAAGAGTTTGAAGAATCGAAACCCCATCCAGAGATTTATCAGGCTGCTTGTCGGGAACTCCAAGTGGATCCTCAAAAAACCTTGATTATTGAAGATAGTGAAAAGGGGATTCAGGCCGGTGTTCATGCTGGAGCCGAGGTCTGGGCGATTCGGGACTATCGTTTTGGATTGGATCAAAGCCGTGCTAGTCGAACGATTGACCACTTGGGACAAATACTACCGCTTTTGGAAACCCTGTAATTTTACGGTTTGGGGGTTCTTATGGTATACTTTTTATCATAAGAAATGAAATGAGGTAGTTTATGTCTACATTTGAAAAAATTCAGGCTATTATTGTTGAGGAATTGGAAGTGCAGCCAGATCAAGTGACGTTAGAGTCTAGCTTTGATTCTTTGGATGTTGATTCTTTGGATCTGTTCCAAGTTATTACGGCCATTGAAGATGAGTTTAGTGTTGAAATCGATGATGAGAAAAATTTAACAACGATTGCCGACTTGGTTGCATTTGTTGAGCAATAAATAGTTTGGTGAGGCTTGCTTTGTGTCTATTTCTATGATAGAATGACACTGTTTAGAGGTATCTTGAGTTTATTTCCTTTCAGAGAGCGGTGGGGGGTGAGAAATCCGCAGGGAATACAAGGTTGGTTGCTAAATGATTTTTCAACAAGAAAAAATGAGGTGCGGGCCCAGCCCGAATCTGGGTGGTACCGCGGAGAATGCTTCGTCCCTGTCAAGGAATTGACAGGGATTTTTTGTCATAAAGGGGATTACTATGGCTAAAAAGAAAAAACAGAAGAAGTTGCTAAAGCAGATGCGCCGGGACTATAAAGCAAATCATGAAATGAACATCGGTGATTTGGAAGATTTAGCTTTCATAGATCCAGATAGTGGCTTTAAAAGCCCAAATGTGAATCATCATTTTCAAGAGTTTGGAGCTGGCAGGGATATTCTCAGTGAGGAAGAGGAAACAGCAAACATGCTCGGCTTGCTTAGGGAGTTAGCACAAAGAATTCAAGATGAAGATACAAAAGCTGAGTTAGAAGAAGCCTTTGGCCTTGTTAAGGCTCTTGGTATATCAGATGAATCGGAGAAAGTTCAGGCTTTGGAAAAATTGAGCCAACAATATCCTGAAAATTTTGCAATCCAGATGGCTTATATAGAGGCTACTACTACTGACTTTACCTATGACAGGATTCCCCTCTATAAGTCGTTTACAGAGTTGATTTGGCAAGGACTTGAAGAAATTAATTTTCCTTCTTGGGCGGGCTCTGACAGTGCAGGATATTTGCATGGTCTAGCTTTGTTGTTAGAGACTTACTTTGATGTGGGTTTATGGACTTTAGCGGCTGAAATTCTCGATCTTTTAGACGAATTTTTATTCGAAAAGGATTGTCCAGAGCATCTCCTTTATTTAGCGGCAGCTACCTACTGTATAATCTATCAACCAGAACGTGTCCTAGACATCTATGAAGAAAAATTAGCAACTGGTGTTTTTGATCCTGGGCTAAATCTCTATGCTGTGATTGCCAGCCTTGAAGAGTGGAATCTAGAAACTGCAAATACTCTCTTTAAAGATTTAATGGAAAGGGATTCAGAATTTGCTTCACATCTAGCCTCTGAAACTTGGTTGCAAAATACAATGGAGGCAGTTTTGACCGACTTTGAGACTCCGTTTAGCTTCGCCCTCTTTCCCTTGCTGAGATTTTTAGCGGATAAGGAAATCATTGCCAAAGAATTAACTAGAATGTATCAGGATTTTCAAGGTAAACTATCGCTAAAGCAGAAGTCAGCAACAGTTTCACCGTTGCCTGAATTTCTTGAGGCAGAGGCTCGATTTAAATTGGCTCAGATGTTTGTTTCGCCAGCACTTGAAAATTTACGACTTGATAAGAAACGGATTTTAACAGCCGCAGAACTTCAAACCTTTGAGGATTTTGCAGCTTGGACCGAAAAGGAAGTTTTGACGATTCATGGAATTGGCCCAACAACGATTCAGCAGCTCAAAGAAAATGGTGTTGTTTTTCGAAAGGAGTAGGAAGTCGTGCTGCACCACATCGAGATTTACGTATCGGACCTGGAAGCCTCGCGCAGGTTTTACGAACATTTTCTCGGGAGATTGGGTTACCAACTTTACCAGGACTGGGAACAGGGCTTCTCTCTTAAGCAGCAAAATCAATACCTGGTGTTTGTCCAAGCCCCTCAGCATTTTCTTCATATGGGCTATCATCGGACACGAATCGGACTCAATCATCTAGCTTTTGAGGTTGAGGAGGATTTGGAGGCCTTGCGGCAAGATCTGTTGGTCCTTGGGGTACCGCTGTTATATGAAGAGCGTTTCTTGGAGGCCGAAGATCCCAAGGCGCTCTATTGTTTGGATCCTGATGGGATTAAACTGGAGTGGCTCAAAGTTGAGGGCACCTCTAAAAACCAGAAGTATTCCGTCATATAAAAAAAGAAGGGACTCTTGCCCTCTAATTTCCAGCAAAAGTCCCTGTATTTCCTACTTTTCTATCCCGATTATCGGGAGAATTCTGATTTTTGGGCGCACTAAGCCCATGTATTCAAATTCAGTCGTTTGATCTGTTCAAAACGACAAATATTGTA
>NZ_WSRS01000106.1 GCF_009767945.1 Streptococcus danieliae | reverse complement strand
TTTTTTTTCACTTATCAGTTTACTAGGAATTGCTTTTTTTTGCACTCTGAATTACAAAAAAAGTTGCATGGAGAGCAAGCTTTCCACACAACTTATTATAGAACCAGAAAAAGTTAGTCAATAATTTTCAATATACGGAACCAGCTGCCTCAAGAGGTTTTTCAGGTTCAGGAATTGGCATCATGGAATCTCAGCATCGGAAGATAACCTATCGCATGAAGAAACGTGGAATGTATTGGACGAAAGATGGAGTTGAGACGATGAGTCAAATGATTATATTAGCTCATGAAGGAGAGTTGAGAGATCTATTTTTCGGAAATTGGAGAGAAGAATTTGAAAAGATAAGAGATCTTTCTAAATTTAGTGCTACTAAGATCATGAGAAAACAGCAAGAAGTTGAGAAAGATTATAGCCTTCCAAAGTCAGGTTATAAGACTCGTAAGAAGCGATCTGGATCTAAATAGAACACAAGAAGTTATATACAAAAGTATATATAAAGTTATATACAAAAAAACCTTTCTGTTAGAAAGGCTTTTTGTGCTATTTTCAATTAAAATCACTTGTCTTGTATTGATATGTGTGCTATACTTGAATTAAGTAAATTGAATAAAAAAAGACGAAAGACTCCTACATCTTCCGTCTCATCGAGTAAGAAACCTCACTTCTTACTCAGTCATATCCTTATTATGGGGGATAACGACAATTATGTCAAGGACTGAGCAAGAAATTGTTCAGTTTTTTTGTTAAATCTAAGTAAAAATCTCCTATAATATACAAAGTCTTAGGGTCTCTAAAAAATTTTACCGCATACATTATTCTAAAAAATCTTGACAGGGACTTTTGACTTGTGTATAATATAGTAGATTTTAACTTGAAGGGAGTGAGATGGAATGTCAAAAACAGTGGTACGTAAGAACGAATCATTAGATGATGCACTTCGTCGATTCAAACGTGCGGTTACTAAAGCTGGTACTCTTCAAGAAACACGTAAACGTGAATTCTATGAAAAACCTTCTGTAAAACGTAAACGTAAATCAGAAGCAGCTCGTAAACGTAAGAAATTCTAATAGTAAAAGCAGTCCTTTTGGATTGCTTTTTTCTGCTATTAATTGCAAAAAAAATTGAGACCGGAGTCCCAATTTTTAGATGTTTTATTTTTTCTCAAGAAGAGCCTTGATATCTTGAAGCAAGTCCACTTCAGATGGCCCAGCAACTTCTTCTTCTTCAGCTTTAGCTTTAGCACCAAGATTTTGTGCTTTTTCAACAGCTTTAACAACAAAGAAGAGAACAGTACCGATGATTAGGAAGTTGATGATAGCACTTAGGAAGTTTCCGTAAGCAACACCGTTCCAAGTAAGGTCAGCGATTTTTTCTACTTGAGCAGCTTTCAAAGCTGGGTTCAAGAAGAGTGGTGTCAATACATCATCTACCAAAGAAGTGATGATTTGTCCGAAAGCAGCCCCGATAATCACGGCCACAGCAAGGTCAACAACATTTCCACGCAAGAGGAAATCTTTCAATTCTTTTAACATAAGAATCTCCGTTCTTTTATTTGATACGAATACATTATAGCCAAGTGAGCTTGAAAAGACAATGGATTTGCTTGATTTTTTTAAAAGTAAAAGAAAATCGGCTTATTTTACAAACACAACTATTTAGGATAAAATGAAAAAATAGCGATTGGGGAGGAGGGGACATGGTTTCAACACAAGAAATTCAAGATTTAAAAAGTCGTGTGAATATTGTGGATGTCATTGGAGACTATCTGCCTTTGACCAAGGCTGGCCGTCATTATCTAGGATTATGCCCCTTCCATGGAGAAAAGACGCCCTCCTTTAATGTTAACCAAGAGAAGCAATTTTACCATTGCTTTGGGTGTGGCAAATCGGGAGATGTTTATCGCTTTGTCGAGGAGATTGATGGTATTCCCTTTATGGAAGCTGTTGCCAAAGTGGCTCGCTTCATAGGAGAAACGATTGAGGTTGCTCCCTCCATACAAGGCCAACCTCAACGACCATCGGAAGAGGCAGACTTAATAGCCTTACATGAAGAAGCAGCGGTTTTTTACCAGGCTATCTTATTGACCTCTACAATGGGGACAGAAGCCTTGGCCTATTTGGAATCCAGGGGACTGTCTCGGCAAGATATCGAATATTTCGGAATTGGTTTAGCGCCGGATCGCGGGAATTACCTCTATGATCGCGTGGTCCAAAAGTTCAATTTTGGAGAAGAGCGTTACCTGGATTCAGGGCTTTTCCATATTGAACAAAATAAGCTGGTCGACTCTTTCTACAATCGGATTATGTTTCCTTTAACCAATATGAAGGGGCAGGTGATTGGCTTTTCCGGCCGGATTTTTGGGGATTCGTCTGATCAGCAGGCTAAGTACAAAAATAGTCGTCGGACCAAAATTTTTAATAAAAGTTTTGAATTCTATCATTTGAACCAAGCTTTACCCCATTTAAAAAAGGCTAAAGAAGTCTACTTAATGGAAGGGTTTATGGATGTCATAGCGGCCTATCGAGCGGGTGTCAAAAATGCTATCGCAACTATGGGAACAGCGCTGACGGCCGAGCATGTCCAACGCTTGCGAGCCTATCAACCCGCGGTGGTTTTGGCCTATGATGGCGATGATGCCGGTCAGGCAGCTATTGAAAAATCGATCCAAGAGCTCAAGGGCTTCTCGGTTGAAGTGGTTCGTTTTGCGCAAGGCATGGACCCTGATGAATACCTCCAGGCTCATTCCCCGGAAGACTTGCGGATCTGTCTGCAGGAAACCCGCATGGATTCTATCGAATTTTTGATGGACTATTACCGTCCATCTCAGCTGCAAGGAGTACAGGCCCAGCTGGCCTATGTGGAAAAGCTGCTACCTTTTATTGCAACCTTGCCGACCGACTTGCTGAGAGAGGTTTATATTCGAAAATTATCTCAGGAAGCCACGGCCTTTGATGTGGCCCAGTTGGAACAAATGCTGGGGCAGGCTCGGGTTCAGCTTGCTGCAGGAGCGCCCCAGCAGGTTCAGTTGCCTTCGTTTGAGATGCGAGTCCAACTTCCTAAAAGCCGCCTAACCAATACCGAGCGGCAATTGTTGCATCGCTTGATTCACCATAGCAACTTATTGAACGAATTTCGATTTTTGGAAAATTTTCATTTTGTTGAAAAGGATCATGAGCACCTCTATCAGCTCTTGCTTGAAAAAGGGCAGGTGACCAGTCAGGATTTAGCCCAGGAATCGGAGGAAATCAATCATCTTTGGTATCAAATTTTGGAATTGAATCTCCCTCCGCAAATCGGAGATGAGGAAATTGAACAGTTAGTGCGAACCCAAGAATTAGAAAAAAATCGACTAAGAAGTAAAGAAATTGCACAAAGCATTCAGGCAGCCTCGCAAATTGGTCGTCACGATCAAGCTGTCTTAGATTTAAATGAACTGATTGCCCAGAAAAGAAAAATGGAGTAAGGAATGGCTAAAAAACAAAAAGAAGTAACAACATTAGATGTTCAGATTGCAGAATTTATTCGAAATCACAAACTTTCTGGTACCGCAACAGATGAGGAAATCAATAGCACTCTGATTGTTCCTTTTAGTCTTGATGCAGATGGCATTGACAACCTCTTCCAACGGATTCAGGATGCGGGTATTTCGGTTACCGATAAGGATGGAAATCCAAGTCAGCGTGTATTGGCAGCAGAAGAGGAAGAAAAGGATTTGTCCGATGAGGAGCTGCTCGGAAGCAACTCTGCCAAAGTCAATGATCCAGTTCGGATGTATTTGAAAGAGATTGGTGTTGTGCCGCTTCTGACCAATGAAGAAGAACAAGAATTGGCAATCTTGGTAGAGCAAGGCGACTTAGAAGCCAAACAACGCCTGGCTGAAGCTAATCTTCGCTTGGTTGTTTCCATTGCTAAACGCTATGTTGGACGCGGCATGCAATTCCTGGATTTGATTCAGGAAGGGAATATGGGCTTGATGAAGGCCGTTGATAAGTTTGACCACACCAAGGGATTCAAATTTTCAACTTACGCGACATGGTGGATTCGTCAGGCCATTACACGTGCCATTGCAGACCAAGCTCGGACCATTCGGATTCCTGTCCACATGGTTGAGACCATCAACAAATTGGTTCGGGAACAACGGACCTTGTTGCAGGAGTTGGGACAAGATCCAACACCAGAACAGATTGCAGAACGTATGGATATGACACCGGATAAGGTGCGTGAAATCCTCAAAATTGCCCAAGAGCCGGTTTCTCTGGAAACACCGATTGGTGAGGAAGATGATAGCCATCTCGGAGACTTCATTGAAGATGAGGTTATTGAAAATCCAGTTGATTACACAACCCGCGTGGTCTTGCGTGAACAACTGGATGAGGTTTTGGACACCCTCACTGACCGTGAAGAAAATGTTCTCCGCCTCCGTTTCGGTCTAGATGATGGCAAGATGCGGACATTGGAAGATGTTGGGAAGGTCTTTAACGTGACCCGCGAACGGATCCGCCAAATTGAAGCCAAGGCCCTACGCAAACTGCGCCAACCAAGCCGTTCGAAACCCTTGCGTGATTTTATTGAAGATTAGGAAAAAAACATGGCCTATACAGAAGCAGATGTAGAAGCAATTAAAACCAAGATTCTCCATGCTTTGGAAGAAGTCTTAGACCCTGAATTAGGGATTGATATTGTTAATTTGGGACTCGTTTACGAAATCCGTTTTGATCCAGAAACAGGGAATACCGAAATTGATATGACCCTGACAACCATGGGTTGTCCCCTAGCGGATTTATTAACCGAACAGATTTATGATGCTTTGAAGCCTCTTGAAGAGGTTCAAAAGGTGGATGTCAAACTAGTTTGGTATCCAGCCTGGACGGTCGAAAAAATGAGCCGGTATGCCCGGATTGCCTTGGGAATTAAATAATGCAAAAAAAGAGGCTAGGACCAGAGTCTAACCTCATTGACTTTGGCTAACAAAATGCCTTTGACGTAGTAGCTGAGTGGGACAGAACTAAATTTTTTCAAATTTAGTTCTGTCCCACTCTCTTTTTTGTTCGTAAGCGCCCAATAACAAGGTATCTTCCGATAAAGTAGAAATCTAGCTATACTAGTCTCAGAAAACATGAGTAGAGGAGATTGGTTTAGTGGATGCGAA
>NZ_WSRS01000105.1 GCF_009767945.1 Streptococcus danieliae | reverse complement strand
AGTCGTCTAAAAGTATTGTGCGAAGAACAAGGACATAAACTCTTGCCTCTTCCCCCCTACTCACCTGAGTATAATCCTATTGAAAACACATGGGCTCATATGAAAAAACACCTCAGAAAAGTATTGCCCAGTTATGACAATTTTCTGGATGCTTTGTTGTCTTGTTCTTGTTTCAAATGACTATAAATTGTGGTAACACCTGCCTCAATGTTTTTTGCCTTAACCATCATTTCAGGCGAATAGTTTTCATGATGGTAGTGAAGAATTCTGTCCTTCATTTTCTTAGTAAGAATCAGTTTTTTAACAGATCGTTTACGATTTTTCTCGTAATTAGCTTGAGCGACATCGGCTGAATAGACATATTTAAAGAGTCCTTTTCGCACTTGTTGTAAGACTTGCCCTCGCTTGATCTCGTTATTGATTGTTTGAGGAGCTCTTCCAAGTAGGCGAGCAATTTCTCGATTGGATTTTCCTTCTTTGTCCCATCGTTCAATATAGCGACGATCATGAATTGTCAAATGCTTTCCTTTTGTTGTATAATTGTTTTGCATCTCTGTGCCCTTCCTTTTGTTTGTGGTGAACAACAAGTATAGTACGGAGGTGTTTTCTTATACCTTACAAAAGGATTTCATTTGACAACAGGGACTTTTGAAGCTGTTTTGAGGGCTAAACCAAGGCTATCATTAGCCTTGACTAATTAGCTTAACAGCTCCAAACCTATTATCAAATGAAATCAGACAACTCATCAGAATGAGTTCTAGCCCTTATCTAGCAGATAGGATGGGTGGCTAACTTCATTTTAAAATTTTTGACTTCATTTATTTTGTTTTTTTTGAAAAAAAGTAAGAGATGTTTGGATAATGGAGGATATTGTGAGATAATAGAATTGACTTAATAGTGGCCTGTATTTAAGGTAGCTATAGGTTGTAATCATTTACTATTTAACAAAAAGAAAGGAGTCAAAGGTAAAAAAATGCCTTGTTTTTTTACAATGTTAGCACTAGGAGGTAAAAATGCATAATAGAAAATCGAAATTCCCTTTTGAAAAACGGCAGCGATTCTCGATTCGAAAATTTAATGTAGGCGTTGCCTCAGTGGCAATATCTGCATTTTTATTGATGGGAGGAGCTGTTTCTGCTGATGAGATCAAGTCCAATGAAACAGAAGAAAGTAATGTTGAGGTTGTTACAGCTTCGCTTCTCCCATCGATAGAGAACGAGGTTAGTAGCTCTCAGGAAGAAACAGTGTCAGCTGCAACTGAGGAACAAAGTTCTGCAAAGGAAACGACACTAACAGTTGAAGAAGTAGCGCAACCAGAGGAAGTTGTGAAAAAGGAGCAAGAGTCAAGGGCTAAAGAAGTTGTTCCTGCTCCAAAAAAGGAATCACAACCAGTTACCCAGTCGCTTCCTACAATTAGTAACTCTCAAGCAGAAGAGACTACAATTCCTTACACGGTGGTCTATGTTGATCAGGAAACGGATGAAGTTGTTAAATCTGAAGAGAAAACAGCTCCTGCTAAGTTAGATACAAAGACACTGGTGACAGAAGAAGCGCAGATTCCAGAAGGATATGAGTTGGTCCAGGGACAAGATCTCCAATTGACGAAAGAAATTCATCAATTACAGAAAAATGTTCTTTCTTTTGCCTTGGTTAAAAAGAAGGATGAGTTTTCAGAGGAGCTTGATCAGGAAGCTGGGATTCAACGGAAATCTGGATTCCGGAATACTGGGACGACAAGCACAAACCCGGATCGAAATTTTGAAAAATATCGGACAGGAAGTGTTAGTCGTTTAGCAGGACAAATAGCCTTTTTGGATTTCAACGATCGTACCGCTTTGTCAAATGTTGGCCCTAATAACACACTGCAAGTAGGAACGAAATTCGTTAAAGAAATTGCTCCAGGCTATACGATTACACTAGAAGTAAAGAGATTACGTCCTTTTAATGCAACTGAAATCTATAGAGATCGAGGTGGGAAGCACTACAATGCTCAGGCTAAGAATGCTGTTTTGAGTAGTGGAGCAGCAGCCTCTATCGTACTGTCTGAACAGCATGGGCTTTACTCATCTGCTAGACGAGCTGGTTTGAATACAGGCGGACGTACAGTTATTGAGTCCTCTGTCAATGGAGCCAATGTAGGGGTCGAGTTTTCTGTTAAGGCGACTTTAAATGGTCGAGATGTGCCTGCGAACGTCGTGATGATGACAGGTGAGGAACCGAATAGAGATGAATTAGAGCTGTATACAACTGATGGCGATAATTTTGAACTGTTAACAGAGTTGTCGAATAATTCTACCGTTCGTTCCTATTTACCGAATGCGGATCCAAATGCAGTCCCAAGCAATGCTAAGTATACGGAAGGTGGTTTTTGGTCGCGCTCAACATATATGGATCCAGGTTGGGTAAATCCAGTTATTTCGGCTACCCAGCGAGTAAGCGAGAATCAGGGACGAAGATATGGTGATGGGATTGGCTCGAAGGTTTTTGGACCAATCTATACGGGAAGTGATCAATCCGTACCAGTTGTCCTAACTCGGAATGCACGTAACGTTGGTGTCTATCTGAACTCTGCAGGGAAGCAGGGAGCAATGTTGGGATTCCTGATTGTAGATGCTGGAGATGCTCCAAGCAGCTATGGTGAGGCGACCCATACGATTTCTAAGGGAGCAAACCAGTCCTTACAACAGCCGTATCTAGGTCAAACTCCTCCAGATATCGATATTCGGACAGCTTCTGATGTAGATTGGACTAGTGATGATACTAGTGGTAGTGGAGATGAAGGAACTGCTCAGCTCCTGGGAACTGACCCGATTATTGATAAGGATGGTAATAATACAGGTGGAAACTATCCTTTGCAAAAGGCTGGTGACGATACTTATCAATTAACGGTATTGGCTAATAATAACGGGACAGCTCCGGCTTATGCTCGTGCCTTTATTGATTTTAATGGTGATGGTAAATTCGATGAAGAAGCTGAAACTTCTGCGCCTGTTCGTGTAACTGGAGAAGGACCTGTAACTTTTACATTTAGAGGGATTCCTCAGAACATTGACACGACGCAAGTAGCTTTGGGAGGACGTGTCCGCATTGCTCTAGATGAATCGGATGTTCAAAAAGCGACAGGTTTTGCTTACTCCGGTGAAGTAGAGGATTTCCAAATCCAGCAAACAATTCCTCCTCGTGGTGTCAAGAAGGAAACTAGTGGTCAAAAAGGTCAAGAGCAAACTGCACAAGTGACCTTCACTGCTTATGGAAAACGTTCCTACGATGTTGCCACAGATAATGAACTGGACACAGCTCGCCCATATAAATTTATTGTTAATGGTCAAGTTAGTGATGAAACAACTCTGACTGTCCCTAATGAGGGAAGATATCAATTAAATCCAACGACTGGGGACATTGTCTTTACACCAGAACCTGATTTTGTAGGGACTGCTAAGGGTGTAGCTGTTCGTGCTTGGGATAAGAATGGAGCTCATACTGGTTGGACTGCAGATACGGCAGTGAATAAGCTGGTTAATACGAACCAAGTTGAAGGTAAAACGATGGATTCGTCCTACATTCCAACTGTTGTAATTCCAGAACTCAATACGGAAGATAAAGCAACAAGCGGTCTTCAAGGACAAGTCCAGAAAGCAACTTTGGTACATAAACGTAGTAATGATCAAGAGGAAGTGAGACCAAGCGCTCAATATCCCGTTAAGTTGATCGATCCAGCAACGAATGAGCGCGTTGATGCTGTGACAATTCAAGGGCAAGGGGCTTATCAAATTAATCCGGAAACCGGTGAGGTCACCTTCACGCCGGAGAAGAGCTTTACTGGGACAGCGACAGCTATTTCGGTAGAATTGGAAGCACCTGTTGGAACAGATAGAACGGGCACTCCTGTTCTTAAGGTAACACGTGGGACTTATACTCCGACGGTGAATGAGGTGACACCAACTGGCTCAACAGAAAGAACAACTGGAGAGCAGGGAGTGGCGCAATCCGCACAAGTGACTTTCCAACCGGGTCATGAAGAGGTTCCACTTGATCCATCTGTTCCAGTTACATTTGAGGATGGTAGTACTACAAAGACCCTAGCTGAAGGAGAATATTCTTTAGCAGAGGACGGAACTGTAACCTTTACTCCGAAACCAGATTTTGTTGGTGAAGGAACAGAGTTGTTCGTTATTCGGAAAGATATGAACGGGACCATTGCTCGAGGAAGTTACAAAGCGACAGTTACACCAGATACGGAAAAACCGACACTTGAGTCAGTCGCTGATCAAACGGTATCTAAGGGCGATTCACTGACGGTTCCTATAAAGGCAAGTGATAATATTGGTGATCCAACTGTGACAGTAGATGGTCTTCCGGAAGGCTTGAGCTATGATCCTGCTCGTAAAGAGATTGTAGGAACAGTTTCAGCTGCTCAGGGTGATTATCCTGTTACAGTGACTGCTACGGATGCGGCTGGAAATACGACGACTCAGCAGTTTACAATCCATGTGACCGATAAAGATAATCTACAGCAAGCAGTTGATGGTCAATCAGATGTGACGCAGACGGACAATTATGTAGAAGCGGATTCTGATAAGAAGCAAGCTTATGATGAAGCTGTAAAAGAAGCGGAAACGGTGCTGGCAAATAAGAAGGCTAGTCAAGCTGACATCGATGAAGCTAAGGCTAAGGTTGATGCCGCTAAAGAGAATTTGAATGGTCAAAAGAATCTTCAAGATGGGGCAAATCAAGAACTCGATGAAGCAGCTAATGCCAAGAAGGCAGCAATTGATGCCCGTGACGATCTGACTCAAGAAGAGAAAGATGCGGCTAAAGCAGAGATTGATAAAGTTGTTGAGGATGCCAAGAAGAATATCGCAGCTGCAACAGATAAGACTACAGCAAATGATGCTAAGAATGCAGGTGCAAGTGCAATCACAGCAATTAATCCAGAAGCAGCAGCAAAACCAGCAGCTAAAGCAGAAATTGATAAAGCAGCAGCGGATAAGAAGGCGGCAATTGATGCCAATAATGATCTAACTCAAGAAGAGAAGGATGCAGCTAAGGCCACAGTTGATGCAGAAGCCAGCAAGGCTAAGGACGCAGTTGATGCGGCCACCGACCAAGCAGGTGTAGATGCGGCTAAAGACTCTGGTACAGGTGAGATTGCTAAAGTTAACCCAGAAGCAGCGGCGAAACCAGCAGCCAAAGAAGCTATCGACAAGGCAGCAGCGGATAAGAAGGCAGCGATTGATGCCAATAATGATCTAACTCAAGAAGAGAAGGATGCAGCTAAGGCCACAGTTGATGCAGAAGCCAGCAAGGCTAAGGATGCAGTTGATGCGGCCACCGACCAAGCAGGTGTAGATGCGGCTAAAGACTCTGGTACAGGTGAGATTGCTAAAGTTAA
>NZ_WSRS01000104.1 GCF_009767945.1 Streptococcus danieliae | reverse complement strand
TAGTTGATTTCCCAATTGTGACAGTTTTTCTAGAAGTCGTTCATCGTCGGAAAATAATAGCATGATAGTACCTCGTTGATCTTAGTAGTTCTATTATCTCATAAAACTTAGGGAGTGAAAATAAAGAAAAGCAGGTATTTCTACTGTAGTGGAACCATCAGCAGTTAGAAACAACTGCTAGATGGCGTAGATTTTAAGACCTTGGCTCAAAATTTAGTGATGAGACTCCGAAGGAGACTGCTCACGTCCGCACTACCAAATAGGAATACCTACTTATTTGAAATAAGGCGACAATAAGTATGAGTTTTTAGAGGTGCCCATAAACTATCAAAGTAACTCCACCTTTGGGTATATCAATCTGAACACAAATATCTTTTCCTCCCTTCCACAGATAGAGACCCACTTTTTATAAGCTCTTCATAAATTATCCCGAACAATACCTATTACTTTCCATCATCAAATTTTTTCAAGGAATCCTTAGGATTACAATCAGCAGTCAGTTTCTACTCAAAACTTATGTATAAAATAGGAAAGGGAAGACTTTTATCCCAAACTCGTATTGTATACACTGAGTTTTTTCGTCCTATAAGCTTTGAATTGATAACGCTTTCTTTTCTTACTCTAACTATACCATGGTTTCTTTTTTTTTCAAATAAAACATGCTACAATGTTCAGAAAAACGGCAACCCCCTTCTCATCAATCATCTACGAGAAGGGGGGATAGCGTTTTCTTAATTTTCGGTTGACTAACTGCCTTCTTCCAGATCCTTAAGACGGACGGAAACCAGACTGGAGACTCCTGATTCCTGCATGGTCACGCCATACATACTATCTGCGGCGGCCATGGTTCCTTTGCGGTGGGTTACGACGATAAATTGGGAGCGTTGGTCAAAGCGTTTGAGGTAATCACCAAAGCGTTTGACATTGGCTTCATCCAGGGCTGCCTCAACCTCATCCAAAATCACAAAGGGAATGGTCTTGACGCGAATAATGGCAAATAGTAGAGCCAAGGCTGACAAAGCCTTTTCGCCACCACTCATCAGATTCAAAGATTGGATCTTTTTACCGGGTGGTTGAACAGAAATCTCTACACCCGCGACGAGGAGATCAGGATCAGTTAAGAAGAGGTCGGCTTGACCGCCTCCGAACATTTGACTGAAGGTTTCCTTGAAGCTCTGGCGAATAGCTTCAAAGGTTGTTTGGAAGCGTTCGCGAACTTCTTGGTTCATCTCATCCATGGTGTCCATCAATAGACTCTTAGCATCCAGGATATCCTGGCGTTGACCCATTAAGAAGTCATGCCGGCTCTGTACTTCTTCATATTGTTCTAAAGCTGCCAGATTGACAGGGCCGAGGGCCTTGATGGCCTGCTCCAGGTCTTTGACTTCGGCGCGTGCCTGGTCCAGGTCTTGAACGGGCTGGACCTGCTCACGCGCTGCTTCAACTGTTAATTGATAATCATCGGTTAGGCGTTGCAAGTCCCGGCGCAAGGCTGCTTCTAAATTGGAGCGTTGCGAGTCTAGTTGGGCTTCTTCACGGATTAATCCTTCGTTTTCAGAGCGAGCTTGGTCTAGTTGGTCATTGAGTTCTTCAACCTGGGCTTCTAGGTCTTCCTTTTCAAAGCGTAGGCGGATCAAGCTCTGTTGATTGGACTCCTTTTGCGTCTGGGTTTCCTGAAGAGCTTTTTCCAAAGTATCGGCCTGGCCTTGCAATTCTTCCAGAGATGCCAATTGCTGGAGGCGACTCTTTAGGTCTTCTTGCTCCTGGTTGATGCTGGTCAACTGAGCTGTTTTGGCTTCCTGCTGACTTTGCAAGAGGGTGAGTTGGCCTTTTTTGCTGGTTTGCTCGACTAGGAGGAGTTGGAGTTGCTCTTCCAGTTCCTTGACCTGGTCGCGGTGGGCATCCTTGTTTTCACGCAGTGCCTCTAGGTCTTGTTCCAACTTGATTTTGTCTTGTCCCAGTTTCTGGAGATCTTCTTTCAAGCTGGTCACCTGTTCCTGTAATTGCGGTGTTTGCTTGAGGCCTTCTTTTTGGACTTGTTTGTCTAAGAGGGTCTGGAGGCGGTCAGTATCACTTTGGGCTTGTTCCCAATTGAGGCGGATAGCTTGTTCCTTGTGGCGAATAGCTTCGCCCTTTATTTTCAGCTGATCCAGCTCTTCTTGGTCTGCATCTACCTCTTTTTTAATTGCGGCCAAGGCTGCTTCCTGCTGACCCAGTTGCACCTGGGCTGCCTGGAGTTGCACTTGAACCTGCTCCAACTCAGGCTTGAGCAAAAGGCTCTGATTATTGCGCTGGCTCCCGCCGGCATAGGCACCACCGGCCCGAATTTCAGTCCCGTCTAGGGTAATCAAACGCAGGCGATAGTTGAGCTGCCGAGCGGCTTGCCGGGCCTGGTCAATGGTTTCAAAAATCGCAATGGTTCCCAAGAGGTTCCCATAGATGCCGGCCAGTTCTGGATCGTAGGCGATAACATCAACAGCCATTCCCAAAAAGCCTGGAGCTTGCGCCAGAGTAGCTGCCTGTTGCTCCGAAATCGTCCGAGCCTGAATCCGTGTCAGAGGAAGGAAGGTAGCCCGACCTGCCCGCTGTTTTTGGAGATAGGCAATGGCTTGGGTGGCCGCCTCTTCGTCTGCCACAATCAAATGTTGACTGCTAGCGCCCAGGGCTACATCCAAGGCCTGCTGGAAACGAAGGTCAAAGCTGAGATGCTCACTCACCACTCCCCGGATTCCCGGCAGACGATCTTGAGCCATCAAGACGCTGCGCACACCCGCATAGAGATTGGAGTGGTTGGCTAGAATATTTTCCAGACTTTCCCTACGTGCATCTAGCTTACGAACTGTCTCCAGCTGACTGAAATAGGCTTCTTGGTGCTGCTGATAAGACTGACGCTGCTGCAGAAGTTTTTGATCCCGCGCTTGATAGTCCGCTAGGGCAGCAGCCAGCTCCTTTTCAACAGCTTCTAAGTCCCCACTTAAACGGTCCAGCTGTTCCCAGGCCGCTTTTTGTTGCTGGCTCAATTCTTGCCGTTCTTGACTTTTCTGAGAATCCCGCAAGACCTGGGCCTCTAACTGGGTTTCCAAAGCGGTCACCTGGTTACTCAAGTCCGCCTCCCGGCGCAAGAGTTCCAAATAATCTTCCCGTAATTTTTCCAAATGACTCTCGGGATCCTCGGACTGACTCAGCCGTTGGCGGAGCTCCTGCTCTTCAGTCTGCAAGACCGATAGGCTTTGCCTCTCTGAGGCCAACTCCTCATCCAACTGCTCCAGAGCTGCCCTCAGCTCGACCTCTCCTTGTCCCAAAAGCTCCAGACGCTTACGCCCCTCGGTCTCCACTTGACCCGATTGCTGACTTTCTTGCTGCAACAAGGCTTGCTTGGTTTGATAATCCGCCACTAAGGACGTCAAGGCCAATAAATCTTCCTGCTTCTTGGTCATCTCCGCTTCAACTGCCTGACTCTTGGTCCGGCAAGTCTGTAAGTCCTCCTCCAGGGCCCGACGGCGCTCTTTAAAGGAACTCAACCGGTCCTCAACTTGACTTAGAGCGGCAACCACTTGATCCAGCTCCACCCTTCCTTGATCCAATTGCGCAAGGATTAAATCTAAAGTAGCTTGAGAACGCCGACTATCTAAGGTTTGAAAACGGCGGGCCACCTCCGCCTGTTCTTTGAGAGGAGGGAGCTGCAAATCCAGCTCATACAGAATATCTTCCAGGCGATCTAGGTTTTCCTGGGTTTGTTTGAGCTTGGATTCAGTCTCCTTCCGCCGGGTCTTGTACTTCAAGACACCCGCAGCCTCTTCAAAAATCGCCCGACGCTCCTCTGGCTTACTGGTAAAAATTTCCTCGACCTTGCCCTGGGAGATTATCGAAAAGGAATCCCGCCCCAAACCAGTATCCATAAACAACTCATGGATATCCTTGAGCCGAACCTTGCGGCCATCGATCCGATACTCACTATCCCCATTGCGAAAAATCTGCCGTTCAATCTGAACCTGCTCCCCTTGACCGGTCAAGTACTGGTCCTGGTTGTCCAAGGTCACCCGCACACGGGCATAGTTGAGAGGAGAACGGGACTCTGTTCCCGCGAAAATGACATCCGGCATCTTGCCCCCACGCAGACTTTTGACACTGGATTCCCCCAAGGCCCACCGAAGACTCTCTGTAATATTACTTTTCCCTGAGCCGTTGGGACCGACAATCGCGGTTACGCCTTCATCAAAGGTTACCGTGGTCTTGTCCGCAAAGGATTTAAAGCCCTGGATTTCAATTTCCTTTAAGTACATCTGCTTCCCTCTCAGCGATGGCCTTCTTGGCCGCCTCTTGTTCCGCTATTTTTTTCGAGCGTCCCGTCCCCTGGGTTAGCTTTTGGTCATTTAAGAAAACACCCACCAAAAATTCCTTGGCATGGGCTGGTCCAGACTCCTGCAATACCTGGTAGCGGATTTGGACATCGCCACCAGCCTGCAGAATCTCCTGTAATTGTGTTTTGTAGTCCACCACACGCTCAAACTGACCTGTTTCAATTTTGGGGATAATGTGGATAGTGATAAAGGATCGGACAGCATCAACACCCTGATCCAAAAGCAGGGCTCCTAGAAAGGCTTCGAACAGATCCCCCAGGATGGTCTCGCGATTGCGTCCGCCATTTTTTTCTTCCCCCTTCCCCAGGCGGATGTATTGGTCAAATTTACAGTCCCGGGAAAAACCGGCAAGACTTTCCTCCCGCACCATCATCGACCGTAATTTGGACAATTCTCCTTCAGGTTTTTCCGGAAAATGGCCATATAAATATTCCGAAATCAAGAGCTGTAGAACAGCGTCTCCTAAAAATTCCAAACGTTCATTATGTGAAATGTTTAAGAGACGGTGCTCATTAGCATAAGAAGTATGGGTAAAAGCGGTTTCCAAGAGGGTCGTATTGCCAAAAACAATTCCGAACTCTTGAGTCAGCATGGTTGTTAAATGGTTCATAGAAAGCTCCTTTTAAATTCTGTAACTTATTGTATCATGATGCGGCTATCCAAGCAAAAGAAGGTAAGCGCCCAATAACAGGGTACATCAAAAAACCTCCAAGATTGTAAGCAGCTTGCTTTGAATCTTGGAGGTTTCTTTAACGACAATGCTCTTGTATTTGTTTTGCCCATGGTAAATAAGCCTCTAGAACCTCCTTTTTTTCGAGAGTCTCCTCGTTTGGTAAATGTTCTAGTAGGAAAACTATATATTTTTCACTGTCCACTTGGTGGAGTTTGGCTGTCTCAATTAGAGTCATAATAATCGCACTAGACTCTGCTCCCCCTAAACTCTGGGAGAACAACCAATTCTTGCGTCCCATTACTAAGGATTTGATTGCTCTTTCTGCCAAATTATTGGATAGAACGAGACGTCCATCCTCTAGTACAGTTTTGAATGTGGACTCATAATCCAAACTGTATTTGAGAGCACGGCCTAACTTGGATTCTGGTAAGACATA
>NZ_WSRS01000103.1 GCF_009767945.1 Streptococcus danieliae | reverse complement strand
TACCTGTAGACGCGTCAGATGGAACAACAACTGTCACTCGACCTTGGTTATCAACCGTCATGCCGGAACCTGTCACACTGTAAGTCGCAGTTGCTGGCAAGTCTTTACCAGTCAGAACAACTTGATTACCTGCTTGGACACTAGCGGACTCATAGCTTGGGTTGTATCTCTCAGATTCTGGGCGTGCAGTCACCTGAACCGCTACTGGAACAACATCTTGCGATCCATCATTGTAACGAACTGTTACACTTCCAGACAAACTACCTGTAGACGCGTCAGATGGAACAACAACTGTCACACGACCCTGGTTATCAACCGTCATGCCGGAACCTGTCACACTGTAAGTCGCAGTTGCTGGCAAGTCTTTACCTGTTAGGACAACTTGATCGCCAGCCTGAACACTAGCACCATCATAACTTGGATTATAACTATCAGCCTCTTCTTTTGTAGCTGAAATCCGATTAACTGTCAAAACCTTACGATCCGTCGAACCATCTGGATAGGTTGCTAGAACTGTGTAAACTGTTTCCCCTAACCTCTCTGTTTCTGGAAGCGTAATAGTCGCTGTTCCCTGATTATCAAATGTAACTTGTGAAGCATTATTTGTCAGAACTTTAAAGGAAGTTCCTCGAGGGATTTGCCCTGTTTGTGGGGCCAGTCCTGATTTTCCAACTTGGACTTCCGT
Organism: Streptococcus danieliae; assembly: GCF_009767945.1. Lineage (GTDB taxonomy): Bacteria > Bacillota > Bacilli > Lactobacillales > Streptococcaceae > Streptococcus > Streptococcus danieliae. Next base: position 4,792 of record NZ_WSRS01000103.1, on the reverse strand, counting down.
ATTTAGATAGTGAATCTCATACAGGTCTGCCTGCCGCATGCTTCCAACCAATTTATTCTCAACATTTAAGATGCTACGATCCATGTAGGTGTTAGAATAGGTGTTTCGCATAATGCCTGTGGCTTGATTGGAACCTGAATAGACCCCACGTTCCTTCCAAGTTTCAGCCAAGGCAGACGCTCCTGTTTTCTGTGCAATTCCGTCAATCACAGTCGCAAATGCCTCACGGCTGAGCGGTGTTTGTAAGTTGTATTCAATCGTATAGGCGGCTGGCTCATAGTAACCACTCAAGGTTACACTTGGCATTTTTACTTCCTCAATAATTGGTGTAAAAATAGGGACCAATTTTTGCCGCTTGCTATCGGCTTCTTGCTGACTAGTGACACCTTCAAGGCTAATTGCTGGGGTATCTTTGGTATTAACCAAGCCACTCTGATTCACAACCAATGGAATGGCCTGACTGGTTCTTGTTCCACCAGCATTAGACGCATACAAATGGACCTGATTCGTGTCCACCAAGTTCATTAATTCCTGTGGAAGTTTCTGAACAATATAGGGGATAGTTCCCGCCGGCTCGGTTAACACACTACGACCCTTAACCAGCTCATACCGTGTGATAAACTTAAAACCCGTTACTTGGCCATTCTCAGTAACGATTGGTAATAATTCGGATATTTCTTGATGGGTTTGGGACGATTCCGTCTTCTGATTTTTTGTATCGGAAAATATACTATCAACAGTTGTATCCGCCAAGGCTGCTTCATAATTCGACATCTCTGCCGCAAACCAAGCTCCATTCAAGGTATCCAGCACAATACGATTGATATTGAAGATAGAGTCATAGTTATCTCCGCTCACAAAGGTTGAGCCGAAAGTGACCGCTTGATTCCCAACCAATTCCGACAAGGTCTTCCCATTTTTAAGGGTAATCGTTACCGAGAAAGATGTTGCATCGGAACTCATACTAGGATCATCCGGAAAACTCACAAAACGCTTAAGAACGGGAATTGTCCATACTTGATTGTTCTTACTTGGCGTGAACGCTTCGTCAACGTTATAGATTGAATCCGTCTTAAGCTTGATACTCTCGATATTGTTGTAGAAAGCTGGATTCTCAAACCAGAGCATGTAATTCCCAGAATTCCCTTCCCGTTTATACTCGGTTGAAAAGCCAGTCCCTTTGAATTTATTCCAATCAATTTGACGCAGAATGACCTGATTGCCATTATTAGCAAAACGATCAAAATAAGTACCGCCATAAATTTCCACGATATAATTCGGATCAAGAACATTCGCTGTAAAACCATTTACAGTCAAATCAATAGGAACCTTAAGACCAGTCGAAGGTACTTCCGCTGCCAAAAGCGCTGCTCGCTCCCTTACTGGATTGGCTATTCGCAGCCCTAAAGAACTCTGTGGTACTGCTTCTTTCTCTAAACTTACTTGAGTTGTCTTAGAAGGAGGCTGCACCACTGAAGCCTCCTCCTCCACTGATGAAGAAGTTTGCTGACCTTCTGGCCCAGTCTTAACTATTGCACCTTCTTTCAAAACTGGCGCTGACTCCAGCACTGAAACAGTTGAAAACTCCTCTTCCAGTATTTCCTTAACCGCTACAGCTTGAGACGGAAGATCCGAAGACTCCGACACAGAGACATCCAATGAAGCTGCCGCAGAATATACCACTGCTGACTCCTCCACTAGTGGCTGAACACCAGTCTCTTGTCCCCTCTCCAAACCCCTAAGGCTTGATTGATCTCCCAAACTCTGAGTTTCCTCAGCTTGGACAGTTCCAGATCCAAACAGAACAGATCCTAAAAAGACAGAGGCTACCCCAATAGAATATTTCCGAATAGAAAAGCGTTGAACAGTTTTGGTAAACGGTTCATTTTTCATACATTAAAACTCCTTTCTTCTTTTGAAAATCCTCTGACTTGTCAAAAGAATCACATATTATATTTTAGTGGAAAAAGTCGGAAAAGTCCATGACTAAAACCTATTTTCACAAAGAAAAAACCCTCTCCTAAAATAGGAGAGGGCGGGGAAATAATTTAAACAAACATAGGGGATTTCCCACTTTTACTCATACTGTAAATACTCTTATCTAGTATGTACCTGTCGACTATTCTTCGTCTTTGCGACGACGTCCGACAATTCCAAATCCTGCTAGAAGACCTAGAATACCTAGAGCTGTTGCTCCAGCAGCATCGTCAGTACCAGTTTCAGGAAGTTCTGCCGCTGGTGCCTCAGGTTGAGCTGGTGCTACAGGTTCTGGTTGAGGTGCAGGTTTTGGTTGAGGTTTTGGTTCTGGCTTAGGCTCAGGTTTTGGTTCTGGCTTAGGCTCAGGTTTTGGAACCTCAACGTAAGGAACTGCAGTTGGTTTAGTTGGATCTTTAGGTACTGGTGGGATGTAACCTTTAGTTGGATCACTTGGATCAACTGGTTTCAATGGCTCACGAGTATCTGGATCAACTGGTACCAAACCTGGAATATGTGGAATAGCTGGTTGACTTGGATCCGTTGGTGGAACAAGTTTACTTGGATCGTTTGGATCGTTCGTGTATGGTAGTTCTGTCCATGGATTCTCTGGAGTTACTCCTGGAGGGAACTCTGGAACATAGTTCGCAATTGGAACATACATAACTTGATCGAGGATATCTGCTGAATCAGCTGTAATACCTGTATGAGCTCCTACTTCCACTTGAGAAGGATCTACAAGGATATGACCTTTATAGACTGGAGTCTTATAGTTTCCAAATGCTGTACCATCTTGTGCTACCCAATCACCAAGAGTTGTTTCACCAGTTACCAGATTGATGCTTCCTTCACGACGGAAACGGAGTACATCACGGTGCATTGGCGCTTCAGATGCTGGAACCTCTTTCAAGCTTCCATCTTCTGCACGTACATAGTAACGAACCTCACGGCTAACTTCCTTCGTCAATTTAAGGATATCATCCTTATCTGGATTTGGATAATTTGGTGTATTTGGATCAGTTGGGTCAACTGGCTTATTAGGATCTACTGGTTTCTCTGGAGTTACAGGGATCACCTTCGCCTTAAGGTCTACGTAGTAGAGATCTACTCCGTCCTTACCGTCGAAGTGAGTTCCTGAAACGAAACCATCTCTCACAAGCTCATAACCAAGTTTCACATACTTAACAATAGTGTCAGCTGTTGCATAGTTAATTACTTGTGATTGAGTACCTTCCATAACCGCTGAACTCTCAAGTTCACGGACAACTGTAGTGCCATCTTGTTTCACTTCACGGTAGATAATTTGTGCTTTATCAATTCGTGCATAAGGAACAACGGTTGGCTTAGTTGGATCCTCTGGAACTGGAGGGATGTAACCCTTAGTTGGATCTTGTGGATCAACTGGTTTCAACGGAATTTGTGGCTCAAATCCTGGTACATAAGGGATATTTGGTTGAGCTGGATTTTCAGGAGGAACAATCTTACCTGGATCTGTTGGATCGTTGGTATATGGTACCTCTGACCATGGCTTATCTGGCATATCCGCTGGGAATTCAGGGACATAATTTGCAAGTTTCGCATAGACAACTTCATCATGAATATCTGCTGATGTTGCTGTGATACCTGCATGGGCACCCTTCACTACATCTGCTGCATTTACAAGGATATGATCTTTGTAAACTGGTGATGTATAACCACTGAAGGATGTGCCATCTAGAGCAACCCACTCACCCAGAGTATTTTCGCCTGTTACAAGGTTAACAGTTCCTTCACGACGGAAGCGAAGTGTATCTTCCTTAGTTGGGATTTCCATTTCTGGAATCTTCGTAAGGTTTCCGTTTGTATCGCGAACATAGTATTTCACGTCACGTTTTACTTCCTCAGTCAACTTCACAATATCTTTGTTTTCAATTGGTGGGTAAACTGGTGAATATGGATCTGTTGGATCTGTTGGTTTGTTTGGTTCTTGTGGTTTCTCTGGTGTCACAGGGATAATCAATTCTTTCAAGTCAACGTGGTAAACAGCGCCATCTTGAGTGAAGCGACCACCTGGTACAAAGCCATCTTTCACGAGAACATAACCAAGGCGTTTGTATTTAGTAATTGTATCTGTTGTTGAGTAATTGATTGGATCACCAATTGCTCCTTCAAGAACTGGAGATTTCTCAAGTTCACGAATAACAGTCATTCCATCTTGACCTACTACACGGTAAACAAATTGTGCAGACGACATATTACGTACATATGGAATCTTCGTATTGTCGGTAGGTGTTGTTGGAACTGGAGGGATGTAACCCTTAGTTGGATCTTGTGGATCAACTGGTTTCAACGGTTCTTTCGTTCCTGGATCTACTGGAGTCAAACCTGGTACATATGGAATTGCAGGTTGTTTTGGATCAGTAGGTGGAACAATATCCGTTGGTTTGTTTGGATCTGTTACATACGGTACTTCTGTCCATGGTTTCTCTGGAGTTACACCTGGAGGGAATTCTGGAACATAGTTACCAACTGGTACATAAACTACTGAATCAACATAGTCACCATCAGTTGCTTTCACACCTGTGTGAGCTCCCGCTTCTGCTTGGTTAGGATCTTTCAAGACATATCCTGGAACCACTGGTGATTTCTTATTGTCAAAGCTATCGCCAGTAGCAGGTGTCCACTCACCTAGAGTAATTTCGCCGGTAGCTAGGTTAATCGTTCCTGTACGTGTAAATTCTAGAGTATCAACAACTTCCTCAGCAATAACCTTACCAGATTCATCCACATAGCGAACCGTACGTTTCACATTTTCTGTTAACGTTTCGATCGCTGGGTC
>NZ_WSRS01000102.1 GCF_009767945.1 Streptococcus danieliae | reverse complement strand
TTTTTTTTCACTTATCAGTTTACTAGGAATTGCTTTTTTTTGCACTCTGAATTACAAAAAAAGTTGCATGGAGAGCAAGCTTTCCACACAACTTATTATAGAACCCAAAAATACCGGCCGGATTTAGTGATGATGGATATTCAATTGCCCTTGTTGGATGGTTTGACAGCCACTAAGAAAATCATGGATGATCGGCTAGCGCTTAGCGTTATTTTGCTATCCGGCTTTAGCGATGACTCTTACATTCAAAAAGCGAAGTCGTATGGGGCGGGTGCTTACCTGGTCAAACCTTTACAGTCTCGCTCTTTAATCCCAATGATTGAAGTCTGTATTGAGAAGGGGAGAAAGGACCTTTCACTTTCTCAGGAAATGGAAAAACTATCGAAAAAAATTGGGGATCGGATTATTATTGAAAAGGCCAAGGGGTTATTAATGGCGCGGAACCATCTGACAGAACCGGAAGCCTTTAAGCAAATTCGGACAATCAGTATGCAAAAGCGGGTTCCGATGGCGGAGATTGCAAAATTATTGGTGCTACACGATGAGTTATAGGGAAAAAATAGAACAATTGTGTCGGGAGCAGACGGACTTAGATCCAGAAGCCATTTGTTACCTGCTCGACAAAGCTGCGGAAATGGAGCTGGGGACCTCTCATCGTCAGGAAGATGTCTTCATTGATGTTCAAACCATTTATCAAACCAATGAAGCCATGGTCATCTACCATCGGAAGCCTTTAGAGGGGCCTAGTCTCTATATCCATGAGGTTGTGGGCGAGGTAGCCAATTTGGAGAATGAGCCCGGCGTCATTCGGACCCTACAGACAGGTCAAGCCTCAATTGGTTTGTCAGCCCTGTCCCAAGAAGGCTTGGTCATTTATCAGACTGTTTACCCGATTACCTGGCAGGGACAAACGATTGGGGCTTTAATTGTAGAGGCTGTGAACCGGCAGTTTAGTTCACCAATCCTTTTTCAGAATCGCTCGCTCTTTTTAGATTCAACGGTATCGAATCTAGCGCAAGATTTTCAGTTGTTTGATTGTTTGTCTGATGGCGTTTTTATCTTTAATCAAGGAGGCCACCTGGTGTATGCCAATCCTGCGGGTCAGTGTATTTATCGTGAGCAGCTGGCTTACCGGGATTCGATTTATGGCATGCATTATGACAACCTTGTCCTTGATTCGGTGTCATTTATGGACTTCTTATCTCAAAAGAATGTATCTGTGACCTCGGTGGATTATGGCCACTACAGTTTCCAGATTAAACGTCAGTTTTTAGCCGATCGCGCCTGTTATTTAATGGAGTATCGCGATAATACAGAACAAGCTTTACTGCAACGAAAAAATCAGGAGCAACGGATGGCTTTGCGTGAAGCCAATCATCGTGTGAAGAACAATTTGCAGACCCTGGTTTCTTTGCTGAGGTTGCAAGCCTATCAAAGTGAAAGTTCAGAAGTCCAGTCAGCCTTAGAAGAAGGCGTGCAACGGATTTTATCGGTTGTCAGTATTCATGATTTGCTGGCAGCAGATGGAGGTGGTTCGGTTGGGTTAGAATTCTTATTGAAACGAGTTGTTGAATCGGTTCAGCGCTCTTTTTGGGGAAGTGAGTCTGTCCAGGTGGACTATTTATTAGAATCACGTATTTCTCTGGAAAGTAGTCGTGCAACAGCCCTGGCTTTAGTGGTTAATGAATTGGTTCAAAATTCCTTTAAACACGCTTTCAAAAAAACCGATCAGGCAAAAAGGTAAGCATTTGGAATTTTGAGAAGTTAAAAAATTTATAGAGTGACTAGAGAACGCTGTAATGGCGTTCTTTTTTTGGTTTTCCAAGGAGATTTTTACTATGAGAAGCATAAATGTTGGAATTTGTCAAAATTCTATGAAACAGCGATTGATCCAAGAATTTACAGAATCGACAGGTTTGTCTAAAAAAGAGGCTGAAAAAGCTTGGGATGAGCTGGTCTCGTTTGGATTGATTGTGTCAATGGATAAAGGACAAATCGGACTTAGAAAGGTTTGAAGATGAACAGAATTTCTGCTAGTGAAGTGGCGACTCATGGCCGTTTCTATCGTCTCCCAAAGGCGTTATTTGAAGTTGATTATTACAAGCCGATGAAACTAGAGGCTAAAGTATTTTACAGCTTTTTGTCAGATCGATTTGAATTATCTTTACAGAACAATTGGGTAGATGATGAAGGAAATATTTACTTTATTTTTACAATTGAGGAATTAGTGGAATTAAGTGGATATGGACGAGATAAAGTTATGGCTCTTAAAAAAGAGTTGCGAGAGTATGGACTCTTAGAAGAAGAACGCCAGGGTTTGAATAAGCCAAACAAACTCTATCTTGGAATGGTTGATCCTACAAAACCATTAGAGAAAGATGCTCAAAACCCTTGTCCTGAGCGGAAGTCGGAATTTCCGACTTCCGGAGGTCGGAAAAATCGACTTCAAGAGGTCGGAAATTCCGACTCTAATGATACTGATATTAGTGATACTGAGAATAAAGAGATATGTAGTTCTAGAAAGACGATCTCTGATTCTGACGAATCAGGTTCGTCTCCTGGAGCTGAGATGAAATCTACCTCTTACGTTGGGTATGAGTTCTATTCGATTTTGAATTTGATAGAGCAGGAATATTTTAATCATCAGCCTTGGCACTCTGCTTATCATCTGACACATAGGCAGAAAATGAAGCTTGGGGAATTTTTGGAGACAGGTTACATTTCCAGTGACGAAATAATTGGCCTTATTAAAATGATTCCTGCCACAGATTCTCCCTATGCTTATCTAGTGAAATCAATCGAAAATCTGATTGAGGAGCATCGTTTGGAACAGAAACTACAAGCTCACCGTATGGCAGAAGCTCATTATGGGACTTAAATTGACCTGGGTAAGTCATTAAACTGCTGAGATCCTTGACAATTGAATAGCCAACCACTGTCCTGATACAGCGTACCTAAGCATAAAAGAAAAATGGGGGCGGTGAGAACTAGAAAATATATCTAGAGCTGGGTACAGTAACGTTAAGCCACAGTCCATTACTGGTTTGTAGGGTGAAGGAGTTTGCGGTTACTAGACTATAAACCGTGCGTAGAAAATACCGTGAAGAGCTTGCTCTTCCAGCACAGCGTGAGGTTCGCTTTGCATTTTTTGAAGGAGATGTTCATGAATGCTGAAAATAAAAAAATTGTAAGAATAAGGGATCTGAGGCAACTCGGAGTTGAAGGGGGAGCAGTAGCTACCTTGGAGAACTCTAATCAGGTTTCTTTAAAAAAAGATGTTGCTATTGAAAATATTAAGGGTTATGTACAGGGTGAAATTCGTGATTTGAATCTGAGGATAGGATATAAGGATCTCTATCCTCAGATTCAAACCATCACCCGTCATAACGTTCTTGTCGCAAAAAGAAATCATGGCCAGCTAATATTGACTGGTCAAGGTTTTACCAGAAAGGAAAAAGGAAATGAATAAAACTGCTTTAGCCGTTGCTGCGGCTACAATTTTAACCCTACCAACTTCAGTTGCATTGGCAGAAGTAACAGAAGAGGTTACACCGACTACTCCAACAGAAGTTGTAGATCCATCTGCACCTGTTACACAAGAAGTGCCAGGAGAAGTAACTCTTCCAACTGAACCGGAGGTCAAACCAGAACCTGAAACTCCAGTAACACCAGTTGTGCCAGTCTCGCCAGATACACCTGTAGAGATTGAGCAACCACAACAGCCATCTGAGAATACGGACAGTAACAATTCTTCAAACGAACAGACAGAGAATCCAGGTGTATCAGAAAATTCAACAGGGATTGATACAAACCAAATTCCTGAAACTAGTGGAGAAACTATGTCACGTCCGACTCAATCAAATCAATCGTCAAGTCCAAATGGGGTGACAAACTCTGTAACTATTACGCCTAATACATCTACTGAATTTGAACAACAAGTGGATGCTTCAGAACCTAAGACAACAAATCGCTACCTTTCAACTGAATCTAAGTATTCAGCGTCTGTAAAGGTTCGGGAAAAAGAGACGGCAGATAAATCTAATTCTGATCAGCAGAGAGAAGAGTTGCCTTCAACAGGGACAGCTTCGTCAGTCATGGGTCTCATTGGTACAGCTTTAGCACCTATCAGTTCAGTCTTGTTAAAGAAAAAGAAATAGTTCGATAAGCTAGGTTATTTCGGCCTAGCTTGTTGAAATCAGTATCTAAGAAAAGCTTGAACTAGTTTTGTGTTTCTTCCTAGTCGTCCTATATAGATACTGCTTTGAGCAAGCTAGAGCTAATAAATTGTTGATTGAAATAAGTGTCAAAAATTTGTTTTCTCAGTTTTTTACGCATTTTCTTCTATCCTAAAAATACAATCTTGGATACTGAGTAGCTGATTTTTGATGCTTATTTGAGTCAATTAGTACGAATAGAGGAGTAGAGGAGAGATTTTATGAAATGGATTTTAATAAGCTCCATCTTAGTTTTTCTTAGTTTGAATATAGGATTTGCTTATTGTTGTTGTCTTGTTTCTGGGAGAATTTCTCGCTTAGAGGAAGAGAAATAGATTGAATAGAAAGTAACATAGGTGATGGTTTAATGGTTTTAATTTTAGTATTTACTTTTGGACTAATGGCTTTTTCTTTCTTAATGGCTTTAGTTATTTCGTTGTTACGAATCAATGCAGATTTGGAGGATTAAAGATGGTGAGTGTGAGAGCACCAGCGTGTAGAAGTTGTTTTGATACTATTTAAGGCAATCTGGAAGGAGAGATTATGAATTATAAATTGATGGCAGGTTTAGCAGTCGCAACGGCATCTGTTACGGCAACGGGTGTTGTGCAGGCTGAGGAGGCTGTTCCAGCATCTACAAAAACAGGAGTAGTTAATATTGAAACACCTGCTCAAGCTGAAGTAACGCAAACACAAGTCGATGATGCTAAAGCTGGTTTTGAACAGGCAAATCAAACTGTAGCTGCACAAGAGGCGGTTGTTCAAGAAGCACAAATTGCTAAAGATCAGGCGCAGTTAGCGGTTATTGAAGCAAGTTTAGTAGTTACAGAATCACAAATGCTTGCGGATCAAGCCAATCCTGAAACGATTGCACAAGCTCAGGAGGCTGTGACAAATGCGAGGCAGGATGTAGTCAGTGCAGAAGAAGTAGTTATGAAAGAACAAGAAAAAGCAGAATCTGCTCGTCAAGCTGTTCTTTCTCAAGAAGATTTAGTTAAGAATCATCATTCCAAAGTGATGGATTCCGAAAAAGAAGCCTCCCAAGCCCAAGAGGTTGTTGAGTCAGCCAAGCAAGCTATTGATAAACCTTCAACACAAGTAGAGCTGATGAAGTCACAAGAAGAAGTGGCTAATAAGACAGCTAAGGTGACTGAGGCTAAAACAGCTTTAGATCAAGCCCAGAAGGCGGATGCTTTGTTGGAAGAAAAGAGTGCACAAGCACAAGAAAACTTCTCTCAAAGAGCCTCGGAAGTGCAACAAGCAGAATTTTTACTTAATAAAATTCTGGTGGGAATGGCTCAAGAAGCTGTTTCAACCAGTTTTGAGGATCACGCCTACTATAATCAACGGGATGCCATTTGGGCTGCCTACTATGGAAACGGTAGCTTTGCGGCAACTGGATGTGTTCCAGCAGTTCTAGCTATGGTCTTTACAGAATTAGATCGACGAGGGATTACTCCGAAACAGGTTGCGGATTATTTGTACAACAATACCGAGTATTTTAATAAGAATTTCTCAGGAAC
>NZ_WSRS01000101.1 GCF_009767945.1 Streptococcus danieliae | reverse complement strand
GGAGTCGCTATTGGGTTCACCGGTAGCAGGTGCCCTCAGAGGACTTTCACCTCAGATACACGACATGCCCGTCGTACATCAAAAAAGCAAGCGCTTAAATGCACTTGCTTTTTATCTTTTTCACCATTTGTCAACCATTTTTGGGGACCTCTAAAAACTCATACTTATTGTCGCCTTATTTCAAATAAGTAGGTATTCCTATTTGGTAGTGCGGACGTGAGCAGCCTCCTTCGGAGTCTCATCACTAGCTTTTGAGCCAAGGTCTCAAAAGCTCCGCCATCTAGCAGTTGTTTCCAACTGCTGATGGTTCCACTACAGTAGAAATACCTGCTTTTCTTTATTTTCACTCCCTAAGTTTTATGAGGGCACCTCTAAAAATTTATTCACTCTAATACTTCCTCATAATAAAGCAAAAAGACTTGCAATCAAAACTTTTCCTTATCCCTTTCATCCCAAGGTTTCTACTCCTTCACCAACAAGCCCACTACTTCCACATGATGGGTCTGTGGGAACAGATCCACCGGTTGGACTTGTTTGAGCTTATAACCTAGTTCTCCATAGTGTTTGACATCACGCGCCATGGTGGCGGAGTTGCAGGAGATGTAGACGATGCGGTCGGGTTGGACTTGGGCGCTGCTTTGGATAAAGCTTGGGGTGAGGCCTTTGCGGGGTGGGTCGACGAAGATGACGGTTGGGCGGATGCCTTGGTCGAGCCAGTTCTGCATGGCGCTTTCAGCTTGGTCACAGACGTAGGTGACGTTGGTGATACCGTTGGTTTGGGCATTCTTTTGGCTGTCCTCGACGGCTTTGGGAATGACTTCAACGCCGTAGACGTGGTCGACTTGTTTGGCCAGGGAGAGGCCGATGGTGCCGATGCCGGAGTAAGCGTCGATGGCGATGTCGGCTGGCTGGAGATCGGCCATGTCCATGGCTACTTGGTAGAGTTTTTCAGCCATAGGGGTGTTGACTTGGTAGAAGGATTGGGCGGAGATTTCAAAATTGTTGCCCAGCATCTGGTCAGTGATAGTTTCCTTGCCGTAGAGAAGGCGGAATTCCTGGCCGAGGATGGCATTGGTTTTCTGGTCATTGATGTTCTGAATGACCGACACCAGATTCGGAAATTCCGTGGTCAGTTGTTCAATCAGCTGCTCCACGCGAAAGATCTTAGGACGGGTGGTAACCAGTACCAACATCATTTCTCCTGTGTAGTGGGCACGGCGGACCAGGATATTGCGGATCAAACCGGTGCCTTCCTTTTCATCATAGGGCTTCAAGTCCAGGCGGCGTAAGAGATTGCGGGTCGCCAGAATCAGTGCGTCAATTTCTTTTTCTTGAATGTAAAAATCCTCAATGGGGATCAAGTCATGAGAGTTTTTTCTGAAAAAACCGCTTTCCAGTTGTCCCTGGACCCGGCGAATGGGCACGGCAGCCTTATTGCGGTAGGCTAGGGGAGCGTCAGCTGCCAGGGTTGGCGCTACGTCCAGACTGTCGATGCCCGCAATTTTTTTGAGGTTCTGCTGCACCTGCTTTTGCTTGAACAAGAGCTGCTGGTCATAATTCAGATGGCCCAGGTCGGCGATACCAGTCCGCAGATAGGTGACATTGGTGCCCTGGTTACGATGGGGCGAGACTTTTAGCCAGTCTTGAACCTTGCCATAACCGATTTTTTTCGTAACCTTGAGGATCCGCATTTGAATGACCTCGCCAGGGAGGGCATTGTCGACAAAAAAGACACGTCCGTCGACCTTGGCAATCCCTTGCCCTTCATGGCTGAGGTCAACAATTTCTACTTCAACAATTTGATTTTTTTCCAAGTTTCTCTCCTATTAATAAAGTGGAGCCTAAGGCTCCACTTTATGATTCAGCAATTAAGGTTTCCAAACCAACCTTCATCATGTCGGTAAAGGTGTTTTGGCGTTCTTCTGCAGTGGTATCTTCTTCAGGGTTCACGAGGCTATCTGAGATGGTCATGATTCCCAAAGCTTCAACATTGTGTTGGGCAGCTAGGTAATAGAGGGCGGCCGCTTCCATTTCAACTGCTTTGACGCCAAGTTTTCCGAGCTCTAGGTTCTCCTTGAAGAACTTGGAGTAGAAGACATCTGAAGAAAGGACACTACCAACGTGGGTGGTCAAGCCCATGTCTTTGGCAATATGGTAGGCCTTATCAAGTAGGTCAAAACTGGCAATTTGTGGGAAATCATACATCGGCCAGTCATTGCGGATGATGTTGGAGTTGGTTGCAGCTGCCTGGGCCAAGACCAATTCCCGGACATGAACATCGCCAGACAAGGAACCAGCGGTCCCCACACGGATTAATTTTTTAACCCCGTAGTCCACGATCAATTCACGGGCATAGATGGAAATGGAGGGCATTCCCATTCCAGTTCCCATAACACTCACACGGTGACCCTTGTAGGTTCCGGTATAGCCAAACATGTTGCGGACTTGGTTAAACAAAACCGCATCTTCTAAAAAGTTCTCGGCAATAAATTTCGCACGGAGGGGATCTCCGGGGAGTAAAATTTTATCAGCAATTTCGCCGACTTTGGCTTCAATATGGATTGACATTCGTTCTCCTTATCGTAAATCTGAGAGAAGCAGTCCGGCTGGATTCATCCGCCAAACTGCAAATCTCCTGATTCTTTTTATGTGGTTTAAAGTTCAGCTAGGACAGCCTTGACAAAGTTCTTGAAGTTTTCCTTGATGCCTTGGGTCACTTCAACAACTTCCTCATGATTGAGTTCTTCCTGGAAGCCAGCCGCAAAATTGGTAATGGCTGAAATTCCCAAAACCTTCAAGCCAGAATGCGCTGCGACAATAACTTCCGGAACGGTGGACATACCAACTGCGCTAGCCCCCAGAGTGCGGAAGGCACGGATTTCAGCCGGTGTTTCATAGCTAGGACCGGTTACGCCCAGGTAAACACCCTCTTGCAGTTCTAACTCCAATTCTGCAGCGACCTTGCGCGCCCGCGCCCGGTAAGCGCTTGTGTAGGCATCGGACATATCTGGGAAACGGGGACCAAACTCATCGAGGTTTTCACCAATCAATGGGTGTTGGCCGGTCAGATTGATGTGATCCGAAATCAGCATCAAGGAACCTGGGCCAAATTCAATTCCTCCAGCAGCATTGGTCACAATAATCCCAGTCGCACCAAGAGCCTTCATGACCCGAACCGGAAAGGTCACAACTTCCATTGGATTTCCTTCATAGAAGTGGAATCGTCCTTGGAGGGCCAAGACTTTCCGTCCAGCCAAGTCGCCATAAACCAGCTTACCAGCATGGCCAACAACGGTCGACTGTCCCCAGTTAGGAATGTCTGCATAGTCCACGACAATTGCGTTTTCGACTTCTTCGGCTAATTCTCCCAAGCCTGAACCCAAAATCAAGCCAAATTCAGGCGCTGAAATTCCCTTGTCCTGTAGAAAAGCAGCTGTCTCTTTAATCTTATCCATCAATGTCATTCCGTGACTCTCCTTATTTTAATTGATCCAAAAAACTAGATCCAATCATAGATGGCTTCACGCCAAAGTTATCTGCGATTGTCGCTGCCACATCGGCAAAGTTGCCAATCTCGATGTGACCGCTCCCTGCTAGGCTCTTGCTGAACAGCAGGAGGGGTACATATTCACGGGTATGGTCGGTTCCAACAAAGGTCGGATCGTTACCGTGGTCGGCTGTAATCATCAAGAGATCTTTCTCACCCATGTTGGCGATAATCTCAGGGATACGAGCGTCGAACTCTTGCAAGGAATCCCGGTAACCTTCTGGATCCCGGCGATGCCCAAAGAGGGCATCGAAATCCACCAAATTGGTAAAGGATAGTCCCTTGGTAAATTCAGGGTTTTTCAGGGTTTCAACCAACTGATCAACCCCATGCTCATTGGACTGATTGTGGCCCACATCGTGAGAAATTCCGGAACCATTGAAAATATCATTGATTTTTCCAACCGCATAAGTCGGAACGCCAGCTTCCTTCAAGTTATCCAATACAGTTGCGGAGAAAGGAGAAACAGCGTAGTCATGGCGATTGGCTGTTCGGGTGAAATGGCCTGGCTCCCCCACATAGGGACGGGCAATAATGCGGCCCAAGAGGGTTGGCCGGTCCAGGGTGATAGACCGCGCATATTCACAAATCCGGTAAAGTTCTTCTAATGGAATGATGTCTTCATGAGCAGCAATCTGCAAGACCGGATCGGCAGAGGTGTAGACAATCAATTCCCCTGTCTCCATCTGGCGAGGACCGAAGTCATCAATAACAGCTGTTCCTGAATAAGGCTTGTTGGCCTCACGGATAATCTTCCGACCTGAAAATTCTTCAATTTTTTGCAGCAGGTCTTCTGGGAAACCATCCCAGAAGGTGTCAAAAGGCTCTGTAATGTGTAAGCCCATCAATTCCCAGTGACCCGTCATGGTGTCTTTTCCAAGCGATTGCTCTTCCAACTTGGTTACATAACCGGTTGGATTCTCAACACTAGCGACTGTTTTTAAAGGTTCAGGGCGCTGAATATTCCCCAAGCCCATTTTTTCCATTTCAGGCACCTCAAGTCCAACTGTCTCTGAGATATGCCCAAGGGTATCTGAGCCCGTATCCGGTTCTCCTGCATTAAAGAAATTAGCGGCATCTGGTGCCTCACCAATTCCTACAGAATCCATGACAACCACATGAATACGATCAAATTTTGACATTTTTTCACTCCTATTCTGCATTTAATTCTTTGATGCCATCTTGGCCAGCGACAATCACGCGTTGAACCATCTGATTAAAGAGACCATGTTCAACCACACCAACCATCAAGTCCAATTCCTGGGCTAGGACCAAGGGATCTGGAATCTCATCCAGTTGCAGATCAATGATATAGTTCTGCATATCCGTCTTGAAATACTGGTCCCCATCCATCCGGAAGCTAGGCTTATAACCCGCCCGCTCAAAGCGCCGGAAAACCTGTTGTGCCCCATATTGAACCACTTCGACAGGTAACGGGAAGGCCCCTAGGCACTTGACCAATTTGGACTCATCAACCACCCAAATGTATTCCTTAGTCGGCAAAGCCACCACTTTCTCCATCAAAAGGGCACCGCCGCCGCCCTTGATACCATTAAGGTCTGGATCCACTTCGTCTGCTCCATCGACAGTCACATCCACCTGGTCCACCTCATCAATGGACTTGAGGGGAATTCCCAGTCCCCTAGCCTGATCAGCTGTTCGATGTGAGGTGGTCACTCCCACAATCTCAAGTCCTTCTTCTTGGACACGGCGTCCCAGCTCTTGGACAAAATAATAGGCAGTTGACCCTGTCCCAAGACCAACAACCATGCCGTTTTGCACATATCCAGCTGCGTGAATACCCGCTTGCTCCTTTAATTTTTCCATGGCAATACCTCACACTTCAGTTAGTGCTATTATACCAAAAATTCACGGGCTTTGGTAAGCTGAGTCGGCAAAAGTAGAAATCGCTTCCAGTAGATTCGAAGGCTGTCTGAAAATATTCGAAAACCTTTCGTAATTGTTACAGAAAACGCCTAGGTCATCCAGGCTAGAATCCTGGTTCTATAATAAGTTGTGTGGAAAGTTCAAATTCCATACAGCTTTTTTTGTCATTCAGAGCACAAAAAAAGCAATTCCTGTTAAACTGATAAGTGAACAAAAAAACATCAGAATAGGAATTGCTTTATATGGATTATAATACTCAAAAATTACTCGGAATTCAAGACCTAGACATCACTTTCAAAGAAGACTGGCTTATTTATCGTAAAGATAGACGCAATCGTATGGCTCAAATCATCGAAGGCTCCTTAGAGAAACGCCCAAGTCATTGTCCCTC
>NZ_WSRS01000100.1 GCF_009767945.1 Streptococcus danieliae | reverse complement strand
GTTTTCTCTTTTAATTTAATCCATTGATAAATGGTATTACGAGAAATTTGGAAAACAGTTGCTGCTTCAGAAATACTGCCAATATTCTCACAATATGAAAGAACTTTTTCACGAAAATCTACTGAATATGCCATAAAAATAGTATAGTACAAAGTGTACGGTTTTTGTTTCATTCTACTATACTTTGATTGGTGAAACAACTTTGACGCAGTAGCTGATTGGTTTCTTCATTCGCTTTTTCAAGCTTAGAAGAAAACCTAATCAGCCTTGCGGGGGTGGAACTACGAACTAAATAAATTGGCATATTTTGAAAAAGATAGTTGACAAATGGTAGAAAATTTTTTCAAAATTAGTTCTGTCCCACTCCCAATGGCTCTTTAACATCACCTACGGCAGACGTTTTCAATAGTGACTTTTTCCGTCATCTATCCTTGGATAGGGCTTTGATAGAACTCCATTTCTCTCTCTACTTGCTGAATATGGTATAATTTTCAAAAACACAGAACATAGAAAGAGGTTCCCTATGCCTGCCAAAGCCATTATTACCATTTTTGGTGCCAGTGGAGATTTAGCCAAACGCAAGCTCTATCCTGCCCTATTTCGTCTGTTCAAAACCGGAAAGCTAGCAGATAATTTTGCGGTTATCGGCGCCTCTCGTCGTCCTTGGTCCAAGGAGGAATACGAAGCGGTTGTTCTTGAATCCATTCAGGATTTAGTGACTGATCCAAGTCAAGCTCAGGACTTTGCGGCTCGTTTTTACTACCAAAGCCACGATGTCACCAGCACCTTGGATTATCAAAATATCCGGGAGCTCCAGAACCAGCTCAATGATCGCTACCGGGCAGACAACAACAAGCTCTTTTTCCTCTCCATGTCCCCTCGTTTCTTTGGGACTATCGCCAAGCACCTCAAGTCTGAAAACATCATCGATGGCCTTGGCTTTGAGCACTTGATTATCGAGAAGCCTTTTGGCTCCGACCTGGAGTCCGCCTGCCAGCTCAATGAGGAGCTGATGGAGTCCTTCCGCGAAGACCAGATTTTCCGCATCGACCATTATTTAGGCAAGGAGATGGTTGAAAATATTTACGCCATCCGCTTTGCCAACCCCATCATTGATCGTATCTGGGATCGCCACTCCATCCATAACATCCAAATCACCCTCGCCGAACAACTAGGCGTCGAGGAGCGCGGGGATTATTATGACCAATCCGGTGCCTTGCGGGATATGGTGCAAAACCATGCCCTACAGATTCTATCCCTATTAACCATGGATAAGCCCCACTCCTTCAGCAAGCATGATATCCGGGCAGAAAAAGTCAAGGTCTTCCAATCCTTGAAGAAGCCAGGGCCAAAAGAGCTAGCCAACCATTTTATCCGCGGTCAATACACCGATAGCCAGGACCTACCAGGCTATCGCGAGGAGCCAAAGGTGAATCCAGACTCAATGACGGAAACCTACTTTGCCGGTGTCTTCTTCCTGGACAGCGACCGTTTCCGCAACATCCCTATCTTCATCCGCACCGGCAAACGCCTGGCTGAAAAGGCCACACGAGTGGATATCGTCTTCAAACAAGAAGAGACCATTTTTGCCGAGGATTTAGAACCCAACATTTTAACCCTCTACATCCAACCAGAAGAGGGCATCTCTTTCCAATTTAACCAAAAAATACCAGGCTACGACTTCACAATCCAGCCCCAAGCCATCAGCTCCTTCGACCGCCCTGAAGGACCAGAAGGCTATGAAAAATTGATTTTTGAAGCCCTCCAAAGCAACTCCTCTAACTTCAGCCACTGGCACGAAGTTAAAGCAAGCTGGAAGCTGATTGACAAAATCGAGCACAGCTGGCAAGAAGACCAAAGCCCTCTCCACTTCTACCCAGCCGGCTCCCACGGCCCCGAAGCCGCTGACCAACTCCTGGCTCAGTTTGACGCCAAATGGATTTGGTAGGATATAGATTTCAAGACAAACTTCAAATTGAGGTTTGTCTTTTTTATCGACATAAAAAAAGAGGCTGGGACAAAAGTCTAGCCTCTCTCT
Organism: Streptococcus danieliae; assembly: GCF_009767945.1. Taxonomy (GTDB): domain Bacteria; phylum Bacillota; class Bacilli; order Lactobacillales; family Streptococcaceae; genus Streptococcus; species Streptococcus danieliae. The sequence goes on along the minus strand of NZ_WSRS01000100.1, from coordinate 3,999 downwards.
TTATGATTAACAAAATACCTTTGACGTAGTAGCTGATTGAGCCTAACAGCATTGTATGCTGTTAGAGAGTACCAAATCTTTTTTGCGAAGCAAACTCCAATCGTTCGCTTGATAGCGAACATTTCATGTTCGTCCATATCATAGGCTCAGCGAGTCAATTCCTGACTCGCCGAGAGGACTCCGAACCCGACCTAATCAACCTTGCGGGGGTGGGAGTAAAAAGATCCAGTGGATCTTTTTAGCATGAGCCCAAAATTAAGAAAGCGAATTAACTAAATTTTTTCAAATTTAGTCCCGTCCCAATTCCAATTCCTATTGAACGACTCTTACTCCATCTCGGTCACAAACACGCCATCCAATAAGGAGCGCATAAATTGCTCCGAATTAAAATCACCTATGTCGTCGAGTTTTTCACCAAAGCCGATCAGTTTCACCGGAATATCCAATTCCTGGCGAATAGCCAGCACAACTCCTCCACGCGCTGTACCGTCAATCTTGGTCAAGACAATCCCGGTAACCGGTGTGATTTTTGAAAATTCCTTAGCCTGTACCAAGGCGTTTTGACCGGTGGAGGCATCCAAGGCCAAGAGGGTTTCATGAGGGGCCTCGGGAATCACGCGCTTGATGATCCGACCCATTTTCTCCAGCTCAGCCATGAGGTTGTCCTTGTTCTGCAAGCGGCCGGCTGTGTCAACCAAGAGGACATCAACACCTTCGGCTTGGGCCCGTTCTAGGCCATCATAGACAACGCTGGCTGGATCGCTTTTTTCAGGTCCAGTGACAACGGGCACACCCACGCGTTTGCCCCATTCAACTAGCTGGGCCACAGCTCCTGCCCGGAAGGTATCGGCTGCGACCAACATGACCTTGCGGCCTTCTTCTTTATAACGGTAGGCTAGTTTTCCGATAGAGGTTGTTTTACCGACGCCATTGACTCCGACAAAGAGCATGACTGTCAGACCCTCTTGGAAGTTAATTTCCTCTTCATAGTGACCATCCTTGTCGTAAATGTCCACTAATTTTTCAATAATAACCCGGCGTAAGTCTTCCGGTTTTTTAGCATTCTCCAAGCGAGCTTCTTGACGTAGGTCCTCGGTTAGCTGGGTCGCAACCTGCACACCGACGTCACTGGTGATGAGGAGTTCTTCCAACTCCTCGAAAAATTCCTCGTCCACTGTACGGAAATTGGCGAAAAAGGCGTTGAGGCTTTCCAAGAAACCTGAACGGGTTTTCTGCAAACTCCGATTGTATTTCTCAGCTTCAGTTTCCCGGCGTTTGCGAACTTCTTCCAAGGCATCCTGGAACTGCTCTTCCTCAACCTTGCGACTAGCTGCATCCAGCTGGGCCCGCATTTGTACATAGTAGTCCGGCAGGGTTTCAGCCGTTACCTTTTCAACCGCAATCTCAGCAGCTTCCACTTCCTCCGGCTGTTCAGGCTCAGATGCTTCAATTGGAGTCTCGATTCCCTCGGTTACTTCGATTACCGGTTCCACTTCCTTCAGTTGCTTCGGCTCAGACGCTTCGGCTGGCGCCGCAACTTCCTCGGTTACTTCGATTGCCGGTTCCACTTCCTCCAGTTGCTCCGGCTCAGACGCTTCGGCTGGCGCCTCAACTTCCTCGGTTACTTCGACTACTGGCTCTTCTTGCGGATCTTCTGCTTTCTCAATTCCAAATAGGCGATCAAATAGCCCCATCTTGTTTCTCCTTCAATACATATTCTTCCACTGCTCGGGCAACACCCTCCTGATCATTGGTCCACTCCAAGACCTTCCAGGCCACGTCCTTCAAGGCTGGAACGGCATTGCCCATGGCAACCCCATAGCCAGCCCATTGAACCATCGACAAGTCGTTGGCCTCGTCTCCAAAAGCCATCACCTGGTCCTTGCTCAAGCCCAGCAGAGCTGTTAATTTCTCCAATCCTCTTGCCTTATCCGCCTCTTTTGGCAGCCACTCCAGCAATTGGTCGCGGGACTTAAAGATTCCATATTTTTCAAAAAATGGGGCTGGGATTTGCTGGATTGCCCCATCTAAAGCAGCTGCGTCGTGAGCCGAGATACACTTATTATAAAAGGACTGCTCCTCCAAATCGGCAAAGGAAATCAGCTGGAAATCCAAACTTGGATTGAAGGACTGGTAACGTGAGACAATCGGCCCCTCAAGATTAAAGACGGTCCCCTCCTGAATCACATCCAAAGGCAGATTAAGCTCGCGACTAAGCTGATACAACTCCGCAACCTCCTCGTAACTAAACTGCGCCTCGGCAAGGATCTCACCCGTGTTGCGCTGGATTAGACCACCATTAAAGGTAATCGCATACTCCTCCGCCTGACCATCCAAGTCCAACTCCTTCAACAGAAAATCCATGGCTTTCAGAGGCCGCCCCGTGGTCAAAACCACCTTGACCCCCTGCTTACGAGCCGCCGCCAAGGCAGCCTTAGTCCGCGGACTGATTTTCTTCTCACTGGTCAATAAGGTCCCATCTAAATCCAGGGCGATTAAACGAATATCCATCAAACAAGCTCCTCCATATACTTGAGCACAGACCCCTGACTAGCAGGGCCAATCACACGATCGGCAATGGCCTTAATCTCATCCTTGGCATTCTCTGGACAAATAGCCAAACCAGCCAACTCCAGCATCTGCCGATCATTAAGCTGATCTCCAAAAGCCACCAAATCATCCGGATGCCAGTCCTTCATCAACAACAGACGCCCCAGCGCCGCTCCCTTATCAATCCCTGTAGGAACAATATCCAAGGTCTGGTAACCCGTCGTCATAACCGAGTAACCCGGCAAATGCTGAACCAGCCAAGCCACCCCTTCCTGCACCTCCGCTTCCCGCAAATTCAAGGTAACCTTGAAAATCGGCTCCTGCATCTCCTGCAAATCTCCGATCAACTGAATCTGCGGATGATACTCCCGCGCCAACTCCAAATAGTCCGCATCCACCGTCTCCAAGGCATAAACCTCATGCTCCGCCGAAAAAATCAACTGATTCTTATCCACATAAGGACTTGCCACCAAATCCGCAAACAGCTGCTCCACCGTCTCCGCATCCATGGTCCGAGACCAAATCACCTGACCCCGCTCCTCAATAATCGAACCATTCTCACCAATCAAATACATCCGATCCCGGAAGTCCGCAAACAACTCCCGCATCGACGCAATCCCACGACCAGATGCCGCCGCAAATACAATCCCCAGCTCATCCAAACGATCCAAGAGGCTGGCAAACCGCTTCTGATCAAACTGATGGTTCCCATCTAAAAATGTCCCATCCAAGTCTGTCGCCATTAATCGAAACATACAAGCTACCCCAGTCCTTTTCAAAAATTTCCAAAATATCTCCTTTTATTTTAACACAGAAGCACCAAAAAAGGACCTGTCCGATCGACACGCCCTTGATTATGACCAAAGTCTTAGGAAAGAGGCAGGGACAAAAGTCTAGCCTCATTGACTTTGGTTAATAAAGGGGACCTCTAAAAATACCCAGACTAATTAAATCATTTACATTTACTAATCAAGGTACATATTTGTAGAGACGGATTGACTAGACTCCCTGCGAAATTTTTGATAAGGCGACTCGACAGTTTAAGGTCATACCAAAAGAAACCTTGTATATTGGGGATTCCTTTGAAAATGATGTCGAAGGTAAGCACAAAGCCGGTTGGTCCTCTGTCTGGTTCAACCATCGCCACCGACCAGCACCAGCTGGAGGTGAATGCCTCATAGACTTTGAAGTTCATAGCCCCCAAGAACTCCTTGAAGTCATCACTGGATTCTTTTAGGCCAGTCGGCCTAGGAGGAAGACATCCATAACAACTTTTCTCTGATCACTGTAACGCACAAAACCCTTGGAACGATTCATTCCAAGGATTTTTGATTAATTATTTTCTGACTTATCCTCTCTGATACTAAAATTCACCCAAATTATTCATACCTCAAACAACTCCGTGTAAATAGCTAAAAAATCATCAGAAATTGCTAAAAAACAATGGCA